>NZ_JBVIGA010000049.1:0-31336 GCF_055571035.1 Streptomyces malachitofuscus | reverse complement strand
CTGGTCAAGGACCCCGACTACCGGTACCAGTCGGCCGACGAGATGCGGGCCGACATCGAGGCCTGCCTCGACGGCCAGCCCGTCGCCGCCACCGCCGCACTGGGCGCGGTCGGCTACGGCGGCTACCCGGACGACCAGCCGACCACGGCCCCGCGCCCGACGTCCCGCACCAGCGCGACGACAGTGCTGCCGGTGACGACTCCATATCACGATGGGTCCGGCCATGTCGAGCGCCCGTCTCGTCGCCGACGAGAGAGAAACAACAACACCACTACAAGTCTTTTGGCCGTGGCCGGTTTGCTGGTCTTGGTCGGCGCCATGTTCACAGGCATGTGGTTGGGTAAACACCTCTAATCACAAGGCTGTCGCGCGACGTGGCGCTCGGTGCCGCAAAATGAGCTTCGCTGGGTACTTAGCTTGTTCTTTTTCTTCTGGCCTCGAACAGTGTCCCGAACGAGTGTCAACGGCCGTGTAGTTCTCCCCAGTGGCGGCCAGTAGTTCGCCCTAGTGGTCTAAAACTGCCGATCATCGTTGACACCTGGGTCTCCGATCACTACGGAGATCCACATGCCGAAGTCCATCCCCACCACCCCGCCGCTTGACCGTGAGGCCAAGCGGCGCCTGGCCGTCATACGCCATGTCGAAGAGGTCACCGGGAACGTCGCGATGTCCTGCCGGTACTTCGGGATCAGCCGGCAGGCGTACTACACCTGGTACCGCCGCTACCAGGCCGAGGGCGTGGAGGGCCTGCGCACCCGCTCCAAGGCGCCCAAGCACTGCCCGAACGCGACGCACGTCGAGGTGGTCGGGAAGATCATCTACCTGCGGCAGAACTACCACTTCGGCCCCGAGAAGATCGCCATGTACCTCAAGCGGTACCACGACGTCACCATCAGCAAGTCGGGCGTCTGGCGCATCCTCAACCGCCTCGACATGGGCCGCCTGCCGGCCTCCCAGCGCTACAAGCGCCACGACCGCCGGTGGAAGCGCTACGAGAAGCAGCTGCCCGGCCACCGGGTGCAGATCGACGTGAAGTTCATCGAGCCGCTCGCCTCGATGCCCCAAGGGCGCCGCGGCGGGCGCACCAAGTACTTCCAGTTCACCGCGATCGACGACTGCACAAGGCTGCGCGTCCTGCGCATCTACCCAACGCTGAACCAGGCCACCGCTATTCAGTTCCTGGACTACGTCATCCAACGCCTGCCGTTCCAGGTCGAGGTCATCCAGACCGACAACGGCGCCGAGTTCCAGTCCGCCTTCCACTGGCACGTCCTCGACAAAGGCATCGCCTACACCTACATCAAGCCCCGCACGCCGCGCCTGAACGGCAAGGTCGAGCGCTCCCAACGCATCGACGCCGAGGAGTTCTACCGACTCCTCGACGGCGTCATCATCGACGACGCCGAGGTCTTCAACGACAAGCTGCGCGAGTGGGAGGACTACTACAACTACCATCGCCCCCACGGCGGCCTCGGCGGCCAGACCCCCTACGAACGCCTCAAGCAGAAGACCACGGCCCAGGCGTAATCGAAGATCTTCAGTTGCACACCGTCACGCGGTCGACTGGACGTATGGGCCCAGGCCGTCACTCAGGCCCTCACGCATCTCGATGCCTCCGGCCAGCACCAGGCGCCGAAGGCCCCGGCCCAGTCAGAGATCGCCGAAGTCCGCACGTACGCCTCCGAACTGTCGACGACCACCTCAACGCTGAGTGACAGGCTCACCCAGCGTGCCGTCGCCGCCGCAGGCCACGCAGCCACTGCCGAGAACAGCCTCAGCGAGTGCGCCGCCGCACTTACCGATGTCGACGGCTTCGATACCCACGCCGATCTGACAACACCCGAAGCGCTCCACCTCCTCGTTGCCGCAGTCGGACAGGCAACCAAAGACCAGCGCCAGAAACAGCAGGATGCGCAGGACCTGATCAAGCCGGGCGCTGACCTGGACTTCGCCATCACCGCGGGCAGGGCCCGCTGTGAAGCCCTGGAAGGTTGCGCCGCGAACTGGTCGACGCCAAGTTCCTGAACCACCTCACCATGCTGCGTACTCAGGCGCTGCTCGGTATCGCCAGCGACCTGCTTGGCCAAATGTCCGAAGGGCGCTTCGGCTTCGCTGACAGCTTCGACATCGTCAGCCGCAACTCCGGCGTCGCCCACCCCCCGAACCGGCTGTCCGGAGGAGAGAAGTTCCAGGCATCACTCGCCTTGGCCCTGGCACTCGCCGAACTGCACTCCCGCAGCGGCCCGGCCCTCGGCTCCCCGTTCCTCGATGAAGGCTTCGCCGCCCTCGACGCCACCGCACTGGACTCCGCCCTCGAGGTACTGCGCACCCAAGCCAGCGGGAATCGCCTTGTCATGGTGATCAGCCACCTGCAGGCTGTCGCCGAGGCCGTCGACGACGTGCTGCTGGTGGAGCGGACGCCTGCCGGATCGTCCGCCCACTGGCTCACACCGACCCAGCGCGACGAACTGGCACAGGCCGACCTGGTCAGCGCCTACAAACAATGGCGCGATAGCTGCGCCGGAACCTCTTCGGCGAACACGTCGTCTCACACGGTCGCACTGGCCCGCTGAAACGCACCTGTTCCGGGGTTTGTAGTGGATGTCGTGTAGTCGGGCAGAGCGCGTGCCGGCACCGCCGACTGAACCGCGCACAGCTCGGCAGGCACACCCCCCGGTTGCGTTGAGGACGACCTTCGCATCGGCGCGCAGGCAGCCGTCGTCGTGCCGAGTGGGGGAGTTGCGGCATGTCCACTGCCGCAGCACGCCGGCAGTCGGCAGGCCGTAGCGGTCTGCGGTCCGGTTGATCAGTGATGAGGTCAGCTCCCCGGTCAGCGGCACGGTCCATGACGCCCCTGCTGTCACAGCTCCCCCTCCAGTGCCCGTTCCTGCTTCCTGCCCGACCTCCGGCCCTGTCCGGTTACAGCTCGAATTCCAGGTCGATCAGGTCGGTGAGTTCCACTTCGAGGCCGTGTGCGCGGCGGCCGCTGTCGCGGAAGTAGACCTCGCCCAGGGCCTCGGCGGCGATCTGGCGGAGCTGGTCCTCGGTGAGGCCGGCTTCTTGGGCTTGAAGGAGGCGGGCGGCGTGTTGTGGGGGCAGAGCGAGGGTGAGGTGACGTAGGCGGGCGTCGTCGGTGCTGCCGGGGGCGGCGGTGTAGCCGAAGCGGGCCTGGACATCGATCATGATGCCGCTTGTGGTGGCCGCGGCCTGCTTCGCCTTGGCCCTGATCTGCGGCTGCCAGCGCGCGCGGACCTCGCCCTGAAGCCGCTCGGCAAGCTCCGGCCGGGGGGTCTTGATCTGGTTCTTCACATACCGTTCGACGGTGCGCTGGCTGATGCCGAGCAGCTCGGCGACGCGCCGGGTACTGCCCTGGTGCTGCTTGACCAGGTAACGCATCTGCGCCCCGGCCGACTTGGGCACGGGTCGCGTGAACGCCCCTTGCACCGCCTTGTCGAGTTCTTCCCCGACCGTGACCATCGCCGTAACGCTCCCTATTCTCCGGTGTCCTTGGCGGTGACCTCGCCGGTCTTGATGTAGCGGGCGAGGTTGGCGACATGGCCGTCGGCGCCGAGCTGCTCGAGGACGTCCGCTCCCCACAGCAGGCTCTGGGTGCCCTCGTGCTTGACCATCCCCGGCGAGACCCCCAGCCGGAACGAGCCCGCCACGGTCTTGCCGTCGGCGCCGTAGGGCAGCACGTCCAGCGGGCTGGGGCCGTCGGCCGCGTACACCGCGCAGTCGGACAGGACCGCGACGGGGTAACGGCCGGTGGCCGCCGCCAGGGCGAGCATCTTGCGGTGCATGTTGATGCGGGCCCGGGAGATGACGGCCGCGCGGATGTCCGGCCGCCACGTCGGGCGGGCGAGGGCGGGCCAGGCCTGCCCCGGCTTCCAGCCGCCCCCGCGTGCCTTCTCCTGCAGCTTGCCGATGCCGCCCTTGACGGTCATCTTGACCGCGTCCACCACGATCCCCAGCTCCGGATCGCGGCTCTTGTAGCCGTCCATCGCCTGAAGGAACTGGTGCGGGGGCAGCTTCTCCGCGACGCCGAGGTCCGCCATGGTGGCGACGTAGGCATCGCGCAGCCGCTTGTACCAGCCGTCCAGGAACCGGCCACTCTCCCGGCGCACCCACGCCTCCACGGGCGCGACGTCGTAACCGAGCTCCACGGCGTACGCCACGGTGGGCGTGGCATACCAGGCCGGACCGGTCGGGCGCTTGCCGGTCGGCGTGAACGGGCTGGGCAGCAGCGCGCCATCGAGGTCGCGCCACTGCTTGCCGACCTTCACCCGGGACAGGTCGACGTGGGAGAGGTCGACCAGCCAAGAACCAGGCACCGACGGGTCGAAGACCGGGCGGTTGACGTGCACGGGCGGCGACGCCAGACCGACGACCGCGCCGTTGGCGGCCGCACCGAACGCCAGGTTCACGTCCAAGCCGACCAGGTAGCGCTGCATGCACTCGGCATCGGTCAGATCCCGCGCCCAGTCGTAGGCCTCCTCGAACAGCCGCTCGCCGGGGCCGCGCACGTGGAAGCGGGGCAGATGGGCCAGGACGGGGTGGCCGTCGGTCGCCTCGCACGGCGCGGGATCCATCGGCTCCGTACCCAGCGAGCCGGGCCGGTGCTCGCGGTGCCGTCTGCCGTTCTCGTCCGGCTCGCTCGCCCTCGTGGGCGGGTTGAGCGCCGTCATCAGATGCAGCCCCGTCACCGCGGTGGAGCCCACCGGCGTCATCACCCGCTGCGCGAACACCCCCAGCACCCGGGCGAGCTCCGCGGGCTGAAGCTGCGCGGCGTGGCCCCAGGCGCGGCCGTCCAGGGCACGCCAGGAGGGAATGCACAGCTGCACGCACTGGCGGCGGCTGCCCTGGGCGGGGCGGTAGATCCGCGCCCATGGCCCCAGCCCGCGCTTGGTGAGCTGCCAGCCGGCGCGCTCAAGCTGCTTGATGACCTTGTGTCCTTCCGGCAGCCGCCCGGCGAGGCGCTCGGCCTCGGACAAGGCGGCGGGCAGGCCGTAGCGCTCGCACGCCGCCTCGGTGAGCACCAGCAGCGGGTCGCCGTCCTTGCCCGAGCCGTGCAGCTTCTGCGACCCCAGTTGTGCTTCGGTGAGCGTCCACTCCACCAGTGCGGGCAGCGACTTGGCGGGCACGTCCAGGATCAGACCGCCGACGCCGTAGCCGGTCACCTGCCGCTCGGTGTCGGCGTCGAGGACGAGCAGCGGACCGTGCGCGTAGGCACCGCCGGGCGCGGGGGTGTTCGCCGGGGCGGCCTTCCTCGCAGCGGGGCGCCGCGAGCTCTGCGGCGCCCGCTCGGCACGCGGCACCGGCCGCTGTGTCGCTGCCGCGTGCCGAACGGGCGCCGGGGGAGCGGCCGGGGGCTCCTCGGCCTCCGCCGCGGCAGTGGCTTCCGCCGCCCACCCGCCCGTGGGCCCAGCCTGCGCCGCGGGCGCTGCGGGTGCTGCGGGTGCTGCGGTGGTGGATGTCTGCGGCGCCGCGGTGCCCGGGTCCTCCTGCGGGGCGCCGGTGCTCTCGGGGGCGGGGTAGAGCGTGGCGAGCTGCTTCAGCAGGCGGGCGTACGCCTCCCGCTCCGGCGGCCGGGGCTCTGCCTTGCCCGACTCCCAGCCGCCCACGGTCGCCCGCCGCACGCCCAGAGCTGCGGCCACCTCGTCCAGGGTGAGCGCGTGCGCCTGGCGCAGCCGCCTGCGCTCGGCCGGCGGCGGCAGCGGGGAGCGGGACGCGACCAGCGCGTCGACCGCGTCGAACAACTCGGACATGGGACACCTCCACCCCTCACCCTACCCGTGACACGTCCCTCACGCGTACAGATAGCGTACGAAGCACGTACATTGAGCGTGCGAACGGTGTTCGGGGTGATAACGTCCGGTCAGCGGACCTGGATGGAGCCAGCGGCCTGTAGCGCACGTGTGCTCGGGGGCGGGTCGAAGTGGCGCGAGCGCATGCGACGTGTTCGATGGGGGAGCGGTGGCGGCAGCGAGTGACGGCTGGGCGGGCATGGGCTGGGACTGGAGGGATGCCGACGACATCCGCCGACGCCTGGACCAGGGAGCCGATCCGAACAGCTGGAACGGGAGCAGGCCCCTGCATCGGGCAGCGGTGTTCGGCTCCCCGGAGGCGGTTGCGGAACTTGCCCGCCGGGTTGCGGATGTGGACGCGCTGGAGAACGGGGTGACGGCACTGTGGGAAGCCGTCCTGTCCGGGAAGCCGGCCAACGCACGGGCGCTCGCCGCCGCCGGGGCCGATCCCTGGCGGCCCTCCCTCGGCGGCTGGTCGCCGGGGCGGCTGAGTCTGGCCGGACCGACGCCCGAGCTGTTCCCGGTCCCGGAAGGGGTGTCCCTGAGCGACGCCGAGCGTGCGGCAGCGCAGGAGGCCCATCGCCTCACCACGGCATTGGGTGAGTTCGACGACGACGGCATGGGCCTGGCCTGCGTGGCGGGCATCGACACGGCCGAGGCGGTGCGCCGTCTCCAGGCGACCCCGGTGGTGGACGGCGAACTCCTCGACGTGCTGACTGAGCTGCTGGAGGATCCCTATGCCCACGACATGGACGAGAGCCTGAACATCGTCGGCGTGACGTCCGTGCCGGGCGGCTGCGTGGTCACCCAGCCCTGGGGATATGCGCCGCAGATGCCGGGCGTGCTGACCC
The DNA here is from genome assembly GCF_055571035.1 of Streptomyces malachitofuscus. Lineage (NCBI taxonomy): Bacteria > Bacillati > Actinomycetota > Actinomycetes > Kitasatosporales > Streptomycetaceae > Streptomyces > Streptomyces malachitofuscus. The sequence continues at coordinate 24,681 of NZ_JBVIGA010000049.1, read as the reverse complement.
GGTTGTCCGCCGGCACCCTCTGCTACGGCCTCTACGCCAATCCCAAGAGCGGCAACCAGGGCAGCATCGCCCGCAACGGAATCATCGAGGGCTCAGACCTGCACCCCGGCGGAGGACCGGACGAGAACGACACTGCCGAGCAGGTGCTGGCCTCCTACCTCTACCAGCACCACGCCGTCGCCTACGCCTGCGCCTTCGCAGGCCTGCGCCCCGCCGACAGCCGCGCCGTGACCGGACCGCCCGATGTGTGGGTCGAACTGCCGCGCCGCGACTACTGGAGCCACTGACTCGAAAGAAGAGCTGACATGACTGTGGTCGAATTGCCGCTCCCCGGCCGCGCCGGGCCCGCGCGGCTGTTTCCCGACCAGGCCGAGGCGGTCAAGCGGCTGGCCGGGCACCTGCGGCGCGCGGGGACGCGGGCGCTGTTCGTCTCGGCGACGGGCACCGGCAAGACGCTGGTGTCGATCCGCACCGCGGACGAACTCGGCGCGCGGCTGGTGCTGTTCGTCGTCCCCACCCTGGACCTGGCCGCGCAGACGGCGCTGGCCTGGCGCCGGGACGGACACGGCGAGCACATGGTGATCGTCTCCTCCCTGGACACCAGCGGCCGCGACGACCTGGTCGCGGCCCGGGTCATGTCGACCACGAACCCGCACGCGCTGGGCGGGCTGATGTCGGTGGTAGGGGAGGGGGAGGACCAGATCCCGGCGTTGACGGTGATCTGCACCTACGACTCCCTGGACAAGATCGAGCAGACCCAGCGCACGGGATACGCGGTGCCGCCGTTCGACCTCGCGGTCATGGACGAAGCCCACCGGATCGCAGGCCGTGCCGACAAGAAGTGGGCCATCGTCAACGACGCGAAACGGATCTCGGCCGACCGCCGGCTCTACATGACCGCCACCCCGCGCATCTTCGCCGCGCCGGAGCTGGCGGAGTCCGCCGACACCACCCGCCCGCGCCGCCGCCCCGCCGCCGCGGGGCGGGATGTGGATGCGTTCGCCAACTCCATGGATAACGAGGCCGTCTATGGCCAGAAGATCTTCGAATACCCGCTCGCGCAGGCAGTGGCTGACGGCCGGGCAGCGGACTACCGCATCGTGGTGCCCACCCTCACCGACGCCGACCTGCGCCGCCGCCTCAATCTCCCCGCCCCCGGCACCACCCCTCCCGGCGACGGCGAGGAGCAGGACAGCGCGTTGCGCACCACCGCCCTGCACCTGTCTGTCCTGCGTGCCATGACCGAACACCGTCTGAGCAAGGTCCTGGTCTACTTCAACCTCGTCTCTGACGCCCGCCGCTTCGCCCGCGAACTCCCCCACACGCTGCGCCTGCTGGCCCGCACCGACCCCGGCCTCGTCCCGGACATCACCCCCGAGCTGTTCTTCGCCCACGGCGAGCACACCCCCGCCCAGCGCGCCGACACCTTCGCCGCGTTCGCCGCCGCCGACTGCGCGATCCTGGCCAACTCCCGCCTGATCGCTGAAGGCGTCGACATCCCCAGCGTGGATGCGATCGTCTTCGCCGACCCCACCCGCAGCGTCATCCGCTGCGTTCAGGCCCTCGGCCGCGCCCTGCGCCTGGACGTGAGCGGCAAAACCGCGAGCCTGATCGTGCCCGTCTACGTCCCGCCCGGCACGGACGGCGAGAACATCCTCGGCACCGCCTACGAGCCGGTGTGGGCGATCGCCTGCGCGCTGGCCAGCCACGACCACCGCATCCTCGAGCGCCTCCCGGACAAGGCCAACCGGCTGCCGAAGGAGACCAGCGATGTCATCGCCCGCCGCTGGCACTTCGACTTCACCGTCCACCCCGAACGCATCGCCCAGGCGATGGACCTGGTCTCCTTCGACCCCCGCGACCCGGCCGTCTCCCGCTCCCGCCGCCTCGGCCTGGCAGCCGCCCGCTCCTACCGCGACGAGTACGGCCACCTCGACGTGCCCGCCGACTACACCGACCCCGCCGGCTACCGGCTCGGCACCTTCATCACCACCATGCGCGACGCCCGGACCGCCGGCCGCCTCGAAGCCGACTGGACCGCCGAACTCGACGCGCTGGGCATGATCTGGGACAAGCACGACGCCGCCTGGCGCTCCCGCCTCGCCGCCGCCGCCGACTACCTGCGCACCCACGGCCACCTCGCCGCCCCCGCCACCACCCCCGTCGGCGCCTGGCTCGCCGAACAACGCCACCTCGCCACCAAGAACACCCTCGATGCCGCACGCGCCGACGCCCTCACCGACCTCGCCCCCGACTGGCGCCTCCCGCACGGCGCGGACTGGCACCGCAAATACCACCTGCTGCGCACCCACCTCGCCTCCGGCGCCGACCCGGCCGCCCTCACCCGCGACACCCTCCTGGCAGGGGTGAAGATCGGCTCCTGGCTGGCCCGCCAGCTCACCACCTGGCCCGCCCTCCACCCCGGCCAGCAGCACCTGATGACCGCTCTCGGGCTGACCCCCGACACCAACCCCCTCGCCCCGGCCCGCCGCACCCGCCGCACCTTCGAACAGACCGTCCAGCTCCTGGAACTCTTCCTCCACCGCGAAGGCCGCGCCCCCACAGCCCGCGAGACCATCCGCGTCGACGGCGACACCGTCAAGATCGGCGCCTGGCTCGCCAAAGCCCGCACCAAACACCGCACCGGCCAGCTCCCCGACACTCATGCCTGCCTGGTCGCCGCCCTCTTCGACGGGGACTGGACATCTGAGGACGCCGTCCCGGCCGTCCTGGTGTAGGGGGGCCTCACGGCTCGACCCGGGGGGAGGAGTGGTCAAGCCAAGAGGCGGCCGGTCAGGACCGGTTGGACCGACGGCGTGCCTGGCGGGCGGCCGCGGTACCTAGTGCGCCGGGCGGTCATCGACCACGGCGGTCCGCAACAAGCCCGTCGTCCGCCGCACGAGCAGCACCCGGCGTGGGCCGACGTGGCACAGTTCCCACAGACCCCGTGTACGACTGCCTCGTCGCCGAGCGCGGCGACGTCCCCGCCGAGCGACAGCGACAGCGCCCTTCGCTTGGCGCCGGGGCCGACGCGCGGTCAGTAGTGCTGCTCGACCGTACGGTCCTCGGTGTGCAGGAGGTAGTCGTCCGGCTCGAGGCCCGCCGCCTTGCGCTCGGGCGATGCCCAGTACTGAGCGTTGCGCTCCTCAAAGGTCCCGGGCCCCCTGTAGGAGATCAGCCAGACGAACTGGTTGCGTTCCCGGTCCACCCAGGCCCCGCCGATCTCGAAGCCCCACTTCCGCCGCAACGGCACGACGTCACTGCGCCACCGCTCAACCCACTCGTCGAGCAGCCCGTCACGGACGGTGTAGGTACGCAACTGCAAGATCTCGGGAGCCTCCTTCACACGCTGCGCTCCAGCATGGCCCGCGGACGGCGACCTGTCGAAGCAGCCCGGAATCGGGTCGGCGAGGAGAGATGCTCGCACACCCCGCCGAACTCGGGCAGCGCAACCCGAAACTCCTCCTCCAGGACGGGGAAGAACTTCCTGGCCTGGGGCGACTGGTGGGTCGTCTGCCAGGCGTAGCCGGGGCCGTCGGCCAGGGCCCGGCGTACCAGGCGACGCCCGAGACCCTGACGGTGACGGTCGGGATCGATGGAGATCTTGTTGATGCTGCCGACGCGGCAGGTGTCACACACCACCCACACCAGACGGCCGATGTTGTACCCGTCCCGGTCGAACATCCGCAGGTTGCGGTGTCCGGTCGGATGCTGCGGCGGCCAGTACAGAAACCGCACGTCCCGGTGCCGGGTCGTCACCAGGATCCAGCGCCACCGCAGCGGGGAGAGGGACCCGGGAACGGGAGGTGCCACCGGCTGCTCCTTTTTCAGATCGGCTCGGGGACGACGAAGCACTCACACCGCGCACGGCCGGGACCGCGGCCCGGATACTTTCCTGTCCACAGCACGGGCATGGCATGCCGCTGCGCCCCGGGATGTTCCCTGAACCGGCGGCAACCGCGCACAGCGTCCCCCGGCGGCCATGCCAGCCTTGGCCGCCGCGCTCTTCGACGGCGACTGGACAGCACAGGCCGCCCTCTTCGCCGTCCCAGGCTGAACGCCCCGCAGCCAGCGGGGAGTGACCCGGGCCCGTATGCTGCGCCAGTCCGCGAACCGCCCGCTGAAAGGGAAACCGCCGCATCGTGTTCCAGCAGACGCCCGTCTACGACCGCCTCGTCGCCGAGCGCGGAGACATCCCCGTCCAGGTCCGCGGGGAAGCCGACCGGATACACCGCGACCTGGCCCGGGTACTGCGCCAGGCACCCACATCCCAGCCGGACGCACCGCACAGCGTTTTCGAGCCGAAGACGCCTTCCAGCGCCCCTTAGGGCCTTGGCCGTGACCGCCCGGGCCAGCGATCACGGAAGACGATTCCCCACGTCCGCCACGCGGGACACATACCCCGTACCCCGTTCGGGGCCGACCCCTTCCCGGGTATTGCGATTTCCGTAAAAATTTACGACCATCGGAAAATGCATCCGATCAGTGAACTCGCCGCCCTCCTCTGCCCGTTGCCCGAACCGGGAAGCGTCACCCCCGAGGACTGCTTCGCCGACGCCTGTGAGCAGAGCGAACTCCAGCGCACGCAGTACGCCGACAATCTGGAAGCCGCCGCCCTGGCCACGGACGAAGACCCCCTGATCCTCGCCCTGGAACAAGCCCGGACACAGAAGGAAGAGGCCGACCGCCGCATCCGCCTGCTCCTCGCATACGCCCGGGAGTTCCAGCCGGCACGCCGCTACCCCCTGCGCGAGCTCTCCCAGGCCTCCGGCTACACGATCTCCGGCGTGACCACCGCCTACGGCACACCGGAGATCACGCTGGTGCAGCGTCAGATCCACCGCAGCCCCGTTCCGCGCAAGGACGCTTCATGAGCGACAGCCAAGCCTCCCGCAGGCCCCGCCGGACACCACAGGGAACTGCGGCACGCCGGCTGCCGCAGCCCTCGAACCGGCCGCCCTACCGCCTCCTGGCCGATGTCCTGCGCCAGCAAATCCTCACCGGGCAACTGCGACCCGGCGACCAGGTGCCGCCTTCCCGCGTCCTGGAAGAGGACTACGGGATCGCCAACATGACCGCCCGCGCCGCCGTGCGAGTCCTGCGCGACGAAGGCCTCGTCCACACCGTCCACGGCCTGGGCACCTTCGTCACCAACCCCCTCCCCGATGCCGCACGAGCCGCAACCACGAGCGCCGATCGGACCCACATGCCGACGGAGGAATACACCGAACTCCTCCGCCGCATCGACCAGCTCACCGAAGTCCAGGACGCCCTGCTGCGCCTGTTCGGACAGGCAGCCCGTCTCGCCGACCAGCCGGCAGCGTAGGGGACGGCACCGGCGGCGAGCCCAGTACCTCGACGGCCCTCGGCAGCGGCATCACGCTGACACGGCTGCCTAAAGCGGGGGCGACCCGGGCGGCGAAGCCGCGATCGCCTCGCCGCCCTGGTCCCGGACGCTGCTCCACGCCCGCCGGGCGGCCGCCCACACATCGAACGGCTGCGTTCGCATGAGTTCCGGAGTGGAAGCGTAGAAGCGCATGTCCCCCGATCTTGTTGTTGAACGTCTCCTCATGTCGATGTTGAGCCTGTATGGTCACTGCACGTATGCGTCTGGCAGCAGAGTGATGTCGGCGCGCGTGGTGGGGCGATGTCTCGAGTTAAGGGGGTGGTCGGGATCGTTGCTCCGACCACTGGACAGACTGCGGTGCGGATGCTGTTCATTTTGGACCGGCTGGGCGATGCGTGCCGGGCCGGGGACGACGCGCCGGAGTCAGCGGTCCGGGTGATCCAGTCCGAGCGGAAGCTGCAGAAGCTGGACTTCCTCATACGTAACCCGGACTACCTCGCCAATGTGATCATCTCCGGGTGCGAAGAGGGCCGCCTGCCCCGTCAGCGCCTTCTGGATGCACGAGCGGTGCTCGAAGAGCGGGAGCCGGAGCTGCACACCTACCGGATGCTGCGGGGCCGGCACGGGGCGTTCGAGCAGTTGAACAACGCGCTGAGTGTGCTGCGGCATCTGGAACTGATCGCTATCCGGCGGGCGGGTCGGGTGACCGACGCCAAAGTACGGCGTCGTGACTACTACCTGCTGGAAGCCGGGGCAGCCCGAGCGCAGGAGCTGCGTACCACGGAGCCGCTTTTGGCCTGGTACGACCAGCAAGCCGCGTATGTAGCGATGGCGGCGGAAGGCATGTCCGGGGGACAGCTGAAAGCGCTGCAGTACGGGCACGAGGAGTACGCGGGCACTCCGGAGGGGCGGCTCATCGGAGGCATCACCGCCCGAGTGAGGCAGCGCTTAGAAGCGGCATTGGCACGGGAGGGGCTGGCGGCGTGAGCCGGAGCATCGCACAGGTCGAAGACGACGCGGCAGGCCCGGTCGAAACATGGCTGGAGGAGATCGCGGCGGCGTCCCAGCAGCCGGTCGAGGTGGTACGCGAGGTCCTTGCCGAGCACGGGGTACGGGCGCACACCGCCCTCCCGCGCCCTCACCGGATCCTGGTGACCGCAGTGGACTTCGAAGGCATCCGCCCGGCTCCCGACGGCCAGCAGCCCGATGCGCCCGACATCCCCTTCCGCTTCCACTGGGAGCCCGGGCCCGGCGTGTGGTGCCTGGCCTCCACGGGAAAGAACGAGGCCGGCAAGTCCAGCGTCCTTGAGATCATCCTGTGGTGCCTGCGCGGCCGAGTGGGCCTGCAGCGGGACGTACGCAGCTGGCTGCGCCGCGTGCGCACCGAATTCGTCCTCGACGACGAGCCGCTCGTGGTGGAGATGACGGTGACCGGCGGCATCCCCACCGGCAGCGTGGTGTCGAAACAGACCGGTGCCGAACTGGCGTCGTTCGACGGCATGAAGGCCTTCGAGGAGTCGATGGACGCCTTCATGCTGGACCGCCTGGGACTGGAGCCCCTGCGCACCCAGCAAAAGCCCCGCGGGGACGTGGAAGCGTTACCGGTCACCGGAGAGCTGTCCTGGCCCTCCTACGCCAGCGGCCTGTACATCAACCGCAAGGGCCTGGGACACCTGCTGGGCAACGAGTCGAGGAATGCGCTGCCCACCCGGCTGCTGGAGCTGTTCCTGGGCGCCCCTTGGGCGCCGACCATGGTCGCGGCATCGGTCGCCCAGAAGGTGGTGGCCGCCCAGCTGTCCGCAGCCCGGCAGCGGGCCGCCGCCGACGCCCAGGCACGCCGCGCGCAGCTGGGCGAGCTCACCCGGCAGCTGGAGACCGAACAAGCCCGCCTTGAGGCGCTGCCCGAACAAGGGCAGGCTGCCGCCGACCTGAGCGCGGCCTACCGGACGCTGGCCGCCGCCACGGCGACGGCCGGCGAGGCGCAACGCGCGCTCGCAGCGGCCCGCCTGCGTCACGACACCCTCGAGGAACAGCGGCACAGCCTCGCCCAGGCCGTGCAGACCGCCCAGGAAGCAGCACTGGCCCAGGCGTTCTTCCACACCTTGATGCCGACCGTCTGCCCCCGCTGCGATGCGAAAGTCTCCAAGGAGCAGTGGGCCCGGGAGCAGGAGGGGCACTGCTCGCTGTGCACCTCCCGCCTGCCCGAGCCCACCGACCATCAGCACGATGGTCATGGTGACGAAGAAACGGAGACGGCGGACGATCTACGGCAGGCTCTGGTCGGCGTCCAGCAGGAAGCGGAGGAAGCCGCCGGTCTCCTGGCCGCAGCCCAGGCGCAGGCTTCCGCTGCGGTTGATGCCGTCACCCGAGCCGAGGCAGCTCTCCAGGAGGCCCTGCAGGACCCCGGCACCAGCGAACGGCGCGCCGTGGAATTGGCCGTGGCCCGCCTGGAGGGAGCGGTCGCCGAACGCACCGGCCGCTTCGCCGACTTGGACGCAGCCGTCGACATCACCCCACTGGAAGTGGCCAACGCCGTCCTCAAGGCCGCGGAGAAGGCCGCTCACGCCCGCCGGACCGCCGCCCTGAAGCAAGTCCTCAAGGACGTCGAGAAGGACATCGTCACGATGGGCCGCGCCCTGGGACTGGAGATGCTCCAACGCGTCGAACTGGGCACCGGGGCCACCCTGACCGTGTGGAAAGGCGGCCAGCAGCACACCTACGGTTCCCTGACCGAAGGCGAACAACTGCGGCTGAAGATCGTCACGACGACCGCACTGCTGCGGCACGGCATCCGCAGCGGGGTCGGCCGCCACCCCGGACTGCTGATCGTCGACTCCCCCGGAGCCGAGGAAGTCGACAGCAAAGACCTGCGACTCATGGTGCAGGACCTGGTCAAGCTCACCAACATGGCGCCCGGGCTGCAAGTCATCATCGCCACCGCCCGCGGCGAGGACGTGGCCTCCCTCATCCCCCAAGGCCAGCTGCGCCTCGCCCCGCCAGGAGCACGCCTGTGGTGACCGCACCAGACCCGCCCCGCCAGCACGCCCACCGGCCGCGCCTGACCTAGAGTCCAAGCCGCACACACGTCCGGCGGCGGAAGGAGGCAAGACGATGCCCCACCCTTCAGGCGACCCTCTACGCCTCCTCGCCGACGCCCGCCGCACCGGCACACCCCCGCCTGCCCTAACTGACCTCGGCGGCCCTGCGATCCTGACCGACGCCCGCGACGAACTCCTCGACCACGACGACCTGCCCGCCCTGGTGACGCTCGTCTGCAACGACGCCACCACACTGGCAAGCCCCACCGGCCAGGACTTCCTGCTCGCCGCCGCAGTCCCCGACGACCCGCTGCTCCTCGAAGACGTCGTCACCGCCCTGCTCACCCACCGCCACGCTGTCCAGGTTCTCGGCGAGGAACTCGCCGACGCCTGGCTGGACGCCAGCCGTACCCGTCTGGACCTTGTCGGCGGCATCGCCCTGGAAGCCAGCGCCCGCCTCGTCCTGGCCGGCATCGCCAGCCACTACGGGCTCCTGGACCGGCTACGCCGCCTGCGCAGGGAACTGCCACGCGTCGACGAGAACTTCGCCGCCCGCGTTGTCCGCGTAGCGGGCGCACTCGCCGAACACTTCTCCGCCCCGGAAATCCCCCCGCTGCTGCAAGACCTGCTCCACCACGACGACGTCGCCGACGACGCCGCCTTCGAGCTGGGCATGCTCACCCTGCGCCAAGCCCTCACCACCGACACCCTGGACCAGGCCCGCCCCCAACTCCTTAAAGCCCGCGCATACCTCAGCGACGCCCACTGCACGGAAGAACGCCCCGACGCAGCCGGCTTCGGCGCCGCCCTCGACGCCCTCCTCGCCTACAGCTCAGGCGCCCCCATCTCCACCGACACCCTCCGCCAGCTCCAAGACGCGATCTTGGACATCCGCCTGAACCTCCTCGGCCTGCCCCCCGGCTGGCGCACCCCCCGCCTGGACACTCTGGGCACCTGGCAACAACTCCTCGACACCCTCACCCGCGCCCAAGCCGCCGACCGGCCAGGCGCCTGGCTACACGCCGCCGCAGTCATCACCAGCCTGGTCGACGTCTATGCAGCCCACCGCAGTCTCGACCTGCTCACCCCCACCGACGGCTCCCTGCCGACCACTGCACCTGGCACACCAGTCTCCGCAACCGGCCTGCACGCCGTCCTGGCCCCCCGAGTGGAACAGAGTCTGCTCGCCCGTGAAGGCGGCCTGGCCCTGCTCGACCAGTGGCTCGCCGAGCTCAGCACCGCACCCGAGACCGACCAGGACCCCACGACACCGATCGTGCGGGAACAGGCAACCGCCCTGCGCGAAGCCCTGACAGCCGGAAGGCACGACCCCGGCCCAAAAGCTGACAGCCCGGCGACCGCACTCGCCGGGCTCCCCCTCCACCCCGACGACGCCGAGCGCCTGTCCGGCTACCTCACCACGGCACCCGAACTCACCGAGCGCCTGGCCAGCATGTGGGAGGCCCGCCAGGCCCAGGAACCCGTCGACGAGATCCCCGTCATCGCTACCGCCTACCGCACAACCCGCACCGAGCTTCGCCAGCAGTGCCCCGACGGCTACACCGGCCAGTTCGCCGCTGACATCGACCGCATCCTGCTCTTCCTCCTCCGCTTCCTCGACCTCCGGCTGAACGAGACACAGAAATTCGGCGGTGACGCCCGCAAGTACCTCCGCCGTCTCAAAAAGGACGAAGACAAACCCTTGGAGAAGGAGCTGGGCAGAGACCTGCGCGACTTCCTCCGCGGCCAGGGCCTGCGCGTCGAACTGGAAGTCAGCAACGTAGGAGCCGGACGCGTCGACATCGCCTGGCGCCCCCACGACGAACTGATCACGCTCGAACTCAAACGAGACTGGGCCAACCCCACCTGGGACGCCTATACGAAAGCCTTCCTGCCACAGGCCATCGCCTACCAGGTCAACGGCCCGCCCGTGAACTTCCTCGTCGTACTCGACCTCACCGACAAGCCCGACGGTCTGGCCGCAGTATCCGCCTGCGTGCACGTCCGCACGGTCCCCGGACCCGCCGGCGACCCCAGACCCCGCACGGTGATCATGCTGCGCATCCAGGGAAACAAACGCGACCCTCACGAGCTGTAAAAGCCACTGATGATCGTTTGACGCCGAACGGCCCGGAACCGGCGTGGACTGCATCGTCAGTGCCGCGCCGTAGGGTGCCGGGCAAAGCCGTACGGTCCTCGCCGCCACTGCGACAGAGAGAGCAGCTCCCTCGTGTTTCAAGAGACGCCCAAGACTGGGAGCGGGTGAGGCGGCGCAGGCCGCCGCTCGTCCGCGGGGCGGCGCCGGGGTTCAGATACGCCAGGAGCGGAGGGTGTCCGCGATGTCGTAGATCTTGAGCCGGGTCTCGCGGGCTTTTCTGATCAGGTCGGACAGCGCTCCGTAGGGCGGGTCGATGCCTTCACCGGACTGGTCGAGGTACTGGGTGGTGATGAAGGCGGCGAAGAGGCTGTTGCGGTGGGGGAGCGGTTCGAGCCGCACGATGGTGTGCAGGAGCGCGGCAGCACGCCACGCCGCGTCGGGGTTGGATTCGGCGAGCGTCGGTGTGCGCGTCTTGTGGCGGGCGACGGCCGCGACAAGGGCCGAGTAGTCGGTGACGGACACGTCGTCGTGGCCGAGGGCGATGTCCTGAACGTCCAGGAGCCAGGAGACATCTACGTACAGGGTCTCGCTCATCAGGCGGCAGTGGCTCCCCGGTCGCGCTCGGAGGGAGGAATCTCCTCCGGGAACGCCGCGTCGAACTCCTCGCGCAGCCTGTCCGCCCAGGACGCAGCGCCCGCCACGAACCGCTTACGGTGCATCTCGCGCACGCCCAGGTCGTGCAGGTACTGCTTGAGGCTCTTGCCCTCAGCGGCGGCAGCAGCACGCACGCCTTCCATCTCTTCCTCGGTGAAGGACACATTCAGTGACGGCATACCAGCATGGTACCTACTTGGTGCCTGCCGAGGAAGCAGAGTAGACGGTGACGCCCCGTCCCCGGTCCAGGACTGGCCGGGACGAACGTACTGCCCGCCCGCTTCCCTCCCGGCAGGCGCCCGCAGCCGGGAGGCCACCAGTGCCGCCCCCGGGCACCTGAGCGAGAGCGCCGCGCCGCCCCCGGGAACACGCAGCGTGGGCGCGCGGGTGTGTACCCGCCTGGTTCGCTCCGGTATCGGGTGGGCCGGTTCGGCTTGCTCACGGCATACCGGTGGCCGGGTCCTGGGAGGCACGGGCCTTGTCGAGTCCGTTGAGCACGGCGGCGCGCCAGACGTCTCCCCGGTGAGTGATCTTTGCGCAGATCTGCCGGTACTCGGCGAGGGCGGCCTCATTGCACCCCGGACGCGAGGTCCGGTTGGGGCAGGCCTTGGGGTGGCGCCGCTTCCACTCCTCAAGGAGGGTTCCGGCTTCTTTGGAGGTGTGCCAGCACGCGGCGTACACGGTGTTGACCAGGTCGACGGGCAGACGGACGGATACTGGTTCCTGCCAGACGCCGCTGGGGGAGCCGGGCGAGCGGCCCGGCGCCCGCGCCTGACGCGGGAAGGGGTCCCACGGGCGGTTCCAGCCCCGCTTCTCAAGCTCCCGGAACAGACCGCCGGTCACCAGCGCGTTGAGACTGTCGATCAGCTGTCCCTTGTACCGCAGTTCGACCTTCTGGTCCTGCCACAGGACGCGCCGGGCGTCGGCCTCGCGGCGGGTCATTCCCGCGGTGGAGGCCATGGGCTGCTCGCGTGCCCAGGCGCGTTGCTGCGCGAAGAACGGCTTGAGGCCGTCCAGCTCCTTGCGGGTGTCGTAGGAGACGTACGCGGTGATCTGGACGGTACCGGGCACGGAGCCCGTGATGAGGGTGAGGAGGTTCATGAGGGTGCCGTCCTAGGGCTTGTTCCCGGCCTCCGGGGACGCGTGGGCATACATGTTGCGCAGCGCCTTGAGCGCGATCCGGCGGTAGCGCGCTGCGGTCTCGGGCTGGATGCCCAGAAGGCCCGCGGTCTCGTGGATCGACAGCTCCTCGAGGAAGAACAGCTCGATCACGCGCCGCTGCATGTGCGGCAAGCTCTGCACCTTGGCCAGCAGTTCCTCGTTCACCGCGGTGCTGGTGACGACGTCCTCGGCGGACCGCTCACACTCCGGCCGCGGGAGCACCGCTTCCCAGTCGGACAAGCCGGTGAGGACCTCACGCCTGCGCCAGGCCTTGCGCTGGTGATCAGTGGCTGCGTTCCCGGTGATCGTGTACAGGTAAGCGTGGACTTTGTCCGATTCGATGGCGGGTTCGCGGTGCAGCCGGGTCATCCAGCGGTCGCGGACGAGCGCCAGGATGTCCTGCCTGGTCTGCTCGTCGAAGCCGTGCATGCCCCGCAGGTACGCGGACAGTTTTGGTTCGAGGTCGAGCAGCATGCGGAAAGCCGGGCTCTCCACAACGGCCTGGGCCTCCTCGGGCCTGGGCCACGAGGACCGCTCGGCCGGCGCGCTCTTGCCAGCCGGGGGCGGGGCCGAGCTCCGCAGCGCCACGTTCTCCTGGCCGTCAGCGATGTTGTCGCCCGCAGTTGTACCGGGTCGGGGCGGGGCTGACGCCCAGGCCGCCACTACGTCCTGGGCGTCAGCGGTGTACTCGCTGGTCCGCACGGTTACCAGCCGAACGCGAGCTGGCGCTTGCCGTTCCTCCGCTCGAGCACCATCCGCTCCGGCACCAGGCGCCGCAGCACCCGTCCGACGGCGCGCGCGGCGTCGACGAGGGTGTCCAGGGTCAGCAGGCCGATCGCGGCGATGAGCGCGCCCTCGAGCGGGTTGTCCCACGGCACCTGGCCGTGGGCGATCCGCAGGATCTCGATCACGATGATCGTGATCACGACGCCGCGGCGGCCGCGGCGTCGCCACCGGGCCGGGGTCTCCGCACACACGGCCGCCTGAGCGGCGCGCGGCAGGGTCTTCTTGGTCACTTGTTTCCTCACACTTTCGTGATCATGGGCCCGCTGCTGCACCGAGGGGAAGAGTCGTTGCGCGAGCCCGCACCGTTGGGTGCCGTCATCGTGCCCCGGCGCGGCCGGGTACGCATGAACCTGCCCTGGGACCTTGCAAGTTTGGATTCGGCTGGCCACTGCGGACGGCGCGGCCCGAGGACGCCTGCGGACGGTGCCGGAAATGTGGTCAACGGCACTAGGCCCCCCGCGGGGCGGAGTTTTCGGGCCCGCCGCTCGACTCTTCCCAAAGCAGCACGGCGGGCCCGTGTGAGGACGCAAGTGAAACGTCTTCACCTGCTAGACGTACGCCACGGAGGAAACCAGACGCCAATGTGACCTAGGCCACAATAGTTGGGGTGAGGTGAGTCGCGGCTCGTCCATACCGTCAAGGCGATACGACCCACTGGCCAAAAGCACCAAGACTCCAGGTCGTACGGCGCATAAGCGGGAATCTGCCCGTCGCAGCGCCGCCACCAGCCGCAGGTGAGCGCGCCACCTCCTGGCCGCGCGAGCCTCGTTCACCGGGGGCGCCAGTACGCATGCGTCTGACGCACATCAGCATCGATCACATCGCGCAGGACCTCGCGGTCGTCTGCGGGCAGCTGGCCGCCGAGGAGGTTCGCGGACAGCCGGTACGCCTCCGCCAGCTGTGGATCGGCGGCCGCCAGGACGCTGGAGAGCAGCGGTTCGTCCCGTTCCGACGCCACATCCACCAGGGCGATCAGGCGCTGCCGCTCCTGGTCCGTCATGTCGGGCAGGGCGGTGCCCAGTTGTTCTTTCAGGGCGGCCCAGGTGAGGGTCTGCTGGGCACGGGCCACCCGCATCAGAGCGCCGCGCACCGCCGCGGCCGCCGCCGCGAGGGTCTTGTCCGACAGGCCTGCGGCAGGGCGCGGGGGGCGCCGTGAGCGCGCCGTCTCGTCCACGGCGTACTTCTCCCTCACCTCCCGGATCTGCCACAGGAGCCTGCCGGGCAGGGCACCGTCAGCTGCGGTCACAGCGTCGTGGAGTTCCCGGAGCTTCTCCTCGCGACGTCTGGGCGACATGTACGTCTGCTCGTGCTCGGCCACCAGACGCCGAACCCTCACCACGGCTTCCTGCTGCCGTCGCGCGCGTGCGTCGTCCGCGTCGGGCCGAGGCGGACGCATGGCTCCAGCGCGCGGCGGGGCCGGAGCGAGCCGGCTGAGCGCCTGGCGTCGACGGGCGGCCACGTCCGGCGTCGGCTGGTGGTTCCTCTCCTGAAGGAAGAGGCGAGCTTTGTGCAGCATCCGCAGCTCGGCATCGCTGGCACCGCGCCGGGTCAGGGCGGTGGCCCGGTTGTAGTGCTCGCGCACATCCCAGGCCCGCTTCTCGTTCACCGCGTGCTCCAGGTCCGCGAACACGCGCTGCTGGTAGCCCATATGGCCCTCCAGCCACGTGCGGGCTTCGGCAAGGGCCTGCTGCGCTTGCGTCCGCGCGTGCGGCTCCAGGGTGGCAACGAAGGAACCACTGCCCTCACAGAGCCGGCGGACGCGCTCGACCGTGCCGGACCGCTGCGCTGATTCCAGCCCCCGGATCAGTCGCGTGACCGCTTCCGGCAGCGGCTGCGTGCGCGGGGGCGGGCCTGCCGGAAGCTCCTTCAGGATCCGCTGCGCGGCCTCGGTGACGAACCCCTCCGCCGTCCACCCGCAATCCGCCAGGGGCACCCATTCCGTGGGGTGGGCGAGGCTCTCGGTGCCGATCCAGACCCGGCGCTCCGGCCCCTCGCTCTGCACTCGCACCCGGTAGACGTAACGGCAGCGAGCGAGCGTTCCGGGCTCGAGCGGAACACCGGCTGCGAGGATCGGGATGCCGCAGTCCCAGGCCGGGCGGACCCTCCCGTCGAGGTGAACCCTGAACTGCCGTCCGCCGTCCAGGTCGACGTCCAGGGCGGAGCCGATCGGGTCCGGATAGGAGAACCGGGCCGCCCGCCCGTGATTCGCCAGGGACGCCTGCAGCGCGCCCTTCACGTACAGGTGGTCGGCGCTCGACTCGCCGACACTGCGTCGCCGGCACACAGCCTCGTCCCCCTGCTGCCCGGCGGGATAGTGCTGGAAGTGGCACTGCCTGTCGACGTACAGCTTGTCCGCCAGTCGAGCCCCGCACCCTCCGAGCAGCAGGCCGCACCAGAAGGAGTCGCCACGATGACGCCGTCGGAACGCATCCAGCTCGATGGCCGCTACGGGCAGAACCACCGGCACGTCCGAATGCTCGTTGCCGATCACCGCCGTCTGCACAAGCCGTGAGTCACGCACCAGCCCCCCAATCCCCGCCCTCCACAGTAGATGCCCCGCCCTCGTTCCCTGCCCGAGAACCGCAAGGCCGTACAGGGCACCCTTGCATCGCGGGCCTGGCTGGCGTGGCCGCCCGCGCCCCTGCGGGACACACGCCGGGACGGCCTCGGCTACGGGAGTTTCGACGCGGTCGCCGAGGCTGTGTCGGCCCCGGAGGAGTCCGACGAGACGACCCCCCTCACCTTCGCGGAACCCGTCTCACGCATCAACGAGGCCGTGAACGTGGGCCGTATCCAGGAGGCCGCGGAGACGGCCGAGTAGACCGTGGCCGAGACGCCGGCGACCCTCGGCCCCCAGCACGCCGACGCGCTCCGGCCGCGCGAAATCACCCCGTACATTGGCTACTTGGCGGGTGAAGCACCTTCCATCTCTCCCTGCACCTGGCCGCCCCTCCGGCACCGCCTGAGTGACACCCGTTCCGCCTACGGCAACATCCGGAGCGCGGCGGAGGCCTGGCGCGCGGTCCGCGACCCGCTCCAGGGTCTACACCTGGGCCGCCACCTGATCGCCGTGCGGGCCGAGCTCGCTGCAGACGCCGGCTGCTCGGCGCGTACGTGACCCTGGACCACGCCCGGCACGCCATGGCCCCGCTCAGCCGGGCCCACGCCGACCCCGTCCCGCCGGGAGCCCTCGCGCTGACCCGTCAGGAGATCGACGAAGCCGTGTGCCTACACGCCAGCAAGCAGGCGCCGCGCGAGCAGTGGGCCGCCCGGCTCGCACCACCTGCGTAGGAACGGGGCACGGGTGCGATACGGCTCGCCGTCCGCTTCACTTAGCCGTGCTGGTGCGTAGGGCCCGGCGTATGCGGGGGTCGGCGGTGCGGTCGTCGGCGATGTGGCTGAAGTGCTGGGCGGAGTCCGGGTGGTCGCGCAGGACGGCGGCCACAATGGATGCGGCTTCGCTCTTCACCGTTCGCAGCCATGGAGTGATCTTGTCCTGGGCGTACCACTGGTCCCAGGCGCCGTCCCAGATGCACATGGTCTGGGCGGCCTCCTCCAGCAGGTCCCAGTCGCAGCGGCTGGCGGCGTAGACGCAGATTCCCTGGAGCCAGATCACGACTGCCGCGGCTTCGCCGAACTGCACCATGTGCGCTTCGTCGCCGTCTACGTGTTCTGCCAGGGCATGGAGCAGACCATGGGCCTGCGCGGGTTCGCGTGCGAGGGCCGGTCCCGCCTGCTGGACGTCAAGGCGGGTGAGCACGCCGACGTGGAGTTCGTAGTCCTCGGGGTGGCCGCTGACCAGGGTCAGCAGAGTGTCCGCGGCAGCTGGGTCGCCGGTGCCGGCGGCTTCGAGCAGCGTCTGGGCGGTCTCGAAGGGATCCTCGGGGATGGCCGCATGCTCGCGGTCGATCAGCGTGAGCAGCTCGCTGATGGTCTGGGGGCGACGTCGCGGATCCTGGTGGGTGGTGGCGCGGACGACGGTGCGCCAAGGGCCGGGCGGGGGCAGCAGCGGCAGATTGGCTTTGGGCAGCTCGCCGGTGAGGGCCCAGGCGATGACTCTGCCGATGCTGTAGATGTCGCTGGACTCCGTGGCCTCGTGCGGTGTTTCGGACAGTTCCGGAGCGGCGAAGCCCTCGGTGCCGATGTAGGGGCCGGTGCGGCCGATTTTGGTGGTCTGGCCCCGTGGCCGGCGGACGATGCCCCAGTCGGCGAGGGTCCATCGGCCGTCGAAGTAGAGGATGTTCGACGGCTTGATGTCCCGGTGCAGCCAGCCGCCCTCATGGGCGGTGGCCAGCACCGACGCCAGAGCGTCGACCAGGGCACGCAGCTCGGCGGGTTCCCGCAGCACCTCTTGGCGTTGGGCGGCGGTGGCTTTGGCCCAGGGCATCACGAACCAGGTGTGGTCGGCGCCAAAATCGAGGATCGGCATGGCGTGGGGATGATCGTTCAGATCCTGGCCGACTTCGATCTCTCGCCGCATGCGGGCCACTTGGCGTTCGGCCGGGTACTTGCTGTGCAGCTTCTTCAGCGCGACGGTCATACCGAGGGTCTTGTGGGTCGCCTCGAACACGTCCGCCTGGCCTCCGTCCGGGACCGGCTCGCGCGGGCAGGAGTAGTCCTTGCGCTCGCCGCGCGCGGCGCGGCGGACTGCGGCGTAGGGGACCTGGCCGGATGGTGAGGATGTTGCGGCGGCCGGGGGAGCAGGGGGTGCGGTGCGGCGGCGCGCCGGTATCCGACGGGCCTCATAAACCGGGTAGCCGCTGACGGTGCGGGTCTCGGCGAGCTCGTAGCCATCGGGGGCCAGCATGTCGTTGACCAGCGCCAGCAGCCGCTGGACCTCGCTGGTATCTGTCCGTACGGCGGGGTGGATCATTTCTGCGAGGAAGCGGAGCAGGATCTCGTCGGCGCCGTCGGCGAGCCCGAAGCGCTCGTCACCGAAGACCCAGTCGTCTTCCCAGTCCTCGGGATTGTTGTAGCGGTGCTGGAGGATGTCGCCCTCGGCCGTGGCGAACCGAGGGTCATGACTCTTCAGACTGTCCAGGTCGTACAGCCTGCGCAGGAAGGTGACCTCGTCCAGGCTCCCCGACCAGCTCACACCAGTTCTGCGCAGCGCGTCGAACAGGTGTCGCCGGGTGACGTCGGTGACGGCCGCCGACGGCACTGCGGACAGGTCGCTGCCCCGGAAGCGGCCGATGACGGTGTCGGCGGAAACGGTCCGGAGCAGGGACGCGCCCGTCACGCTCTCGGTGCGGGCGCGGGAGAAGAGGTCCAGATCGAAGGAGATGTCGTTGAGAGCCCGCAGAACGGTGCGCTGCAGATCGGCACCCAGCTCGCGGAGCCGCTCGTAGTAGGTGTCCCTCAGCCCGAGCGAGAAGAAGGCTCCGTCCAGCGTCTCGAAGCCGTCCGGCAGCGGCGTCCTGGCCGGCGCCGCCATGCCGAACCTGCCGATCTTGACCCCGCCGATCTCCCTGATCTCGCCGCCTGGATCGACACAGAGCAACTGGAAGGTCGTCTTGAAGCTGTAGTCATCCCAGTTGTCACGAACCAGGAAGGCCTGCCCCGGCAGGGGAGAGACGGGCCACCCGCGGACAGGCAGGACAGCGAACTGCACGGTTCCTCCGGAAGGCACCTCGGCCTGCGGCCGGGCACGTGAGAACAGACAACGCAACCGCCCTAGCAGGAGCGGTGCTGACCGTCTTCTGCCGTCGGTGGCTGACCGGTTACTGACCGGGGTGGACGGCCTGGACGCCGGTGCCGGCGTAGGCCTTGGGGGTCAGGGTGAGAAGAAACCGCCCGGCGGGGTGGGCAGCGGATGGGCGACCGGCGTGGATGGCGTGGACAGCGGCCAAGGAGTGCCCGAAGCGCAGCAACTCGGTGGCGGTGACCGCTGCGTCAGTGTCGAACGCCTCGATCCGGATGAACCGCAGCCCCTTGATGTAGCCCAGCAGTCCGGGCCGCTCGGCGTCACCGGCCGTCAGCGACAGCACCGGCGCGTACAGATCACCGAGCCCGCCGGAGGCCTGCACGTAGAACGCGGCGACCGCCTCGTTGAACGGATCCTTCGGGTCGTACAGAGCAGCGGCGGTCGTGTGGTCCAGGACGACTGAGATCGCCGCCACTACGCGGCCGTCTGCGAGCCGTGGTGCGCCCCGCCCAGGCGCTCCAGCAGCGCCCGAGCCTTCGCCTCGGCCTCTGGGCTGGGCGCGCTGCCGAGGGCGGAAGCGAGCTCGGCACGGGCCAGCTCGGCACGCTCGGCGTATTCAGCCTGAGTCGGAGTGCCCTGCGCAAGGTCCTCCACCAGGCTGCGAATGGTGGTGCCGTGCTCGGCCGCCAGCTGCGCCAGCCTGTCCCGCGCCGCCGCGCTCACCTTGATGCTCGTCTCGTCTGCTGCCATATTCCTCACTCTACCGCGCCCCTCTACTGCCGGTAGAGGAAACGTGACTATGCGGCAGCCCGCCCACGTCCGGAAGATCACTTGGGTGCGGGGCTCGACGTGTCCTATGTCCCGGAAGCCGGGCCACCGCCATCAGGTGGCGTTGGCCCGGCTGGGTACGTCCGGCCAGCCAGTACACGTCCGGATCACCGGTAGCCGTCACTGGCTGAGGTCAGGCAATGATCACGGAAGCGGGCGATCATCTCCAGGGGCCCGGTCGCGCTGTTCCTGCGGATTCGTGCCCTGGTCTCGCTGCCGCCGTCGGCGTTTGCGCAGTTCAGCCCGGCGCTCGCGCTGTTTGGCCCGGCGCTCGCGGTAGCGGAAGTATTCGAGCACCAGGTCCCGCTTGTGCTCGGACTCATCGGGTACCACGATCTTGGCCAGACCGAGAAGGAGCGACACCACGAGCGTGGCGCACACGGTCCCTACCACGGCTTGCCAGGGAGCGTTGGCCATCGTCAGAGCCGTGACGATGGCACTGCCGCTGGCCACGCTCACAGCCGCCGGCCGGACCCCGCCGAAGCGGGACTGCTGCGGTACGGGCGCGCTCACCGGACCCGCCTCTCTGCGTTGGTCCCGTGCGACGTGGACTGGCGCTCCTGGGACACCGCGCTCCGGCGGTGTCCCAGGAGCGGGGCGGCCGAGTCCACCGATACCGACGACAGCCCGCACAAGCGGCCGGAGGTGCGGCCACCGGCCACCGCACCCACCAGCCGCGGGAAGGCGGCGCTCACCCCTCGCCCTCCTCGTCCTCGTCGAGGAGGAAGGAGGCCCGGGACGGCCCGAAGCGCAGCAGGATCTCCTCGGCCTGCCTCAGCTGCGCGCGCAGCTCGTCGACTGTGTCGACGTGGCCGAACACCTCCGGGCCGCGGCTCTTGTGCATGCGGGCGAGCGATCGCGCGGCCTCGAACACGGAGCTGACGCCGCTCGCGAGCAGTCGGCGCTGGCGCACGTCCTCCGCTTCCAACTCCTGCGGCCCGCGGCTGTTCTTGGCGATGGTGGCCATGGCCCTGACCGGGTCGGCGGCGTAGACGAGGTCCCACTCGTAGTCGATGATGACCTGCTCACCGATCTTGTCGAGCACGGGCTCGCCGTCCCGAACGAGCTGCCCGTCGACCTCGCGGTCCTGGGTGTGGAACTGCTTGGGCCAGACAGCCGGGTCGGCGGCGACGTGGGCGCGGGCGATGGAATGCAGCATCCGCAGCCCTCCAGCGGTCCTGGCCAGCGCATCCAGCAGGTTCACGGGCGTGATCCGGAAGGGCGCCGTACGGCTGTCCCGTTCGGTGCCCTCCTTCGAGCCACGGTCCCGGGTGATGTAGCCGTCGAGGATCGCGGCGGTCCCGCCGAGCACGGTCAGCTCAGCCACCGCGCCCGTCTCGCCGGCCAGGGCGCGGTCGAGGACGTCGTCGAGGACCTCGGACGCGTCGCTGCCTCGGGTCAGAGTCCAGGGCTGCTTCCACACCCGGTCGGTGATCGTGCCGCCGTTGCCGAAGCCCCGCAGCGCCTGCTCGATGCTGTCCTGGCTGCGATAGGCAGAAAGCGCCATCGGCGCCAGCCGCTCGCTGATGCGCTGCCGGTCGGCCCTGGTCATCCCGAATTCCTGCTTGACCAGCCGGTTCATGGCGTACGCGCCCGGCCCGGCCAGCAGCACGTGCTGATGGACCGCGGTCGCCCACAGCCGGTGCGCGGGGACCCCGAGCAGATAGTGCATCTCCTGCGCCCCGACGGTGCCCGACAGCACGCGGTACACGTCCGAGCTGATCAGCCCCTCGCGCAGGGCGTGCCGGTAGACCCGCTGCATGCCCTGAGTGTTCTGCGCTCCACGGGTCCAGGGGGTGACGTGCACGTGCAGGCTGGCCAGCAGGTCGTCCCGGGCCGCCACCAGGTCCGTCAGCGGCCCGCCGTCGTCCGCGCGCGCGCCGACGACGACGATGGCGGGGAACGCGAGAGTGTGGCCCTCCCGCCGCGTCGCCTCCGTGATCGTGGCCGCGGCCAGGTTCTTGCGGGTCCGCATCGTCAGCTCAGCGGTCCGTCGACGGGCCTGTCCCTGCTCCGTCCGGCTGCGTGCCCCGGGGTGGTCCAGCGAGCCGATGACGGAGGCGATGCAGGCCGAGACCGCGGCGTGAATGTCGCCGCCGGTCCGCGCCAGCCACATGCTCATCAGCCGGCTGTTGCCGTCGCCCGTGACCAGGAAGGTGTCCTCGCTGCCGTCGTCGTACACCACGCGTACCACGAACAGCGTCAGCGGCTCCTTCACCCCCTGCTGGAGCACGCTCTGGGTGTAGTCGTTCTCGCCTTTCTGGGCGTAGAACGTCTGGTGCATGCTCTCGGCGACCGCCTGGGCCAGCGCCTTGCGGTCCCGCATACGGACGGTGAAGACCGCGCGCGGCTCCCCGCTCGCCGCATCGGTGAGCGTCTCGTACACAGTGGCCAGAAACGGGGAGGGGACCACGTCCATGGCCGTGTGCAGCTGGCCCGCCCACCTCTGGTTGATGATGTCCGGAAGGACATCCAGGTCGAGGTAGCGGGGGTGCGGCGCGGTCGCATACAGCGTGCCCCCGACGACCGGCTTGGCCGTCAGCAGACCGAACGGCTCAGCCGCCACAAGCGCCTGCAGCCGCAACGGGTCCACCGCGCCCGAGGTGACGACGTTCGCCGCCGCCTCGTCCAGCGAAACATCCGGGTTCTTGAGCAGCGCGCTGCGTACCCGGCGGAGCCTGATCACCGGCTGCGGATCCTCAACCGCTTCCGGGCGGCGCAGCAGAGGCGGCAGCCCATCGTCGTGATCGAGCCCGTCCAGACCCGCGAAACTGTCCGACGAAGTCATAGTCCTGCCCTTCCTGGTGTCGCGCGCAGCAGGAGGGCATAAGCCTCTGCTTCCACTGCGCGTCGCCCCAGGGGGCGGCGTGCACCGTCACGCTCCATCAACGGCTCCCACGCCGTGACATCCCGTGCCGACCGGCGTTCCACGGCAACCAGGCGAGCTGCTGGTCAGATCGGTCCGATAAGACCGAACGTTCCCCACCGACAGATGCTCGGCCTGCGAGAACCGAACGCTCACGTCGCTGGGTGCCAGCCACTCTTCGTGCCAGGGTCGAGCCCTGAACACGCCAGTACCGTCTAGCCAGAGCGGGTGCGCCGCTGGCAAACCAATGCCAGCAGCCCACGACTCTACGCCCAACTCCCCACCGCCCAGGGCGAAACGGAGATCCGGATCCCAGGAATCGGACTACGCCGATCGACCGACGCGGGATACCCGATCTGAGCGCAGGCCGTTCAAGACGGTGCTCCTGGCGAGCAGCCGCCTCCCCTCGTCCAGCGGCCCTGGACGGCCTGCCACCAGCCCGCCGTCACACCGAGTGCGCCTTCGGCCGCCGGTGGATCAGCTCCATGCCGAGGATGAGCAGGAGCTGTCGCCCGGCCTGGTCGAACTGCTCCTGCAGTGTGGGCTCGCGGAAAAGATCGGCCAGCTGTCCGGCTTCGGCGGCAAGGCCCCCGCGCTGGGCGAGGTAGCCAGCCATGGAAGCCCGGTGGACAGCGCGGGCCCGCTCTAGCAGCGCGCCGTCCACCGCTCCGTCCAGCGTGCGGCCCAACGCGGCGCACAGAGCCTCGACGTGGGTCACGACCGCCTCGACGGTCATCGGGGTCCGCGCGGGCCCGAGCGCGCGGACGAGGCCGCTGGCGGCGAACACCGACTCCGGCTCCATCACGTCCCGCACGACGTCCAGCAGTTCGGCCCGCCCGCGCACTGCCAGAGCCTTGCCGTTGCCCAGCTCCGTGATCACCCGCACGAACCGGGTACGCGCCGTCTCAGCCGCCAGCTGATGCCCGACCTGCTCCAGCAGACCGACCGCGCCCTCGCGCGCCACCTCCTGGCTGCGCCGGCCACGCCCCACCCACGTCGCCCAGGCCCGCTGCGCCTGCCGCGTGGGTACGTAGCCGTCCCACCACAGCCACATGGCCAGCGGCACCTGCGCGAGCGCGCTCAGGTGCGCCACCTGCTGCCGCTTGTCCAGCAGGAGCAGCAGCAGCCGGCGCTGGTTGACGCTGTGCTCGGCTTTGTCCGAGCCACGCCGCCGGGTACGACGACGCGGCTGGTCCAGCAGCCCCTTGGAAATCCAGTCGTGAACCCGCCGCACGTTCATCTCCGGATAGCCGGCGGCATGGGCATCCGCCACCAGATCGTCGATGGTGCCCGGCCCGCTGATGCTCTCCCAGGTGTACACGGGGTGGAAATTACATCGTTCTCCCGCCAACCGGACCCCTGTTGAGGATGCAGCACCCACCTCCCGGCTGCCACGATCAATCCCAGCAGCACAACGACCCGGCGGCCCCGCGAACCGCCCGCTGCACCACCCCCACACCCCGCACAGTGCGCCCCCACACCCCGCACAGTGCGCCCCCACACCCCGCACAGTGCGCCGCCGCGCCCTGCCCGAACGAAGGACACCCACCATGCCGAAGAAGAACCGCACTCCCTCCACCACCACGCACCCGGACCACGTGGCGCCCGCCCCTGCCTCGTGGCGGCGCCTCGTCGGCGGAGCGCTCCTCACCGGAGCCCTCCGCCATATCGGAGCCCGCCTGGCATGCCTCGCAGTGACCTGGTGGCAGCACGACTGACCCTCACCGCTCCGCTGACACATACCCGGGAACGAAGGAGGACCCAATGCCTGTGCACCTGACCCCACCTGACAGCGCATCACTCACCCGGACACACCACAGCCTCGTCCACCGCAATCCAACGAAAAGAGGCACCCACCCTGAATCCGGATTCACCAAAACTTCCGAGCCGAAGGAAACAGACGGCCCCAGCCCTCCCGACCACCCTGCCCTGTAGGCAGCCGCCCGCGAATGCGGGCTGGGCCGGGAGCGCAGCGGACGGCCCCCAAGGCTCCTTCCAGGAGCGAAGCGACGAAGGGGAGCTGCCGGCTCGGAGCGTAAGCGGAGAGCCGGAAGGGCACCAGCCCAACCTCCGGATTCAGCGAAAGTTCTGACGGAAGGAAACACGGCTCGGAGCGCAGCGCAGAGCCATCTCCTCGCACCGCGAGGGGGTTTCACTCCGTCACCCCCGCGCAGCGGGGGGGCTTCATTCCCAACTCCCGTGCGCAGCACGGGAGTTTCCCTGGGAGGTTGCGAAGCAACCTCTTACCCGCTCCGCGGG
>NZ_JBVIGA010000048.1:0-34071 GCF_055571035.1 Streptomyces malachitofuscus | reverse complement strand
ACTGCAGGGGGGACCCTGTGGGAGAGTAGGACGCCGCCGAACAATTGTTGGGAAAACCCCGCACCTTACCGGTGCGGGGTTTTCTGCGTTTCAGGGTGCCCAGGCCCCCAAGCCCCCACCCCCGCCCGGGCGTATTACAGACGTCCTGCCGCCTTGAGAGCCAGGTAGGCGTCCGCCAGTGCCGGCGCCAGCTCCTCCGGCGTTGCGTCCACGACCGTGACGCCATGACGGCGGAGGTTTTCCGCGGTGCGGTCGCGTTCCGCGTGGGCCTGGGACGCCGCCGCGGCCTCGTAGACGGCGTCGGCGTTGCCGCGTGCCTTCGCCATTCTGGCGGTGCGAGGATCCGCCACGGAAGCCAGGAGAACCGTGTGGCGTTGCGTGAGCTGGGCCAGGACGGGAAGCAGGCCCTCCTCGACGGGGGCGGCGTCGAGCGTCGTGAGCAGCACGATCAGGGAGCGTCGAGGTGCCGTACGGAGCGCCGTCGCCGTCAGTCCCCGGGCGTCGGTTTCGACGAGCTCGGGTTCGAGCGTGGCCATGGCGTTGACGAGGGAGGGGAGGACATCGCCGGCGGTGCGGCCCTGGACGAGGGCGCGCAGGCGACGGTCGTAGGCCAGCAGGTCGACACGGTCGCCCGCGCGGGAGGCGAGGGCTGCCAGGAGCAGTGCCGCGTCCATGGAGGCGTCCAGGCGGGGCGCGTCGTCGACTCGTCCCGCGGAGGTGCGGCCCGTGTCGAGGACGAGCAGGATGTGCCGGTCGCGTTCGGGACGCCAGGTGCGTACCGCGACCGCGGACTGGCGGGCGGTGGCGCGCCAGTCGATGGAACGGGTGTCGTCGCCGGGGACGTATTCGCGGAGGCTGTCGAACTCCGTACCCTCGCCCCGGGTCAGCACGCTGGTCCGGCCGTCCAGTTCGCGCAGGCGCGCCAGCTTGGACGGCAGGTGCTTGCGGCTGGTGAAGGGCGGCAGGACACGTACCGCCCAGGGAACCTTGTGTGAGCCCTGGCGGGCGAAGAGGCCGAGGGGGCCGTAGGAGCGGATCGTGACGCGGTCGGCGTGGCGGTCGCCGCGGCGAGTGGGACGTAGACGGGTGGTGAGGCGCCGGCGTTCCCCCGGGGGGATCAGCAGACGATGGCGGGAGGCCTCCACCTCCGAACCGGGCTGCCAGCTGCTCGGGGGCCAGGCGTCGCGAATCCGGGCGCGTAGCGGCCGGCGGAACGGGTTGGTGATCGTCAGGGTGACGTCGGCGGTGTCGCCCAGGCGCACGGAGGTGTCGCCGGAGCGGGTCAGGCCGAGGTGGCGTACCGGGGCGGCCAGGGCGAAGTCGCAGGCGCAGGCCACCGCGAGGGGTGCGTTGACGGCGAGGATCCCCGTCCAGCCGGGTTCCCAGATGCCGACGGGGAGGGAGCCGAGTGCCGCGAGCAGGGCGGCGCGTCCGGTGAGGGCCATCAGCGGGGCACGGGGACGTGGGAGAGGATCGCGTTGATGACCGAGTCGGTCGTGACGCCCTCCATCTCGGCCTCGGGGCGAAGCTGCACGCGGTGGCGGAGCGTGGGGAGGGCGAGGGCCTTCACGTCGTCGGGGATGACGTAGTCGCGGCCCGTCAGCCAGGCCCAGGCGCGGGCGGTGGCGAGGAGCGCGGTGGCGCCTCGGGGGGAGACGCCGAGTGTGAGGGACGGCGATTCGCGGGTGGCCCGGCAGATGTCGACGACGTACGCGGTGATCTCGGGGGAGACGGTGGTCGCGGCGACGGCGCGGCGGGCGGCTTCCAGGTCTGCGGCGGTGGCGACGGGGCGTACGCCGGCGGCGCGCAGGTCGCGCGGGTTGAAGCCCTCGGCATGGCGGGTGAGGACGTCGATCTCGTCCTGCCGGGAGGGGAGGGGGATGGTGAGCTTGAGGAGGAAGCGGTCGAGCTGTGCTTCGGGCAGGGGGTAGGTGCCCTCGTACTCGACGGGGTTCTGGGTCGCGGCGACCAGGAAGGGGTCAGGGAGGGGGCGGGGGGTGCCGTCCACGGTGACCTGGCGTTCCTCCATGGCTTCCAGCAGGGAGGACTGGGTCTTCGGGGGCGTGCGGTTGATCTCGTCCGCGAGGAGGAGGTTGGTGAAGACCGGGCCGGGCTGGAAGGAGAACTCGGCGGTGCGGGCGTCGTAGACCAGGGAGCCGGTGACGTCGCTCGGCATCAGGTCGGGGGTGAACTGGACGCGCTTGGTGTCGAGCTCCAGGGTGGCGGCGAGGGCGCGGACGAGGAGGGTCTTGGCGACGCCGGGGACGCCTTCGAGGAGGACGTGGCCGCGGCAGAGCAGGGCGACGACGAGACCGGTCACCGCGGGGTCCTGGCCGACCACGGCCTTGGCGATCTCGGCACGCAGGGCCTCCAGGGAGGCCCGGGCGGAGGCCGGGTCCCCGGTGTGCGCGGCGTTGTCAGTGGTCGGGTCCATCATGGACGGCGTACCTCTCTTTCGAGGGCGTCGAGTTGGTCGGCGAGCTTGATGAGTGCTGCGTCGTCGCCGGGGGGCGGGCCGAAGAGGAGGGCGTGCAGGGACTGTCCGTCGCCCTGGAGGTGGGCGGACAGGGCGGGGAGCAGGGCCTCGGGCGCGTGTGCCTGGGGGGCGGGAATGCCTACGAGGGGGGCGAGGCGGGTGCGTGTGGTGGAGCGGAGAGCGAGGGCGGCGCGGTCGCGGGCGTTCGCCTTGCGGTAGAGGCGGGCGCGGCCTTCGACGGTCTCGGAGGCGCGGATCGCCACGGGGAGTTTCTCGGGGACCAGGGGGCCGAGCCGGCGTGCCCGCCACAGGGCGGCCAGGGCCGCGGCGATGAAGAGTTGCAGGGTGCCCCACAGCCAGCCGGAGGGGAGCAGGTCGAAGAAGTCGCGCTCGCCCTCCTCGGAGGCGGCGGTGGTGTCGGCGAGCGAGGGGAGGTACCAGACCAGATGGGGGCGGGAGCCGAGGAGTTGCAGGGCGAGCGAGGCGTTGCCGTGCCGGTCCAGTTCCTCGTTGATGAGGATGTCGGGCGAGCCGAGGACGACGGTGTCGCCGTCCCCGGACGGCGCCGGGAGACGCAGCAGGGTGGCCAGGCGCTCGCTGGGGTAGCACTCGTCGGCGTCGAGGTGGGTGGTGGTGTAGCGGATGCCGCCCGTGTCGGCGGTGCCGGCGCGGCGGGCGGCGGGCAGTTCGCAGTCGGGGGCGAGGGTGGAGTCGAAGCTGGTGGCGGGGTCGGCGGTGACGCCGGGGGCGAGGCGTTCCACGGAGGAGCTGCCCGCGGAGACCAGGACGGTGCGGCCGCCGGACTGGACGAAGGCGGAGTGCAGCCGGGTCTGCTGGCTGGGGGTCAGCAGGTCGGGGATGGCCACCAGGAGGGTGGTGTCGGGGCCGGCCGCGTCGGCGGCCTCGTCGAGGGTGGCGACCACGCGGGTGTCCACGCCCCGGTCGGCCAGGAGTTCGGCGACGGCGCGGCTGCCGTAGGGGTCGGCGGAGCGGGGGTCGAGTTCGCCGTGGCGGGCGTCGGAGCGGACCACGGCGATCGCGACGGCCGCCGCGAGCAGCAGCACCAGCCCGAGGGCGATGCCTCGCCCGCGGGTCCACACCTGGCGGGCGGTGGGCGAGGCCGAGGTGGAGGGGAGCGTGACCTCGGTCGTCATCCGGCGGCTCCCTGGCGGGTGGTGGTGTCCGTGCTCCGGGTGCTGCTGCCGCTGCCGGCGAGCTGCGGCCTGGTGCGCTCCAGGTCGCGGTCGAGTTCGGCGATCCGCCGGTACGACTGCTGCGTCGCGGCCCTGCCGCCGTATGTCACGTCGTCGAAGTCGCGGGCGGCGGCGCGCAGGCCGTCGCTGTGGGCGGGCAGGGCGTGGCCGGCTTCCGCGGCGGCCTCGTCGGCGGTGCGCCCGGGGCGGGAGTCGAGCAGGGCCCGTTCCTCCAGGGCGCGGACGATGGCCCGCATGCGTTCCTGGACGGCTTGGTTCCAGTGGCCCTGTGCGGCGTGTGCCTCGGCGGCCGCGCGGTGTTCGGCGGCGCTGCGGGGGCGGTCGTCGAACAGGGCGGGGGCGGAGACGTGGCCGCGGCGGGGGGTGCCCAGGCGCCACCAGAGGGCGGTCAGGACGGCGATCACGGCCGCGACGATGACGACCAGACCGAGGGTGCCGCCGGGTGTCGCGGTGGAGGCGGCGTCGAACAGTTTGCCGATCCACTCCCAGAAGGCGTCGAGGGCCTGCTGGAACCAGCTGGGGTCGTTCTCGTGGTACATGCGTTTGGACAGCTCGCGCCGGGCCGCCTCCCGCGCGGGGTCGCGCGGGAGGGTGACGGGCGGCTCGTCGTCGCCGCGCAGCAGCAGGCGTACGGCCGTGTCGGCGGCCGTGGGCAGGGCCTGCGCCGTTGTGAGAACTCCCCCCGTGGCGGTCACTCCGTCAGCTCCCCGGGGTGGTGCCGGGGCCGTGGGCCTGGACGCCGGCGGCGCGGGCCAGTTCGAGGTCGAGTGCCTCGCGGCGGATGCGCTGGTCGACGTAGAGGAGCACGGTGACGCCGGCCGTGATCGGGAACGTGATCATGGCGCCGATGACGGAGCCGATGCCGCTGACGATGAGGAACGTCCAGCCGATGTCGCCGCCGGCGCTGTTGAGGAAGCCGGTGACGCCGTCCCCGCTGAGGGCCGAGGCAAGGAAGGTGAACGGGATGACGATGATCGACGCGACGACGTTGGCGATGATCGTCGCGAGCAGCTGGATGCCGAACACCCGCCACCAGGAGCCGCGGACCAGCTTGGCGGAGCGGGTCATCGCCTTCACGATGCCCTGCTTCTCCAGCATGAGCGTGGGCGAGGCCAGCGAGAAGCGGATCATCAGCCACAGGGCGAGCACGCCGGCGCAGATGAGGCCGAGGACGGTGAGTGCGATGCCGACCTCACCGCCCGCAGCCACGGACACGAGGAGGCCGGGGAGTGCGCCCACGGTGATGATGCCGGCGGTGATGAGCAGCAGCAGGCAGATCAGGCCGAACAGTTTGACGACCTGGGGGCGGGCGTCGCGCCAGGCGTCCGCGGTGGTGACCGGCTTGCCGAGCACCGCGCGGCTGGTGACGGTGGTGAGCAGGGCGGTGGCGGCGACCGTGCCGACCAGCGTGACCAGGAAGACCACGCCGGAGTTGAACAGGGCGTCGCCCATGGCGTCGGTCAGTTCGCCGAGTGTGGCGCTGGGGTCGTTGAGGGCCTCGGTGCTGGAGTTGTCGAGGACCAGGCCCTGGAGCAGGACGACGACGATCTCGGTGAAGACGGCGACGGTCAGGGCGATGCCGAGGACGGTGCGCCAGTAGGTGCGCATGGTGGAGACGGCGCCGTCGAGGATCTCGCCCACGCCGAGGGGGCGGAGCGGGATGACACCGGGCTTGGCCGCGGGTGGGGGGCCTCCCCAGCCGCCTCCCCAGGAACCGTGACCTCCGGGTCCGCCGCCGTAGCCGCCGGGGCCACCGGGGGGCGGGGCGCCCCAGCCCGGGCCGCCGGGCGGCGGGGGCGCCTGGCCCGGGCCCGTGGGGCCGGCACCGCCGGTGGGGGCGGACCACTGTCCGGCCGGTGGCTGGTCCTTGGACCACTTCACGCCCTGGTCCTGGGGGGCCTGGCCCGGCTGCCGGGGCTGGTCGGCGGGCTGCTCGGGGCCTGGGCGGCCGGCGGGCCCGGCAGGTCCGGACGTACCCGTTTCCTGCCCTTCGGACGGGGCGGATCCGGGCGATGCCCAGCCCGGAGTGTCGTTCATCGTCGCTCCTTCACGGTGCCCGTCCGCGGTCGCGGCGGCAGCTTGGCAGCCATCGTGCCATGGGGTGGTCATCAAGGGACCTGCCGAGGTGAGGGCTGTGTACCTTCAATTGTCGGTGCGACAGGGGGCAGACTGGCCGCATGGCTGATCAGTACGCGCACAGCGGCGACAACAAGCGGCCGGCCGAGATCCCGGCACTGCGCTGGGAAGAGCCACCCGAAGGCCCCGTCCTGGTCCTGCTCGACCAGACACGGCTGCCGGCCGAGGAGGTCGAGCTCGTCTGTACGGACGCGCCCGCGCTGGTGGAGGCGATCCGCTCGCTCGCCGTGCGGGGTGCCCCGCTGCTGGGCATCGCGGGCGCCTACGGCGTCGCGCTCGCGGCCGTGCGGGGCTTCGACGTGGACGACGCGGCGGCGGCGCTGGAGAGCGCCCGGCCCACCGCGGTGAACCTCGCCGTCGGGGTGCGCCGGGCGCACTCCGCGCACCGTGCGGTACTCGCTCGGGGCGGCGATTCCCGGCAGGCGGCCGGGGCCGCGCTGGCCGCGGCGCAGCAGCTGCACCGGGAGGACGCAGAGGCCAGCACCCGGATGGCCGGGCACGGGCTGGCGCTGCTGGACGAGCTGCTGCCCGGCGGCGGGCACCGGATCCTCACGCACTGCAACACCGGCGCGCTGGTGTCGGGCGGTGAGGGGACGGCGTTCGCGGTGGCGCTGGCGGCGCACCGCGCGGGGCGGCTCAGGCGCCTGTGGGTGGACGAAACGCGTCCGTTGCTGCAAGGTGCTCGGCTGACGGCGTACGAGGCGGCTCGCAACGGTATGGCGTACACGCTGCTCACCGACAACGCGGCGGGATCGCTGTTCGCGGCGGGCGAGGTGGACGCGGTGCTCATCGGGGCGGACCGCATCGCGGCCGACGGTTCGGTGGCGAACAAGGTGGGGAGCTATCCGCTCGCGGTGCTCGCGCGGTACCACCATGTGCCGTTCATCGTGGTGGCGCCGGTGACGACGGTGGATCTGCAGACGCCGGACGGGTCGTCGATCGAGGTGGAGCAGCGCCCCGGTCATGAAGTGACGGAGGTCACAGCACCGCAGGTGCCGGTGGCCGGAACGGAAGCGGGAGGCGGTATTCCGGTGGCACCCCTGGGGACCCAGGCCTACAACCCGGCGTTCGACGTGACACCGCCGGAGCTGGTGACGGCGATCGTCACCGAGGAAGGCGCTGTTTCGCCCGTGACGAGCGAGGCTCTGGCAGCGTTGTGTGCCAGGTCACGCCAGGTAACGATTAGCTAATGGGATGATGTCGTTTATGAAGGGACGAGTCCTTGTCGTCGACGACGACAGCGCACTGGCCGAGATGCTCGGCATCGTGCTGCGCGGTGAAGGTTTTGAGCCGTCTTTCGTAGCCGACGGCGACAAGGCGCTGGCCGCCTTCCGTGAGACCAAACCCGATCTCGTGCTCCTGGACCTGATGCTGCCCGGGCGGGACGGCATCGAGGTGTGCCGCCTGATCAGGGCGGAGTCCGGGGTGCCGATCGTGATGCTCACGGCGAAGAGTGACACCGTCGATGTCGTGGTGGGCCTGGAGTCCGGGGCCGACGACTACATCGTGAAGCCGTTCAAGCCCAAGGAGCTGGTGGCCCGTATCCGGGCGCGGCTGCGCAGGTCGGAGGAGCCGGCGCCGGAGCAGCTCGCCATCGGCGATCTGGTGATCGACGTGGCCGGGCACTCCGTGAAGCGGGAGGGGCAGTCCATCGCGCTGACGCCGCTGGAGTTCGACCTGCTGGTCGCGCTGGCGCGCAAGCCGTGGCAGGTGTTCACGCGTGAGGTGCTGCTGGAGCAGGTCTGGGGCTACCGTCACGCGGCGGACACCCGGCTGGTGAACGTGCATGTGCAGCGGCTGCGCTCCAAGGTCGAGAAGGACCCGGAGAAGCCGGAGATCGTGGTGACCGTCCGTGGTGTCGGATACAAGGCAGGACCGAGCTGACATGTCCGGTGACAGTGCCGCTTCGGCGCCCGGCCGGTCCGGGGGCCGTCCGGGGCGGCCTGTCGGCCGGAAGGTGACGGGCGCCGGCTGGGGCCGTCTGTTCGAGGGCGGCTTGCTCGAGGGCGGCGTCCAGGGCAGCCCGGTCATCCGGCTGTTCATGCGCTGGGTGCGCCGGCCGCTGCTGCCCGTCATGCGGCTGTGGCGGCGCAACATCCAGCTCAAGGTGGTCGTCACCACCCTGCTGATGTCCCTGGGCGTGGTCCTGCTGCTGGGCTTCGTCGTCATCGGCCAGGTGCGCAACGGTCTGCTGGACGCGAAGGTGAAGGCGTCGCAGAGCCAGGCCACCGGCGGTTTCGCCGTGGCCAAACAGCAGGCCGACGAGGACGTGAGCGTCACGGGCGACGAGGACACCGCGCCTGACGGCCGACCCTCGCAGAGCGTCATCCAGTGGATGAGTGATCTCGTGGCCTCGCTCTCCAGCGGTGGTCAGGGCGCCTTCGACGTGGTCACCCTGCCCGCGGGCGGCGAGAGCGGCAGCGGGCGCGGACCGCGGGCCTCCGGTGAGGTCAATCCGACGGTCAGCGTGCCCGCGGACCTGCGGGAGCGGATCGACTCCAGCACAGCGGCCGCCCAGAGCTACACCCGTGTCGTCTACAACGACGACAAGGAGCCCCAGCCCGCCCTGGTCATCGGCAAGCAGGTCAACGACCCCAACGGCGATCCGTACCAGCTCTACTACCTCTTCCCGCTCACCCAGGAGGAGAAGTCGCTGAGCCTGGTCAAGACCACGCTGGCGACCGCCGGGCTGTTCGTGGTCGTGCTCCTCGGGGCGATCGCCTGGCTCGTCGTGCGCCAGGTCGTCACCCCCGTACGGATGGCGGCCGGGATCGCCGAGCGGCTGTCCGCCGGCCGGCTGCAGGAACGGATGAAGGTCACCGGCGAGGACGACATCGCGCGCCTGGGCGAGGCCTTCAACAAGATGGCGCAGAACCTCCAGCTGAAGATCAGCCAGCTCGAGGACCTGTCGCGGATGCAGCGCCGCTTCGTGTCGGACGTGTCGCACGAGCTGCGGACGCCGCTGACGACCGTGCGGATGGCGGCGGACGTCATCCATGAGGCGCGCGAGGACTTCGACCCGGTGACCGCGCGGTCGGCCGAGTTGCTCGCCGACCAGCTGGACCGTTTCGAGTCGCTGCTCGCCGACCTGCTCGAGATCAGCCGCTTCGACGCGGGCGCGGCGGCGCTGGATGCGGAACCGATCGACCTGCGCGAGGTCGTACGGCGGGTGGTCAGCGGGGCGGAGCCGCTCGCCGAGCGCAAGGGCACGCACATCAGGATCGTCGGCGACCAGCAGCCCGTCGTCGCCGAGGCCGACGCGCGCCGCGTGGAGCGCGTGCTGCGCAACCTCGTCGTCAACGCGGTGGAGCACGGCGAGGGCAAGGACGTCGTGGTCAAACTGGCCGCGGCCGGCGGCGCCGTCGCGGTGGCCGTCCGCGACTACGGCGTCGGGCTCAAGCCCGGTGAGGCGACCCGGGTCTTCAGCCGCTTCTGGCGGGCCGACCCGGCACGCGCGCGGACCACCGGCGGTACGGGGCTGGGGCTGTCCATCGCCCTGGAGGACGCGCGGCTGCACGGCGGCTGGCTGCAGGCATGGGGCGAAGCGGGCGGCGGTTCGCAGTTCCGGCTGACGCTGCCCAGGACCGCGGACGAGCCGCTGCGGGGGTCTCCGATACCCCTGGAGCCGAAGGACTCGCGGCGCAACCGCGGGCTCGACGACGCCGGTCTGCCGCGCGGCGGGGACGGCGAGAAGAGCGCCACGGTGCCGGTGCGGCAGCCGGGCACCGACGGCGCGGCCAGGGACCCGTTCCCCCTGCCGCCCACGGCCGTGACCCCCACGGCCGACCCCACGGCGCTGCCCGGCAACGGCGCGCGCGTGGTGGCACGGTCCGGGAGTGCCTCCGGAAGTACGCGCATGACGCCCGGCGCGCTGGGCGAGGGCCCCGCGCCGCTCGGCGGGGGCGAGGACGACGCGGCCGCGCGGCGGCCGGCGGAGGATACCGGGGGCCCGGAGGGGACGGCCGGGAGCGAGAGGACCGGCAGGGACGGTGCGACGCGTGGTGCGGAGAGGGACGGGGAGGCTTCGCGTGGGCGGTGAGCGCGTTGGGCGCGGCCGGGGGTCATCGGTGCGGAGGGTGGCATACGCCGCCGGCGGGGTCGTCCTGCTGGCAGGGTGCGCCTCGATGCCCGACAGCGGAGGCCTGCGGGGCGTCGAGTCCACACCGCGGCAGGAGGCCCAGGTACGGGTGTTCGCCATGCCGCCGAGCGAGGACGCCACTCCCACGCAGATCGTCCAGGGCTTCCTGGAGGCGCTGACCAGCGACGACCCCGAGTACAGGACCGCGCGCCAGTATCTGACCCGGGAGGCGTCGGAGACCTGGCAGCCGGAGCTGTCCACCACCGTGCTGGCGAACGGTCCCGGCGCCCACGCCGACCGCCCGGCCCGGGAGGACACCGGGGCCCTCTCCTACACCCTGACCGGCACCCAGGTCGCCACCGTGGACGCGGAGCAGGCGTACACGCCCGCCTCCGGGCCCTACAGCAAGATCGTCCATCTCACCAAGGACGAGAAGAGCGGCCAGTGGCGCATCGACGCGGTGCCGCAGGGCGTGGTGATGGGCAAGTCGGACTTCCAGCGCAACTACATGTCCGTCAGCAAGTACTACTTCGCCTCGAACAACGCGGAGACCGCTGCCACGGACCTGCCCATGGCGGTCGCCGACCCGGTCTATGTGCGCAGGAACGTCGACCCCACGACCCGGATGGTGCGCTCCCTCATCGGCGGGCCCACGACCTGGCTGGACCCGGTCGTCCGGTCGAGCTTCCCCACCGGGGCGGCGCTGCGCAAGGGCGCCGGCCCCCTGACGCCGGACGACCGGGGCAGGCTCGTCGTGCCGCTCAACGACAGGGCGGCCGAGGTCGGCACCGGCCGCTGCGAGGAAATGGCGGCGCAACTGCTGTTCACGCTGCGCGGTCTCAGCCCCGCGGTGGAGGAGGTCGAGCTGCGGGCCGACGGGGGGCAGCTGTGCCTGCTCGCCCAGGACGGTGCCGAGACCGTGGCCACCCGGGGCGCGCTGAACGAGCCCCACTATCTGTACTTCGTCGACGAGGAGCGCCGGCTCGTGCGGATCGCCGCGGGCACCAGCGACACCGACCCGGACCCGGTGCCCGGGGCGCTGGGCGACGGCGAGAAGGCGCTGCGCTCGGTGGCGGTCGCACGGGACGAGCGCACCGCGGCGGGAGTGGGCATCGACGGCAAGGCGCTGTTCGTCGCCTCGCTGGTGTCGGGCAGTTCCCTCGGGGACCCCGTGCTGCGCAGCGAGGGCAAGACCGAGCAGGACAGGCTGACCCCGCCCAGCTGGGACGCCCAGGGGGGACTGTGGGTGGCCGACCGCGACCCCGCGGACCCGCGGCTGTACCTGCTGGAGAAGGGCGCGGGTGAGCCGCTGGAGGTGCGGACGCCGGGGCTGGACGGCCGGGTGCGGGCGGTCCGGGTGGCCGCCGACGGGGTGCGGATCGCGCTTGTCGTGGAGAAGGGCGACCGGCTGTCCCTGCAGGTCGGCCGGATCGAACGGAGCCGGCCGGACGGCGGGCCGGACGAGCGCCCGACGGTGACCGTGCTGGAGCTGCGCGAGGCCACGCCCGAGCTGGAGCAGGTCACGGCCATGTCGTGGGCCGGGGACAGCCGCCTCGTGGTGGTGGGGCGCGAGCAGGGGGGTGTGGAGCAGATGAAGTACGTCGACGTCGACGGCTCCACGCCGGACGTGCCGCTGCCCGCCGCCCTGACCGGCGTCAAGGCCGTCACCGCCTCCGAGGACGAACTGGCACCGCTCGTGGCGTACTCCGTCGACGGGATCGTACGGCTGCCCTCGGGGGCCCAGTGGCAGAAGGTGACGGAGGGGACGGCACCGGTCTATCCGGGGTGAGCCGGTCCCGCCCGGCCCGGTCCCGCGAGTTGTCCACAGGGGTGGCCGGGTGGGGCGGGGGTTGGCACAGTGGGCCCATGCGGGACTGGTGGCAGGACCTCACCGACCTGGTGCTCCCGGCCGAGTGCGGCGGCTGCGGCAGGTCTCGTACGGTGCTCTGCGCCGCGTGCCGTACGGCGCTGAGCGGGTCCGCGCCGCGCAGGGTGCGGCCGGTGCCCGCACCGGCCGGGCTGCCGTCGGTGCACGCGGCGGCACGGTACGCGGACGAGGTGCGCGCCGCGCTGCTCGCCCACAAGGAACGGGGCGCCCTGGCCCTCTCCAGGCCGCTCGGCGAGGCTCTGGCAGGAGCGGTGCGGGCAGGGCTGCGGGCGGCCGGTCCCCGGGCCCGGGCCGGGGCGCCGGGTCCAGCGCCGGCCGGAGACCGCGGACCCGGGGACGGCCCGGTGCTGCTCGTCCCCGTGCCGTCCGCGCGGCGGGCCGTGCGGGCCCGCGGGCACGACCCCGCCCGACGGATCGCGTACGCGGCGGCGGGTGAGCTGCGGCGGGCGGGGGTACCCGCCCGAGTACTTCCCGCACTGGGACAACGGCGGGTGGTGGCCGACCAGTCGGGGCTCGGCTCGCGCCAGCGGATGGCCAATCTCAGGGGCGCGCTGACGGTGGCCCCGGGCTGTGGCCGGCTGCTGGCCGGTACCCGGGTCGTCCTGGTCGACGACCTGATGACCACGGGGGCGTCGCTGGCCGAGGCGGCGCGCGCGGTGCGGGCGGGGCCGGGTGCCCGATCGAGCATTTCGGGGCCCGCGTTCGTGTACCTGGGTGAGACCTGGGAAAGGAGAGGAGAACAGCGGAAGGAACCAGCTCGACAGAGGACGCGCCGGCGGTCCGGCAGGCCACCGGGAACGGCGGCCGGGGACCGAACCGGCGGTATCGCCGACGTGGTGTGCGCGGCCGTCGTCGCGGCATCACCGGATGCTTTCGAATTACACCGGAACTGACTGAGTGCGAGCGTCGTTGCAGGTTATGAGAGGGGCAATTCCCCTGAATGGAGGTACGGGGCGGTAGAGGGTGACGACATCCGTCCGGGCGAGATATGTTCGGTTGTGAGGGAAAGCCGCAGGCCACACCCCTCGAATCCGATCGCCGTGCTGCGGGTTTTTCGCAATCACCCGCACCGGTGGACTGGAGATCTCGCTCATGGGGGAGGAGGTGGACGTCACCGAGTCCGAGGCTCCGGACGTCACCGGGGCCTGGTGCAAAAGGGAGACACTCCGCACCGAGGCGGAGTGATCCGGGAACGGAGTTCTGCGTGGACATCGTCGTCAAGGGCCGCAAGACCGAGGTGCCCGAGCGGTTCCGGAAGCACGTGGCCGAGAAGCTGAACCTGGAGAAGATCCAGAAGCTCGATGGCAAGGTGATCAGCCTCGACGTCGAGGTGTCCAAGGAGCCCAACCCCCGACAGGCCGACCGTAGTGACCGGGTGGAGATCACCCTGCGCTCCCGCGGTCCGGTGATCCGGGCGGAGGCGGCGGCGAGCGACCCGTACGCGGCGCTCGACCTGGCAGCGGAAAAGCTGGACGCCCGGCTGCGCAAGCAGCACGACAAGCGTTTCTCGCGGCGCGGCGCGCGCAGGATCTCGGCCGCCGAGGTCCCGGCGCACGTCCCGGGCGTGGCGACACTCAACGGGACCGGCGCGACCTCCGTCGCCCAGGAGCGGGAAGCCGTCCCCACCAAGAAGATCGGCTCGCTGGAAGTACAGGGTGACGGCCCCCTCGTCGTCCGCGAGAAGACCCATGTGGCCGCGCCCATGACCCTCGACCAGGCGCTCTACGAGATGGAGCTGGTCGGGCACGACTTCTATCTGTTCGTCGACTCCGAGACCAAGGAGCCCAGCGTCGTCTACCGGCGCCATGCCTACGACTACGGCGTGATCCACCTCAGCACCGACACGATGGTCACCGAGACCAACTCCCCCGAGGCCGGTGGGACACTCGGCGGCTGATCTGCCGGACGACAGCACATTTGGTGCCCCTGGTGCGCGTGTGCGCCCCCAGGGGCACCGGTGTGCGCCCACTTCGCGCGCCCGCCGGCACTCCGGTGTCGTCCGGGCATGGAATCATGGCGGCAACGGCTCAACCGGTGGGCCGTTGCCTTGGGTTGGCGATGGCTCAGGACCACAGGCCACAGCCTTCAGGGGGAGGAACGATGGCGGACAGCTTCGGACCGATGCAGGACGAGGATGCCGACGGCGGCGTCGTCGGCATGGGCCCGGACGCGGACACTCCACGCAAGGAGCCGATCAGAGTCCTTGTGGTGGACGATCACGCGCTGTTCCGCCGCGGACTGGAGATCGTGCTCGCGGCCGAGGAGGACATCCAGGTCGTCGGCGAGGCGGGGGACGGCGCGGAGGCCGTGGAGAAGGCGGCCGACCTGCTGCCGGACATCATCCTGATGGACGTGCGGATGCCCAAGCGCGGCGGGATCGAGGCGTGCACCTCCATCAAGGAGGTCGCTCCCAGCGCGAAGATCATCATGCTGACGATCAGTGACGAGGAAGCCGATCTCTACGACGCCATCAAGGCGGGCGCGACCGGCTATCTCCTCAAGGAGATCTCCACGGACGAGGTGGCGACGGCCATTCGGGCGGTGGCGGACGGGCAGTCCCAGATCAGCCCGTCCATGGCGTCGAAACTGCTCACCGAGTTCAAGTCGATGATCCAGCGGACCGACGAGCGCCGACTCGTTCCCGCGCCCCGGCTGACCGACCGCGAACTCGAAGTCCTCAAGCTCGTGGCCACGGGGATGAACAACCGCGACATCGCCAAGGAACTGTTCATCTCCGAGAACACCGTGAAGAACCATGTGCGCAACATCCTGGAGAAGCTTCAGCTGCACTCCAGGATGGAAGCGGTGGTCTACGCGATGCGGGAGAAGATCCTCGAGATCCGGTGACGGCCGGCTCAGGCGACGGCCCGGGCGAGCTCCAGAACCAGGGCCTCGCGCAGTTCGGGCGCGTCGACCCGCTCCACGCGGACGTTGGCGCAGTCCACCCAGCCCGCCGCCTCCACCAGCGCCCGGGCCACGGCCGGAGCCGCCTTGGGGCCGTCCAGGGTGACCTGCTTGGCCACCAGCGTGCGGCCCTCCCGGGCGGGGTCGACCCGGCCGACGAGCCGGCCGCCCGCGAGGACGGGCATCGCGAAATAGCCGTGGACCCGCTTGGGCTTGGGAACGTAGGCCTCGAGGCGGTGGGTGAAGCCGAAGATCCGCTCCGTGCGCGCCCGCTCCCAGACCAGGGAGTCGAACGGGGAGAGCAGCGTCGTACGGTGGCGGCCGCGCGGCGCCGTCGCCAGGGCGTCCGGATCGGCCCAGGCCGGCTTCGACCAGCCCGCCACCGTGACCGGGACCAGGCCCGAATCGGCGATCACCGCGTCGACCTGCTCGCCCTTGAGGCGGTGGTAGTCGGCGATGTCCGCGCGCGTGCCGACGCCCAGGGACCGGCCGGCCAGCCGGACCAGGCGGCGCAGGCACTCGGTGTCGTCCAGCTCGTCGTGCAGCAGCTCCGCCGGGATCGCGCGCTCGGCGAGGTCGTAGACCCGCTTCCAGCCGCGACGCTCGACGCACACCACTTCGCCGTACATCAGCGCGCGCTCGACGGCGACCTTGGTCCCGGACCAGTCCCACCACTCACTCGTGCGCTTCGCGCCGCCCAGCTCCGTCGCCGTGAGGGGGCCTTCCACGCGGAGCTGCTTGATCACCTGGTCGTAGGTTCCGTCGGGGAGCTCGTGGCTCCAGTGCGGCCGGGAGCGGTAGGCGCGGCGGCGGAAGGCGAAGTGCGGCCACTCCTCGACGGGGAGGATGCACGCCGCGTGCGACCAGTACTCGAACGCGTGCGGCGGCCGCGAGCCCTCCGTCCAGTACGCCTCCTCGACGGTCCGGCGCCCCACGGCGCCCAGCCGCGCGTACGGGATGAGCTCGTGGGAGCGGGCCAGGACGGAGATCGTGTCGAGCTGCACGGCGCCCAGGTGACGGAGGACCCCCCGCACACCGGAGCGGCGGTCCGGGGCGCCGAGGAAGCCCTGGGCGCGCAGGGCGATGCGGCGGGCCTCGTCGGCCGAGAGTTCCGTGGTCGGACGCGGGAGGGTCGTCATACTCCCGCACGATAGGGGGCGCCACTGACAACGCGGAGGGCCCGGACGTCATCCCCTGCCGGGCACATAGGGTGACGTGGACGGAAGCCCCAGGTCGGAGGGGAGCAGGGAGCCCACCCAGCAGTCCCGCAGCACTCCCTTGTTGTTGAGCGAGGAGCGCAGGGTGCCCTCGATGATGAAGCCCGCGCGTTCGGCCACCGCGCGGGAGGCGACGTTGCCCACCTCCGCGCGCCATTCCACGCGGTCGACCGACATCCGGGTGAAGGCCCAGCGGGAGGCGGCGAGGGCGGCCTCGGTGATGTAGCCGTTGCCCCGGTGCTCCTTCGCCGCCCAGAAGCCGATCTCACCGGTGCCGAGGGAGCGCATGGTGATGCCGAGCATGCCGGTGAGCTCGCCGGAGGGCAGGAAGACACCGAAGGTGAACATCGAACCGTTCGCCCACCCGTCCGGGGCCATCTGCTCCGTGAACCCCCGGGCGTGCTCGGGAAGATACGGGGAGGGGATCGTGGTCCAGCGCTGGATGTCCGGGTCCTGGCAGATGGCGTACACGGCGTCGGTCTCCTGCGGGCCGACCGGGCGCAGCACGAGGCGATCGGTGGTGAGCGTGACGGGTTCCATCGGCCGATTCTGCTCGTGCGACGGTGGACGGCGCCATCGCTTTCGCCGTGCGTGAGGTGATGATCACCCTTCGCGCAATTCGCCGGTACGGCGCGGCACCATCCCGGGGCCCGGGACGTTGTCCTTGTGAGGCAGCCGTGCAACGGATAGGAAGCAGCCGACGGTCACCGCACGGCAGGCCTCCCGGCGTGACGGGGTCCTCGCATACGATGGCCGTTGCTCCGTCAGTGAAATGGAAACCGACCGTCCCAGGCCCGACCGGCAAGGAGACCAACCCCCGTGTCCGTCCTCTCGAAGATCATGCGTGCAGGCGAAGGCAAAATCCTGCGCAAGCTGCACCGCATCGCGGACCAGGTCAACTCCATCGAAGAGGACTTCGAAGGCCTCTCCGACGCCGAGCTGCGGGCCCTCACCGATGAGTACAAGCAGCGGTACACCGACGGTGAGAGCCTGGACGACCTGCTGCCCGAGGCGTTCGCCACCGTCCGCGAAGCCGCCCGGCGCGTGCTGGGCCAGCGGCACTACGACGTCCAGATCATGGGCGGCGCCGCGCTCCACATGGGCTATGTCGCGGAGATGAAGACCGGTGAGGGCAAGACCCTCGTCGGCACCCTGCCCGCGTATCTGAACGCGCTGTCGGGCGAGGGCGTCCACATCATCACGGTCAACGACTACCTGGCCGAGCGCGACTCCGAGATGATGGGCCGCGTCCACAAGTTCCTGGGCCTGAGCGTCGGCTGCATCCTGGCCAACATGACGCCGGCCCAGCGCCGCGAGCAGTACGCCTGCGACATCACCTACGGCACGAACAACGAGTTCGGCTTCGACTACCTGCGCGACAACATGGCGTGGTCGAAGGAGGAGCTCGTCCAGCGCGGCCACAACTTCGCCATCGTCGACGAGGTCGACTCGATCCTCATCGACGAGGCCCGTACGCCGCTGATCATCTCCGGCCCGGCCGACCAGGCCACCAAGTGGTACGGCGACTTCGCCAAGCTGGTCAAGCGGCTCAAGCGCGGTGAGCCCGGCCAGCCGCTCAAGGGCATCGAGGAGACCGGCGACTACGAGGTCGACGAGAAGAAGCGCACGGTCGCCATTCACGAGTCCGGTGTGGCCAAGGTCGAGGACTGGCTGGGCATCGACAACCTGTACGAGTCGGTGAACACCCCGCTCGTGGGCTACCTGAACAACGCCATCAAGGCCAAGGAGCTCTTCAAGCGCGACAAGGACTACGTCATCATCGACGACGAAGTCATGATCGTGGACGAGCACACCGGCCGTATCCTCGCCGGCCGCCGCTACAACGAGGGCATGCACCAGGCCATCGAGGCGAAGGAATCGGTGCCGATCAAGGACGAGAACCAGACGCTCGCCACGATCACGCTGCAGAACTTCTTCCGCCTCTACAAGCGCCACGACCACAACGGCAAGGAAATCCCCGGCCTGTCCGGCATGACCGGTACGGCGATGACCGAGGCCGCCGAGTTCCACCAGATCTACAAGCTCGGCGTGGTGCCCATCCCCACCAACCGGCCGATGGTCCGCAAGGACCAGTCCGACCTGATCTACCGCACCGAGGTCGCCAAGTTCGAGGCGGTCGTCGACGACATCGAGGAGAAGCACCGCAAGGGGCAGCCGATCCTCGTCGGCACGACGTCGGTGGAGAAGTCCGAATACCTCTCGCAGCAGCTCAGCAAGCGCGGCATCCAGCACGAGGTGCTGAACGCCAAGCATCACGAGCGCGAGGCGCAGATCGTCGCCCAGGCGGGCCGCAAGGGCAGCGTCACCGTGGCGACCAACATGGCCGGCCGTGGTACGGACATCAAGCTCGGCGGCAACCCCGAGGACCTCGCCGAGGCGGAGCTGCGCCAGCGCGGCCTCGACCCCGATGAGCACATCGAGGAGTGGGCGCACGCCCTGCCCGAGGCGCTCGCGCGGGCCGAGGAGGCGGTCAAGGCCGAGAAGGACGAGGTCGAGAAGATCGGCGGCCTGTACGTCCTCGGCACCGAGCGGCACGAGTCGCGGCGCATCGACAACCAGCTGCGCGGTCGTTCCGGCCGCCAGGGCGACCCGGGCGAGTCCCGCTTCTACCTCTCGCTCGGCGACGACCTGATGCGTCTGTTCAAGGCCCAGATGGTCGAGCGCGTGATGTCCATGGCGAACGTGCCGGACGACGTGCCGATCGAGAACAAGATGGTGACGCGCGCCATCGCGTCCGCCCAGTCGCAGGTGGAGACGCAGAACTTCGAGACGCGTAAGAACGTCCTGAAGTACGACGAGGTGCTCAACCGGCAGCGTGAGGTCATCTACGGCGAGCGCCGCCGCGTCCTGGAGGGCGAGGACCTGCAGGAGCAGATCCAGCACTTCATGGACGACACCATCGACGACTACGTCAAGGGTGAGACCGCCGAGGGCTTCCCCGAGGACTGGGACCTGGACCGGCTGTGGGGCGCCTTCAAGCAGCTGTACCCGGTGAGCGTGACCATCGAGGAGCTGGAGGAGGAGGCCGGCGACCGGGCCGGGCTGACGGCCGAGTTCATCGCCGAGTCCATCAAGGACGACATCCGCGCTCAGTACGAGGCCCGGGAGGCGCAGCTGGGCTCCGAGATCATGCGTGAGCTGGAGCGGCGGGTCGTGCTGTCGGTCCTCGACCGCAAGTGGCGCGAGCACCTCTACGAGATGGACTACCTCCAGGAGGGCATCGGCCTGCGCGCCATGGCGCAGAAGGACCCGCTGGTCGAGTACCAGCGTGAGGGCTTCGACATGTTCCAGGCCATGATGGACGGCATCAAGGAGGAGTCCGTCGGCTACCTGTTCAACCTGGAGGTCCAGGTCGAGCAGCAGGTCGAGGAGGTCCCGGTCGAGGAGGCCCAGCCGGTCGCCGACCTGGAGAAGAAGGACGCGGTGCCGGCACAGGCGGGGCCCCGTCCGGAGATCCGCGCGAAGGGGCTCGACGCCCCGCAGCGGCGGAACCTGCACTTCTCCGCGCCGACGGTCGACGGCGAGGGCGGCACCATCGAAGGTGACTTCGCCACCGGCGACGAGCCGGTGCGGTCCGAGGCGGACGGCCTCACGCGCGCGGAGCGCCGCAAGCAGGCCCGGGGCGGGCGTCGCCGCAAGAAGTGAGCTCTGCCGCTCCGGCGAGGAGCGGCAGCAGGACGGACCGAGGGCCGGGCACCTTGCTGGTGTCCGGCCCTCGGGCGTGTCCGGACGCTCAGCGGGCGTCCGCGCGGCGCGGGCGGGGGCCGCCCAGCTCCACGGCGGTGCAGCGCCAGCGCAGATCGCGTCCCCGCTCCAGCCGGAAGGCCATGGCGCGCAGCCTGTCCCCGGCGCCGATCCGGGCGAACGCCTCGATGGCGCCCTCGCGGGGCTCGAAGTAGCCGATGTCGCGGACGACGGGGCGGGTGCCGCGGGTGCGCAGCGGCCCGCGCTCTGCGAGCCGGATCAGCTCGTCATAGGCCTGGCCGGCGGTGTGCCGCAGCATCGCGTGCACGGGGCGCTGCCCGCTGAGGACGGCGAGGAGGAGCTCGGCGAAGCGGTCGGTGGGGCGGGGCTGGGGGAGGGCGGGCCGCCGGGTGGGCCGGTCGGCGGCACGCGGTACGACGACGGGCCCTACGGCGTCCCCGGAGCCCCGTCCCGGCGCCGCGCTCCGCCGCACCCGGGTGGCCCGGGCGGGCGGACGGTTGTCGGCGGGCCGGGTGGAACGGCCGACGGCGGCCGGCCGGCGTCCGCCGGGAGAGGGCGCGGACGCACTCCTGACGGTGGGGATGCGGGGAGGGGTGGTCCCG
Source organism: Streptomyces malachitofuscus (assembly GCF_055571035.1). Classification (NCBI taxonomy): domain Bacteria; kingdom Bacillati; phylum Actinomycetota; class Actinomycetes; order Kitasatosporales; family Streptomycetaceae; genus Streptomyces; species Streptomyces malachitofuscus. The sequence goes on along the minus strand of NZ_JBVIGA010000048.1, from coordinate 13,830 downwards.
GTGGCCGCGGACGGCGTGGGCCGGGCGGGGGAGAGGACGGGGGCCGTCCGGACGGCCCCCGGTCGGTTTGTGGCGGGGGGCGTTGTGGGGGCGGGGCTTTCCGTGGGGGTGGGGCGGTGTCGGGTCATGACCTTGCGCATGGGGGACCCCGTTCGACGGGCCCGGGCCGGCCGGGGAGCCGGTGATACCGGGCAGTAACTTCGTGGTTGGGGATCTTGTACGGCGCGGTGACGGGCGGGAGCAAGGAGGGAAGGGGCGGGCCGGAGCGGGCGTGGGATTCACTTATCAGGGTGATGGGCGGGGTCTCCGGCCCCGCGTCCCGGCGGGTGCACCGGGTGAATTCCGGGACCGGAGTGGACGTGTCCGGGGGTGTGGGCAGGGACTCGATGGGGGACGCCGGGACGTATCCTGATGGCCCCTGCGGAGCCCCTCCGACCCACACGAAAGCGGCTGATCATGCGCGTCTACGTCCCCCTGACCCTCCCCGGGCTCGCCGAGGCGTACAAGACGGGTCAGCTGGGGGACGGGCCGCTCCTGGCCTACGCCGTCACGCCCGCGCTGCGTGAGTGGTACCTCTCCGACGACATCGAGGAGCTGGAGTACGCCGCGCTGAGCCGTGCCGCGCTGGCCTCCCTGCGGCTGCTGGCCGCGGACGCCGGGGCGCCCAGGCGCCGGGTCGTCGTCGCCGTGGACGTGTCCGACGGCGCGGCCCAGTCCGACCCGGACCGGGGCCTGGACCCGGCCGCGCTCGGTGAGGTGCGGGTCGCCGGGGCCGTACGGCTGGCCAAGGCGGCCGCGGTGCACGTGGACGCGACGGACGCGGAGGCGGATGTGGCGGCCGCGGCGGACGCGCTGCCCGCGGCGGACGACGGGGACGACGACGCGCAGTTCGTGGTGGACGGGGCCGAGGACCACGAGCTGCTGTGGTACGCCACCCAGGAGATCCCCAACCTGGTGGGCTGACCTGCGGCTCTGCCGGATGTCGGTGGAGGCGGGTACGTTTTCCGGTATGGGGATGCACACGGACGCACACATCGTCTGGGACTGGAACGGCACGCTCTTCCACGACGTCGACGCGGTCATCGGCGCGACGAACGCGGCCTTCGCCGAGCTGGGCCTGGAGCCGCTCACGCTGGAGCGGTACCGGGAGCTGTACTGCGTACCGGTGCCGAAGTTCTACGAGCGGCTGATGGGGCGGCTGCCGAGCGAGGCCGAGTGGGAGCTGATGGACAGCACCTTCCACCGGTACTACACGGAGCACCGGGTGCGCTGCGGTCTGGCCGAGGGCGTGGTGGACCTGCTGGCGGACTGGGCGGCGGCCGGCCGCAGCCAGTCGATCCTCAGCATGTACGGGCACGAGGACCTGGTGCCGCTGGTGAGGGACTTCGGGATCGAGCCGCACTTCGTACGGGTGGACGGGCGGACCGGGCCGTCGGGCGGCAGCAAGGCGGAGCACATGGTGCGCCATCTCGCCGCGCTGACGCGGGTGGAGCCGGGGCGGACGGTGGTGATCGGGGACGCGGCGGATGATGCGGTGGCTGCGGCGCATGCGGGGGCGCGGGCGGTGCTGTACACCGGGGGGTCGCACGGGAGGGCGAGCCTGGAGGCGGTGGGGGTGCCGGTGGTGGATACGTTGCGGGAGGCGGTGGGGGTGGCGGAGCGGTTGGTTGCGGCGGCCTGACGAGACGTACGTCCGGGCGTTCGGGTGCCTGGCCGGTCCCGGCGTGGGGGCTGGGCGGGGGGTGGTGCGCAGCCCGGCGTTGGCGCGGTGCCTCGGCATTGGGGGAGGCGCGACTGCCCGCAGCTGCGGTGGCGCGGGTGTGGGGGAAAGTGCACTGTGCAGAACGTCAAAGTTCGGGGGCTGGTTTTGTACACATACGGCTCATGACGGGGCACCTGTAAGGAGCGATAGCCTTAGCGGCGTGATCAGCGCGATAGCTCGCGGGGACCTCTGCGTCCCCGTTGTGCGCCCGGCGAGCACGGACGACATCCGTGACCGGGTGGCAGTCGCTGGTCTTCGCGGGCGGCACGGGACGCGGCGCACCCCAGCGGGGCAGGCGTCACGGAGAGCAGAGTCACACCCGTCGGGCGCACCGAATTCGGCCGAGAGGCCCCCGCTCACTTCATCTCGCGGCATAGCGTCGGTACGGACCGGACACCCCGCGTCGTATCACCGCACCACGAGGTCGGAGACCGTACTTCCTTCTACGTCACGCAACGGCGCGCGACAGGAGCCAGAGGACCATGCAGACCAAGCTGGACGAAGCCAAGGCCGAGCTGCTCGACAGGGCCGCCCGGGTAGCTGAGAACAGCCCGGCCGGGGGGAAACTGCCGACTGGGACGACGGACAAGGGCATGCCCGACCGGGACACCGTGCTCGAGTTCCTCCAGCGCTACTACCTGCACACCGCCCCGGAGGACCTGACCGACCGCGACCCGGTCGACATCTTCGGAGCCGCTGTCTCGCACTTCCGGCTCGCCGAGAGCCGTCCCCAGGGCACCGCCAACGTCCGGGTGCACACCCCGACCGTCGAGGAGAACGGCTGGACGTGCAGCCACTCCGTCGTCGAGGTGGTCACCGACGACATGCCCTTCCTGGTCGACTCCGTCACCAACGAGCTGACCCGCCAGGGCCGCGGCATCCACGTCGTGATCCACCCGCAGGTGGTGGTCCGCCGGGACGTCACCGGCAAGCTGATCGAGGTGCTCACCGCCCCGGTCGGCGGCGACCTCCCCCAGGACACCCGCGGCCTTCCGCACGACGCGCACGTCGAGTCCTGGATCCACGTGGAGATCGACCGCGAGACCGACCGCGGCGACCTCAAGCAGATCACCGCCGATCTGCTGCGGGTCCTGTCCGACGTCCGTGAGGCCGTCGAGGACTGGGGCAAGATGCGCCGGGCCGCGACCGCGCTGGCCGAGGCGCTGCCCGGTGAGCCCGTGCCCGCCGATCTGCCCGCGCCGCAGGTCGAGGAGGCCCGCGAGCTGCTGCGCTGGCTCGCCGACGACCACTTCACCTTCCTCGGCTACCGGGAGTACGAGCTGCGCGAGGACGACTCGCTGGCCGCCGTCCCCGGCACCGGCCTCGGCATCCTGCGCTCCGACCCGCACCACTCCGGCGACGACGCCCACCCGGTCAGCCCGTCCTTCGAGCGGCTGCCCGCCGACGCCCGCGCCAAGGCGCGCGAGCACAAGGTGCTGGTGCTGACCAAGGCGAACAGCCGGGCCACCGTGCACCGGCCCTCGTACCTGGACTACATCGGCGTCAAGAAGTTCGACGCGGACGGCAACGTCGTCGGTGAGCGGCGCTTCCTCGGACTGTTCTCGTCGGCCGCCTACACCGAGTCCGTGCGCCGGGTGCCGGTGATCCGGCGCAAGGTCGAGGAGGTCCTGGAGCGCGCCGGCTTCTCGCCGCACAGCCACGACGGGCGCGACCTGCTCCAGATCCTGGAGACCTACCCGCGCGACGAGCTGTTCCAGACCCCGGCGGACGAGCTCCGGTCCATCGTGACCTCGGTGCTCTACCTCCAGGAGCGCCGCCGGCTGCGGCTGTACCTGCGCCAGGACGAGTACGGGCGCTACTACTCCGCCCTCGTCTACCTGCCGCGCGACCGCTACACCACCGGTGTGCGCCTGCGGATCATCGACATCCTCAAGGAGGAGCTCGGCGGCATCAGCGTCGACTTCACCGCCTGGAACACCGAGTCGGTCCTCTCCCGGCTGCACTTCGTGGTCCGCGTCCCGCAGGGCACCGAACTGCCGGAGCTGTCCGACGCCGACAAGGACCGCATCGAGGCCCGGCTCGTCGAGGCCGCCCGCTCCTGGGCCGACGGCTTCAGCGAGGCGCTGAACGCCGAGTTCGGCGAGGAGCGCGCCGCCGAGCTGCTGCGCCGCTACGCGGGTGCCTTCCCCGAGGGCTACAAGGCCGACCACTCCCCGCGCAGCGCGGTCGCCGACCTCGCCAGGGTCGAGCAGCTCGACGAGCAGCGGAACTTCGAGCTCAGCCTGTACGAGCCGGTCGGCGCCGCCCCCGAGGAGCGCCGCTTCAAGATCTACCGCAAGGGGGAGGCCGTCTCCCTGTCCGCGGTGCTGCCCGTGCTCCAGCGGCTCGGCGTCGAGGTCGTCGACGAGCGGCCGTACGAGCTGCGCTGCTCGGACCGGAGCGTGGCCTGGATCTACGACTTCGGTCTGCGCATGCCCAAGGCGGCCGGCGGCGGCCTTGACTACCTCGGTGACGACGCCCGCGAGCGTTTCCAGGAGGCCTTCGCGGCGACCTGGACCGGCCAGGCGGAGAACGACGGCTTCAACGCCCTCGTGCTCAGCGCCGGGCTGACCTGGCGGCAGGCCATGGTGCTGCGGGCGTACGCGAAGTACCTGCGCCAGGCGGGTTCCACCTTCAGCCAGGACTACATGGAGGACACCCTCCGCCACAACGTCCACACCACCCGGCTGCTCGTCTCCCTGTTCGAGGCGCGGATGTCGCCGGACCGGCAGCGCGCCGGGTACGAACTGGTGGACGCCCTGCTGGAGGAGGTGGACGCCGCCCTGGACCAGGTGGCCTCGCTGGACGAGGACCGCATCCTGCGTTCCTTCCTCACCGTCATCAAGGCGACGCTGCGCACCAACTTCTTCCAGGAGGCGAGCGGCGGAGTGCCGCACGACTACGTCTCCATGAAGTTCGACCCGCAGGCCATCCCGGACCTCCCGGCGCCGCGTCCGGCGTTCGAGATCTGGGTGTACTCGCCGCGCGTCGAGGGCGTGCACCTGCGCTTCGGCAAGGTCGCGCGCGGCGGCCTGCGCTGGTCGGACCGCCGTGAGGACTTCCGTACGGAGATCCTCGGTCTGGTCAAGGCGCAGATGGTGAAGAACACGGTCATCGTGCCGGTCGGCGCCAAGGGCGGCTTCGTCGCCAAGCAACTGCCCGACCCGAACGTCGACCGGGACGCCTGGATGGCGGAGGGCATCGCCAGCTACCGGACGTTCATCTCGGCGCTGCTCGACATCACCGACAACATGGTGGCCGGCGAGGTCGTGCCCCCGGCGGACGTCGTCCGGCACGACGAGGACGACACCTACCTCGTCGTCGCCGCCGACAAGGGCACCGCCAAGTTCTCGGACATCGCCAACGAGGTCGCCGAGTCCTACAACTTCTGGCTCGGTGACGCCTTCGCCTCCGGCGGCAGCGCGGGCTACGACCACAAGGGCATGGGCATCACCGCCCGGGGCGCCTGGGAGTCCGTCAAGCGGCACTTCCGGGAGCTGGGCGTGGACACCCAGTCCCAGGACTTCACGGTCGTCGGCATCGGCGACATGTCGGGTGACGTGTTCGGCAACGGCATGCTGCTCAGCGAGCACATCCGTCTGGTCGCCGCCTTCGACCACCGGCACATCTTCATCGACCCGAGCCCCGACGCGGCCGTCTCCTACGCCGAGCGCCGCCGGCTGTTCGAGCTGCCGCGCAGCTCCTGGGCCGACTACAACACCGAGCTGCTCTCGGCCGGCGGCGGGATCTTCCCGCGCAGCGCCAAGTCCATCCCGGTCAACGCCCAGATCCGCGAGGCCCTCGGTATCGAGTCCGGCGTCACCAAGATGACCCCGGCGGATCTGATGAAGACGATCCTCACGTCGCCGGTGGACCTGCTGTGGAACGGCGGCATCGGCACGTACGTCAAGGCGTCCACGGAGTCCAACGCCGACGTCGGCGACAAGGGCAACGACGCCATCCGCGTGGACGGCCGGGACCTGCGGGTCGCCGTCGTCGGCGAGGGCGGCAACCTGGGCATGACCCAGCTCGGCCGGATCGAGTTCGCGCTGCACGGCGGCCGGCTCAACACCGACGCCATCGACAACAGCGCGGGCGTCGACACCTCCGACCACGAGGTGAACATCAAGATCCTGCTGAACGGTCTGGTCAAGGACGGCGACATGACCGTCAAGCAGCGCAACAAGCTGCTCGCCGAGATGACCGACGACGTCGGCCGGATGGTGCTGCGCGCCAACTACGCGCAGAACACCGCCATCGCCAACGCGCTGGCCCAGTCCAAGGACATGCTCCACGCCCAGCAGCGCTTCCTGAAGCACCTGGTGCGCGAGGGTCACCTCGACCGGGCCCTGGAGTTCCTGCCCACCGACCGCCAGATCCGCGAACGGCTCGCCTCCGGGCAGGGCCTGACCGGACCGGAGACGGCCGTCCTGCTCGCCTACACGAAGATCACGGTCGCCGAGGAGCTGCTGCACACCTCGCTGCCCGACGACCCGTATCTGAAGGTGTTGCTGCACGCCTACTTCCCGACGGCGCTGCGCGAGCAGTTCCTCGACCGGATCGACAGCCACCCGCTGCGCCGTGAGATCACCACGACGGTGCTGGTCAACGACACGGTCAACACGGGCGGTACGACGTATCTGCACCGGATGCGCGAGGAGACCGGCGCGTCGCTGGAGGAGATCGTCCGGGCGCAGACGGCGGCCCGTGCGATCTTCCGCTCCTCGGTGGTGTGGGACGCGGTCGAGGCGCTCGACAACAGGGTCGACGCGGAGGTCCAGACCCGGATCCGGCTGCACTCGCGCCGGCTGGTGGAGCGCGGCACGCGCTGGCTGCTCAACAACCGGCCGCAGCCGCTGGAGCTCGCGGAGACGGTGGAGTTCTTCGCCGAGCGCGTCGAGCAGGTCTGGGCCCAGCTGCCGAAGCTGCTGCGCGGCGCGGACCTGGACTGGTACCAGAAGATCTACGACGAGCTGAGCGGCGCCGGAGTCCCCGACGAGCTCGCCACCCGGGTCGCCGGATTCTCGTCCGCCTTCCCGACGCTCGACATCGTGTCGGTGGCCGACCGGACGGGCAAGGAGCCGCTGGACGTCGCCGAGGTGTACTACGACCTCGGTGACCGGCTGCGCATCACCCAGCTGATGGACCGCATCATCGAGCTGCCGCGCGCCGACCGCTGGCAGTCCATGGCCCGCGCGGCGATCCGCGAGGACCTGTACGCGGCGCACGCGGCGGTGACCTCGGACGTGCTGGCGGTGGGCAACGGCTCGTCGACGCCGCAGCAGCGCTTCGAGGTGTGGGAGCGGCAGAACGCGGCCCTGCTGGGCCGGGCCCGCACCACCCTGGAGGAGATCCACGGCTCCGACGCGTTCGACCTCGCCAACCTGTCGGTGGCGATGCGGACGATGCGGACGCTGCTGCGGTCGCACTCGTAGGAGGCGCGGCGCGGTCCCGCGCGAGGCGTGTGGTCGAGGGGCGCTCCGGACCGTTTGTCCGGTGCGCCCCTCGGGCCGTGTCCGGTGCCTTAGGCGAGATGGACGGCGCATCTGTGGCGTCGGGGTATGTGTAGGTTATGCCTGATATGTGAATGTCCGATTCATATCGTCCGTCGGCCCGGGCAGGGCCGGTACGCGCCGCGCCCCGGCCCGTCCGGCGGCCATCGGCCGGACCACGGTCCAGGCTGCCGCCGGACTCGTGCTGGTGCTGCTGGTCCTGCTGGTCGTACGGCTTCCCTGGGCCGGTGACCTGGGCATACACGCGGCGACCGTGCAGCGGCTGCGGCACAGCCTGCTCGACCCCGGCAATCCGCTGGTCGACGCGGACACACCGAGCCCGTACTACTCGCCGTGGATGCTGGTGCTCGGCGGGATCGCCCGGGTGACGGCGCTGGACGTGTTCACGGTGCTGCGGCTGGCCGCCGCGGCCGGGCTGGTGCTGCTGGTGACGGGCGTATGGCGGTACGTACGGACGCTGAGCGCGCATCCGGCCGCGCCCGCGCTCGCCCTGCTGAGTCTGCTGCTCCTGTGGGGTACGACCCCGTTCCTGTGGAGCGGTTTCCTGGGGCTCAACTCGATGGCGCTGACGGTGGCGTATCCCAGCACGTTCACCCTCGGGCTCGCCTTCCACTTCTGGGCGTGGCTGACCGGGGCGCTGCGCGGGACCGCCGGGTGGGGGGTGTGGCTCGGCCTCGGGGTGCTGTGGGGGGTGATCCTGCTCTGCCACCAGTTCTCGGGGGTCGTGGCCTCGGTGGGCGCGGTCGCCGCGGTCGTCGCGGCGCGGGCCGGGCGGGCGGTGTGGCCCCGGCTGGGGGCCGCGGCGGCGGCCGGACTGGTGGTGCTGTGGGCGTGGCCCTACTACGACTTCTTCGCGCTGCTCGGCGCGGGGGACGGGCTGGAGCGGGTGCACCGCGTCCTGTACGACCATCCGTTCGCGCGGTACGGGCTGGTGCTGGTCGGGGTGGCGGCACTGGTCCCGCGGTGGCTGCGCGACCGCAGGGATCCGCTGGTGGTCTTCTTCGTGCTGGGGGCGCTGGTCGTCTCGGCGGGGTGGCTGACCGGCCACTACTCGTGGGGACGCGCGCTGTCCGCGGCGGTGGTGCCGGCGCAGTTGGCGGCGGCGCTGGCGCCGGTGGGGGCCGGGCGGCGCCCGGTGCGGAGCGGGTGGGCGGTTCTGCTCGGCGGGGCGCTGCTGGCCGGTGGGTGGGCGCAGGCGGGGACGCTCGGGTACGTGGTTCCGCGCGGAGGCCTGCCGGAGGTGGTGGAGGACCGGTACCGGGAGCCGTGGACGGGATTTCACTGGATCACGCCGTGGGTGCGGTACGGGGACGTGGTCATGGCCGAGGGGCGGGCGGCGCGGCAGGTCCCGGCGTACGGGGCGTACACGGTCGCCCCTGGTTATCCCGACTTCTTCCTGGCGGACGAGGGGCGGCGGGACGCGCTGACGAAGGTGTACTTCGCGGAGCGGACGCCGGAGTCCGTACGGCGGGAGGTGGAGCGGGAGTTCGGGGTGCGGTGGGTGGTGGACCGGCGGGGGGTGCTCGACGGCACGGCGTTGCGGGTGGTGGCCCGGGGGCCGGAGGGGGAGGTGCTGTACGCGGTGCCGTGAGCGGGGGGCGGTGGGTGGTGGCGTGGTCCTCGGGCGCCGGACGGGCTGGGAGGCAGGTCAGCGCAGGGCGCTGGAGAGGAGGCGGGCGGCCTGGCGGGCCTTGGGAGGGGCCAGGCGGATGGCGAGGGGGCGGAGGGCCGCGGTGAGGCCGACGGGGGTCCAGCGGACCTGGAGCCGGCCCGGGCCGTGGCCCTCCGGCTCGACCGTCACCCGGTGCGGGGCCGCGCCGGAGTGGTAGGGGACGCGGCCGGTCAGGGACGGGAAGTCGAGGGGAGCCAGCAGCACACCCCGGTTGCCCTGACCGCCGCAGGTGAGCCGCACCACGGGGTGACGCACCCCCGCGAAGCCGCTCAGCGGCAGGCGCGCCGTCGCCGGGTCGAGCCGGACCCGGCCCTCGAAGACGCCGGGGCGTACCGGTGAGAGCCGGAAGGGCACGGTGAGTCGGTGGCGGCCGGGGGAGATGACGAGGCTCGCCCGCTGGGGGCCGACCGGGAGGCGCAGGGAGGGGTCGTAGGTGCGTACGGCCAGGTCGACGGAGACGCCCGGGCCCGGGGTGATCTCCGTGATCTCATGGCGGAACTGGGCGCCGAAGAACGGGCGGGCGGCCGGCTCCAGTTCCGTGAGGTCCAGTTCGCGGCGGGCCCCGGCGGACTCGGGGACGCGGTCGCCCCAGTAGGTGCGGCCGTCCGCGTCGGTGGTCAGCTGCCTGGGGGCGACGGAGTGGGCCAGGCCCCGGGCGGCGAGCCGGGTGTCGGTGAAGCGGCGGTCGCGGACCAGCTGGAGCACCACCCGTTCGGAGCGGGGGAGCCGGGCGTACGCACCGGGGGACAGTGTCTCCAGGTACGGGTTCACCAGGTCCGCGAAGGCGGCGAGCCACTCCTCGTCCCGGTAGGGCAGGTCGCCCGCGTACATCCGGAAGTCGTGCTTCAGGAACTTGTGGTCCTTGTCCTCGCGCAGTGCCCCGTGCCCGCTCTCCACCAGGAAGGCGTCGATCAGCCGCTGCACATGGATCCGGTCGCGGACGTTGGTGAGCAGATGCCGCTGGTTGGAGATGGACGCCGCGTCGGAGCCCGCGTACGGGGCGACGTACCAGTGGTACACCGGCTCGGGGATGATCGTGAACCGTTTCGCCAGGCAGTAGGCCTGCGCCGAGAACAGCTGGTCCTCGTAGTGGATGCCCTCGGGGAAGCGCAGGTCGTACCGGTCGAGGAAGGCGCGGGCGTACATCTTGCTGGTCGACAGGTGCTCGAAGAACAGGCGCGGGTCGTCCTCGATGCCGTCCAGGGTGCGGCGCTCCTCCACGAGGTGCGGCATCCAGGTGGAGCGGCGGCCGGTGTCCACGCGGATCCGCCGTACCGCGCCCATCGCGAAGTCGATGTCGCGTTCGCGGTGCGCGGCGAGCAGGGAGGCGACCGCGTCCGGCGGGAGCTCGTCATCGCTGTCCAGGAACATCAGGTAGGGCGCCCGCGCGGTTTCCAGGGCGCGGTTGCGCGGCGCGCTGCATCCGCCGCTGTTCTCCGGCAGCCGCAGGTACCGGATGCGCGGGTCCGCGGCCGCCAGGGCCCGGGCCACCCGTGGTGTGTCGTCCGTGGAGTGGTCGTCGCTGACGACGATCTCGAGGTTGCGGTGGGTCTGGCGGCGTACGGACTCCACCGCGCGGGGCAGCCGTTCGGCGTCGTTGTGCACGATCACCGTGACGGTGACGTCGGGGATCCGAGGGGTGCTCATGACGCGGTCGCCTCCTCGGGGGTGGGCGCCGGGGTGCGTTCCTCGATCGGCAGCACCGGCGGCAGGGACGCCTCGTCCTGGCCGAGGAAGACCCGGCGTACGACGCGTTCGGCGGCGCGGCCGTCGTCGTACTCGCAGAACCGGCGGCGGAAGGCCGCCCGTGCCTTCGCCGCGCTCTCGTCGTGCCAGGCGTCGGTGGTGAGGATCTCGGTCAGTTCCTCCTGGGTGCGGGCGACGGGCCCGGGCGCCTCGGCCATGAGATCGAAGTAGACACCGCGCGTGGTGCGGTACGTCTCCCAGTCGTCGGCGTGGATGACGATCGGGCGGTCCAGGTTGGCGTAGTCGAACATGATCGACGAGTAGTCCGTGACGAGGGCGTCGGCGGCCAGGCACAGCTCCTCGACCGGGTCGTAGGCGGAGACGTCCACGATGCGGCCGGAGCGGCGCAGCCCGGTGAGCGGGGAGGCGCCGGCGTCGTAGAAGTAGTGGGCGCGCACCAGCAGGACGGTGTCCTCGCCCAGGCGGTCGGCGAGGTCGGCGAGATCCAGGCGCGGGGTCCAGCCGGCCTCGTAGTCGCGGTGCGTGGGCGCGTACAGGACGGCCCGGCGGCCCGGCGCGATGCCGAGGCGTTCACGGACCGCGCGGATGTCGCCCGCCCCGGCCGTGTAGAAGACGTCGTTGCGTGGATAGCCGTGGTCGAGCGAGACGAACCGGGCCGGGTACGCCCTCTCCCACATGCGGGTGGTGTGGCTGTTGCTGGAGACGCTGTAGTCCCACTTGTCGACGCGCTCGAGCAGCGCGTCGAAGTCCAGTCCCTGCGCGGCGGCGGGGAACGGCATCTGGTCCAGGCCCATGCGCTTGAGCGGGGTGCCGTGGTGGGTCTGGAGGTGCACGGCGTCGGGGCGTTTGACCACCGCGTTCGGGAAGTTCACGTTGTTGACGAGGTACTTCGCGGTGGCCAGCGCCTCCCAGTAGCGGCGGGTGCCGGGGATCACGTGGTCGGTGCCGGGCGGGAGCAGGGCCGCGTTCCGCTCGGTCACCACCCACACGGGGTGGATGTCCGGGGCGAGTTCGGCGAGCTCGGCGGCGATCGCGGCCGGGTTGCAGGCGACCCCCCGGTTCCAGTAGGCGGAGAACACCGCGAGGCGGGGGTCGACGGGACGGCGCAGCGCCCTGCGGTACTGGGCGTCGCGGACCCGGGCGCCGGCCTCGCGCTTCCCCGCGCGCACCGCGGACCGCACGGCGCGGCGGGCGCGGTTGGCGGTCTGGAAGGCGCGGTACTTGGTGTAGGCGTCCTCTTCGAGCAGCGAGCGGCGGATGCCCTCCAGGCCGGCGGGGCGGCGGTGGCCGGCGGGGCGGCGGCGCAGGGCGGCGATCGAGGCCCGGTGGAAGAACTCCTCGGCCACGTCGTCGGGCAGGTCGCCGCGGGCGAAGGTGCGCAGGCAGTCCCGGACCATGATCTCGTAGAGCACGGTGTGGACGGCGGGGCGTTCCCGGGCGAGGTCGAGGAGGCGCTCGTAGCGGTCGACGGTGGCGAAGTGCTGCCCGGGGGTGGCCGGGGGGAGGCTCGCGGGGCGCAGTCTGCGGTCCTCGTGGGCGATGTGCGGCAGGCAGGCGACGCGGTCGGCGAGCAGCAGGGCGGCGAGGGCCGCCTCCGGCTCGTTGTCGGTGGTGAGCCGCTCCTCGTGGGCTCGCCAGAAGCCCGCGCGCAGAACGCGGGTGCCGAGCAGCGGCGTCAGCCGCAGCAGGTAGGCACTGTCGTCGAGGGCGAGTTCGGTGCGGCCCGCGCGGGTCAGGAGGGGACCGTCGGCAGAGGGCAGCCCGGAGCTGCGCCAGGTGCTGCGGAGATGGTCGACGAGCAGGACGTCGACGGTGCCGGGGAGTTCGGCGGCCCGCTCGGCGACCGTGCGCGAACTGCCCGGCGGCAGGCCGTCCTTGGCGTGGACGAAGTGCAGCCACCGGCCGGTGGCCCGCGCGGCACCCGCCGCCCGGGCCGCCGCGTCGGACGTGCCGTCGGGCAGGGGCAGCACCTGGACGTGGGCGGCGTGCCGCTCCGCCGCCTCCCGGGCCCAGTCGCCGACGGCGGCGACGACGACCTCGACGTCCGGGAGGGGGCGGGCGGCGAGCGAGTCGAGGAGGCCGGTCAGGTGATCCTGGGTGTTCGGCCCGTGGACGATGACGCTGAGCTCGGGCATCGAGGGGCTCCTTCGGCTACGCGTCGCTCCGGACAGTCCTCTTCGGTCATATTGGCACCAATGTGACGAAGTGGGTGCGGGGACGCGCGGACGTAAGCCCTCCGGCCCTCCGGCCTCAGGACGCTGCGGCCGCCGCCTGGGGCTTCGGCTTCGGTTTCGGCTTGGCGGCCTTGTCCCCGGTGAACGCCTCGTACTCCTTGAGGACCTCGTCGGTCGGCCCGTCCATGCGCAGCTCGCCGCGTTCCAGCCACAGCACGCGGTCGCAGGTGTCGCGGATGGACTTGTTGTTGTGGCTGACCAGGAAGACCGTTCCGGCGTGCTTGCGCAGCTCCCGGATGCGGGCCTCGGAGCGCTTCTGGAAGGAGCGGTCACCGGTGGCCAGCGCCTCGTCGACGAGGAGGACGTCGTGGTCCTTCGCGGCGGCGATGGAGAAGCGCAGCCGGGCCGCCATACCGGAGGAGTAGGTGCGCATCGGCAGGGTGATGAAGTCGCCCTTGTCGTTGATGCCGGAGAAGTCGACGATCTCCTGGTAGCGGGCCCTGATCTCGTCGCGGGACATGCCCATCGCGAGCCCGCCGAGGTGGACGTTGCGCTCGCCGGTCAGGTCGCTCATCAGCGCGGCGTTCACGCCGAGCAGGGAGGGCTGGCCGTCGGTGTAGATGCGGCCGTTCTCCACCGGGAGCAGCCCGGCGACGGCCTTGAGCAGGGTCGACTTTCCGGAGCCGTTGGTGCCGATGAGGCCGATGGCCTCGCCGCGGTAGGCGACGAAGGACACGTTGCGCACCGCGTGCACCCGGCGGACGCCGGACGCCTTCTCGGTCTGCTTGCGGCGCAGGATGCGGTTGAGGGCGGCGGTGGCGGAGCCGCGTCCGGCGCCGGTCCCGTTGACCCGGTAGACGATGTCGACGCCGTCGGCGATGACGGTGGGAACCCTCTGGTCGGTGGTGTCAGCCACGGCCGTACCTCTCCTCGGACTTCCAGAAGTAGACGAAGCCGACCACGCCGGTCAGCAGGGCCCAGCCCAGTGCGAACGCCCACACG
>NZ_JBVIGA010000047.1:0-35442 GCF_055571035.1 Streptomyces malachitofuscus | reverse complement strand
TGGTACTGCAGGGGGGACCCTGTGGGAGAGTAGGACGCCGCCGAACAATTGTTGGGAAAACCCCGCACCTTACCGGTGCGGGGTTTTCTGCGTTTAGGGTCGTGTCATGCGCTATGACCTCGTCATCTTCGACAACGACGGTGTTCTCGTCGACAGTGAGCCGATCTCCAACCAGCTCCTGGCCGCGTACCTCACCGAACTCGGTCACCCCACCTCGTACGAGGACTCCATCCGTGACTACATGGGCTCCGCCATGCATCGGGTACACGATCTCGTCGAGGAGCGGACCGGGCAGCGGTTGCCGGGGGACTTCGACGACGTGTTCCACGCCCGCGTCTTCGCCGCGTTCGAACGGGAGTTGAAGCCGGTCGTCGGAGCCACGGACGTTATGGAGAAGCTGGCCGCGGACGGTGTGCCCTACTGTGTGGCGTCGTCCGGGAGCCATGAGCGGATCAGGGTGGGGCACCGCACGACTGGGCTCGAGCGCTGGTTCGACGACAAGCGGATCTTCAGCTCGCAGGACGTGGGGCGCGGCAAGCCGGCCCCCGATCTCTTTTTGCATGCCGCCGAGCGGATGGGCGTGACACCCGAGCGGTGTGTGGTCGTCGAGGACAGCCCGTTGGGTGTGCGTGCGGCGGTCGCGGCCGGGATGGACGTGTACGGCTTCACCGCGATGACACCGGCCGAGCGGCTCGTCGGTGCCACGGGACTCTTCGCGGACATGCGGGAGTTGGCCGCACTGCTCGCGGGAAACTGAACCTGATTCATCTTTGACCGGATCTACCCACCAGTACATCCGGGCCCTACGCTCGCCGCCATGACCGATGTGCTGCGGCGCGGCAGAGCCTCGCTGGCGTTCAGCTTCCTGGTGCAGGGCGTCGCGTTCGCTCTGCTCGTGACGCGGATCCCGGCCATCCAGGACCGGTACGGGGTCTCCGACGCGCTGCTGCCCGTCTTCCTCGCCGCCGTCCCCATCCTGGCGGGCGTCGGCAGTGTGACGACGGAACGGTTGGTGAAGCGGGTTCCGCCCAGCCGGGTCCTGCGGTGGTCGCAGCCCGTGGTGCTGCTGGCGCTTCTGGGGGTCGGGGCGGGCGAGCACATGACCGCCCTCGCCGTGGCGCTGGCCGCGTTCGGGCTGGCCGTCGGGGCGCTGGACGCGTCGATGAACATGCTCGGGGTGAGTCTGCAGCGGGCGTACGGGCGCAGCATCATGCTCAGCTTCCATGCCGCGTACAGCCTGGGCGGGATCGTCGGGGCGTCGCTCGCCTGGGTCGGGGCGCACGGGGACCTGGCGCTGTGGGTGTCGTATCTGCCGGTGGTGCTGGTGCTGGTGCTGATGCCGGCCGCGCTGGTCGGGAGCCGCTGGTACGTCGACAGCCGCGAGGAGCAGCCGCCACCCCCCGGCGAGGGCGCGGGCGCGGGCGGTGGTCTCAGGTGGCTGTTGCCGTTGTGTCTGGTGATGACCGTGGCCTACATCGGGGACTCGACGGTCTCCAACTGGAGCGCGAAGTACCTCCAGGACGTGCTGGGGAGTTCGGAGCAGATGGCGACCGTTCCGTACAACGTGTACATGGTCACCACGCTGCTGGGACGGACGCTGGGGGATGTCGGGGTGCGCCGCTTCGGGCCCGTGGCGGTGGTGCGGGCGGGTGCGCTGGTTGCGGCGGTGGGGTTCGCCGTGGTGGCCGGGGCGCCCGGGGCGTGGGTGGGCATGCTGGGATTCACGCTGCTGGGGCTCGGGCTGTGTGTGCTGGTGCCGCAGACGTTCGCGGCGGCGGGGCGGCGGGCGTACGAGACGGGGAGGCCGGGGGCCTCGGACGCGGCCGTCGCTCGGCTGAACGTCTTCAATTATGTGGGCTTCCTGATCGGTTCTCCCTTGGTCGGGGGACTGGGCAATGCGTGGAGCTATCGCGGGGCGATGCTCGTGCCGATGGTGTTGGTGCTGGTGACGCTGGTGTACGCCCGGTCGTTCGCGCCTCAACCGGACCGATACGGTGGCGGTCATGAGCGGCCGCGCACAGCTGATGTGGGACGAGGCAGTAACGGGCTATGACTTCGGCCGGGACCATCCGATGGACCCGGTCCGGCTCGCCCTGACCCGGAGTCTGGTCGGAGCCTTCGGGCTCGACCGCGAGGTGGAGGTGGTCGCCGCGAAGGCGGCCGGGGAGTCGACGTTGCGGCTCGTCCACCGGGAGGACTACATCGAGGCGGTGCGGGCCGCTTCGGCCAGCCCGGAGCTGGCGGACCAGTCGTACGGGCTGGGCACGATGGACGATCCCGCGTTCGCCGGGATGCACGAGGTGTCGGCGCTCATCGCGGGGCAGTCGGTGGGGGCGGCGGAGGCCGTGTGGCGTGGTGAGACGCTGCACGCGGTGAACTTCGCCGGCGGGCTGCACCATGCGATGCCCGGGGCCGCCTCCGGCTTCTGCGTGTACAACGACGCCTCACTGGCCATCGCCCGGCTGCTGGAGCTGGGGGCCGAGCGGGTCGCGTACGTCGATGTGGACGTGCATCACGGGGACGGGGTGCAGGCGGCGTTCTGGGAGGATCCGCGTGTGCTGACGGTCTCCCTGCACGAGCATCCGCGGACGCTGTTCCCGCAGACCGGGTGGCCTGAGGAGACCGGAGCGGGCACAGCGGAGGGGAGCGCGGTCAACGTCGCGCTGCCGGCCGGGACCGGGGACGCCGGGTGGCTGCGGGCGTTCCACTCCGTCGTACCGGAGCTGCTGGCGGACTTCCGGCCCCAGGTGCTGGTGACGCAGCACGGGGCCGACACGCACTTCGAGGATCCGCTGGCGCATCTGGCGGTGTCGCTCGACGCGCAGCGGGCGGTACAGGTGGCGTGTCACGACCTGGCGCACGAGTACGCCGACGGGCGGTGGGTGGCGCTGGGCGGTGGCGGCTACGCGGTGGTGGAGGTCGTGCCGCGGTCCTGGACCCATTTGGTGGGTGTCGCGGCCGAGCGGCCCGTGGAGCCGACGACGATGATTCCCGAGGGCTGGCGGCAGGAGGTCTACGCCCGGACCCGGCAGCCCGCGCCCCGGCGGATGACCGACGGGCGGTGGCCGGTCTCCTGGGCCGCGTGGGACGAGGGGTACGACCCGGCGGACCGTCTGGACCAGGCGATCCTGGCCACCCGGCGCGCGGTGTTCCCGCTGCGGGGGCTGCTGCCGTAGAGCCCGTCCGACGATTTCCGTCGGCCGTTGGGCCAATCGTGCGGTGTCGGTGCCGTTCCGGCCGCGCCGCGCCGCGGTGTCCCGCACCATCGCTTACGTGCTGACCACCGACGGCCTTCGTGCGCATCTCCTGGCTGCCCGGCTGGCGGGGGTGGTGGGCACCACCCGGGAGGAGAGCCTGCGGAGTTACCGGCTGTTCGCCGCGCGGGATCCGCGTCTGCTGATCGGTTTGGATCCCCAAGGGGTATGGGGGCAGCGGGATCTGCTCGCTCTGATGTCGGAAAGGTGCGGAGTTTCGGCCGATCCCGGGCAGACCTTGGGCCATGATGTGATCGACCCCGGGCGCACCCTGGCCGCCCTGGACGCCTGTGCGGAGCGGCTGGCCGCGGCCGCCCGGTGCCGTGTGCCGGTCCTCTTCGGGACCGGTCACCCGCACCGGCTGCTCGGTTTCTACGCCGCTCTGGCAGACGGTCTGTCGTCAGCGGGATGTACCGTCCTCACCCCGGCGCAGGGTCGCCGTGTCGACATAACGACCCGGTTCGGTCTACGCACGTGCAACCTCGACTACGTACGAGGAGTCGGGCTCGTCCGGGGCGCGACCTCGGAACGCCCCGGTTGTGAGCCCGGCGCACACACGCACTCCCCTCTCCCGGTTCGGACCGCGCTCGCCGCGGCGGCCGACGTCGGCGGGCCGCTTCCCGCGCTGGTGATCGGAGACCACGGCTGGGTCTGCGGGGCAGGTCAGCTGGGGTTCGAGACCGTGGGGCTGGCGGATGTGAACGACCCGGCCCCGTTCGTCGGGGAGGCCGAGGGCGCCGTATCGCTCGTCGTTCCACTTGATGACGGCGTGCGGTCCGATTACTACCTGCCGCTGACCCGCTACGTACTCAATCGAGCGTGTCTGTCACAGTAGGTCGCCGATGGCTGCACCTCTTCCCCACTCGCATCACCCGCCCCTACATTGGGGAGTGAGCACGCAACGACGAAGAGTCACCGGAAGGGGAAGCCGGTGGCCGTCGAGTGCGGAAGGTTCAGGTGTGTCATGGCTGCAGCTGGCGAGAGGCCTCTGAACGAGGTTCAGTTCCTTACCGTGGCGGAAGTCGCCTCGGTGATGCGAGTGTCGAAGATGACCGTGTACCGGCTGGTGCACAGCGGTCATCTGCCCGCGATCCGGGTGGGGCGGTCCTTCCGCGTCCCGGAGCAAGCGGTTCACGAGTACCTCCGCGAGAGCTACGTGGGGGTGGAAACCGCCTGACGGCGTGCCGGGGAGACCTGTATCGGGCACTCATGGGCCTCCCCGGTCACCTCGATTACGACCTCAGCGCTCGGGCGGGTAGGCTAGCCCCTCGTAGGTCGTGTGGGCCCATGGCGCCCAAACACCGAGTGATGAGAAGTGAGCGAGGGTAGTCGTGGGCTCTGTTATCAAGAAGCGGCGCAAGCGGATGGCCAAGAAGAAGCACCGCAAGCTGCTCAAGCGCACGCGCGTCCAGCGCCGCAACAAGAAGTAAGCGGCAGCGCGAAAGCGTGTCCAGTGGCCCCCCACCGCAGTCAGGTGGGGGGCCACTGTCGTTCGCGCGTCCCCGGCGTCCGGGTGCGGACCCGTTCGTACGTCCGGGGCTGTCGTCACTTCAAGCATTCGGTTGGTACCACAGAGCGACGGTGACCCGATAGGTTGGCCGTCGGGAGCAGGGCGAGAGGAAGGCGCTGATCTTGGGAAAGGTCGTGCTCGTCACCGGGGTGGCCCGGCAGCTGGGGGGCCGATTCGTCCGGCGGATCCTGCGGGATCCGGAGGTGGACCGGGTCGTCGGCGTGGACGCGGTCCCACCCGAGCACCACCTGGGCGGCGCCGACTTCGTCCAGGCGGACATCCGGCAGCCCACGATCGCGCGGGTGCTCGCCGAGACGGCCGCCGACACGGTCGTCCACCTCGACGTCACGGGCACGCCGCTGGGCAGCTCCAGCCGGACGGCGCTGAAGGAGACCAACGTCATCGGCACCATGCAGCTGCTGGGTGCCTGCCAGAAGTCCCCGAGCATCAAGCGGCTGGTCGTGAAGTCCAGTACGAACGTCTACGGTTCGGCGCCCCGCGATCCGGCGGTCTTCACCGAGACGACCCCGCCCAAGTCGCTGCCCAGCGGCGGCTTCGCGAAGGACACGGTCGAGGTCGAGGGCTATGTGCGCGGCTTCGCGCGCCGCCGCCCGGATGTCGCGGTGTGCGTGCTCAGGTTCGCCAACATCCTGGGCCCGGCTGCGGACACCCCGCTCGCCTCGTACTTCTCGCTGCCGGTGCTGCCGACCGTGTTCGGCTACGACCCCCGGCTGCAGTTCGTGCACGAGGACGACGTCATCGAGGTGCTGCGGATCGGCTCGCACGAACCCCGGCGCTCCACGCTCAACAGCGGCACCTTCAACATCGCCGGCGACGGCGTGCTGCTGCTCTCGCAGTGCTCGCGGCGGCTGGGCCGGCCCACCGTGCCGCTGCTGCTTCCCGCGGTCACGTGGGCGGGTTCGCTGGTGCGTACGCTGGGGATGACGGACTTCTCGCCCGAGCAGATCCGGCTGCTCACCCACGGGCGGGTGGTGGCGACGGACCAGATGCGGGAGACACTGGGTTTCACCCCGAAGTACTCGACTGCCGAAACGTTTTCCGACTTCGTGCGCAGTCGTGGTCCCGGGCTGCTTCCGCCGGAGGCCCTCGCGGGGGCCGTCGACCGGATCGCCGCGCTGCCCCTGCCGGGCAGCGGTCACTCCCCGACGCAGAGCGCCAACTGAGGAGCGCAGCAACGATGGCGGACGCCAAGGTCATTCCGTTCGACGACGACCACCGTTCCCGCGGCGGGGCCGCGCAGCGACCGTCGCGCCGCCGAAGTGCGGGGAGCCGGCGCCAGGGCGGCCCGGGGCCCGCGGCGGTGGGGGACGTCCAGCCACTGCCGGGCGTGGCGTCCGTGCAGGATGATGTTCCGGTGAGCGGTGAGGACGAGCAGCCCCAGGAGCCGGCCGCCGAGAGCGCCGGTGACGGCGACGGCGGCCTGGAGCGGCGGATCGCGAGCGGCCTGGCCTTTCTGCGCCGCCGCCTCACCGGGGACTACGAGGTCGACGACTTCGGATACGACGAGGAGCTCACCGACCAGGTTCTGATGTCCCTGCTGCGTCCGGTGTACGAGAAGTATTTCCGGGTCGATGTGAAGGGCATCGAGAACATTCCGTCGGAGGGCGGCGCGCTGATCGTCGCCAACCACTCCGGGACGGTGCCGGTGGACGGCCTGATGATGCAGGTCGCCGTGCACGACCATCACCCGGCCGACCGTCATCTGCGGCTGCTCGCGGCGGACCTGGTGTTCATGCTGCCGGTGGTCAACGAGCTGGCGCGGAAGCTCGGGCACACCCTGGCATGCGCGGAGGACGCGGAACGGCTCTTGGCACAGGGTGAACTGGTCGGGGTGATGCCGGAGGGGTTCAAGGGCATCGGAAAGCCCTTCGGTGAGCGGTACAAGCTGCAGCGTTTCGGGCGGGGCGGGTTCGTCTCGACCGCGCTGCGGCAGGGGGTGCCGATCGTTCCGTGCTCGATCGTCGGGGCGGAGGAGATCTACCCGATGATCGGCAACGCGAAGACGCTGGCCCGGCTGCTGGGCTTTCCGTACTTCCCGCTGACGCCGACGTTCCCGTGGCTCGGGCCGCTGGGTGCGGTGCCGCTGCCGACGAAGTGGACGATCCAGTTCGGTGAGCCGATCCCGACGGACGGCTTCCCGCCGGAGGCGGCGGAGGACCCGATGCTGATGTTCAACCTGACGGACCAGGTCAGGGAACAGATCCAGCACACGCTGTACAAGCTTTTGGTGCAGCGGCGGTCGGTGTTCTTCTGAGACTGGTGCAGCGGCGGTCCGTGGTCGCCTGACCGGGGGCATCGTGTGTACGTGCTGGGGGCGCCCCTTGGTGGGGGCGCCCCCAGCCCTACTCCGCGTCCTCGGCGTCGATGCCCAGACCCGGGAGGAGACCGGGCAGGAGAGGTGGGAGGGTGACGTCGGGGGCGGGGGGTTGGGTGATGTCGCCCGTGGGCGGCGGTGTGGTGGCGAGTCCGCCGCTCTCCTTGGGCGGGTCGAGCAGACCGCCGGTGTTGCCGCCGAGGAGGCCGTCGCTCTCGCGGTCGGTGTCGGCGGAACGGGACGGATCGGCCCCGCGCGAACTGCCGTCGCCGGAGGTGTCGTCGCCGGTGCCGGGGGACTGCGAGGGGTGGGACGCCGACGGGTCGCCCGATGCCGACTCGGAGCCGCTGTGCCGTGTCCCGTCGCCGACCTTGTCGGTCGGGGGCTGCGGGAGCAGGGACTGCAGCGGGGCGACGTCTTCGTCTATGGCGTCGAACACCGACGAGACCTGCTCACTGACGTCCCCCAGCTGCACCGGCAGCCGGTCGCGGAGCGTGCTCCAGGCCTCGCGGTGCGACTGGGAGAAGGAGGAGAGCGCCTGCATGGGGCTCAGGGAGTCCGGGTCCCGCTCGTATGCCTCACGCAGCAGCCGGTGGCCCTCGGAGGCGTCGTGCCGCATGCCGGAGAGGGCGCGGCGGATCTCGCCGAGGGATTCGTGGTCGAGGGGGCCGCTGCGGCCGCGCTCCATCAGCCGGCGCGCTTCGCCGAGGCGGGTGGAGGCGTGGTCGAGGTAGACCCGGCCACGCTCGTCGCTGCCGTCGGCGAGCCCGAGCTTGACGTCCTCGATTCCGCGCTTGAGCCCGTAGAGGGAGTCGCCGGGCAGGGCGTCGGAGCTGGCGGCGGCGACTCCGCCGAGGGCGCCGGCGGCGACACCGACGGTGAGCCCGCCCGCGGTGAGCCCTTTGGCCAGCCGCGAGCGCGGTCGTAGCCTGCCCAGCGGGGTCGCCCGGTGTGCGCCCCGGGCCCGGCGCGAACGCTGTTCGGGTACGGCCTGATCCGTCGCCTCGCCCGCCGCGGTGCCCTCCTGGAGCATGGCCTCGAACGCGGCCACCAGTTGGGCCCTCTGGACGACCTTGACCTCGGGGTCCAGTTCCGGCTTGGGCAGCGCGCCGAGGCCGGAGGTCAGCGCGAGCAGCTCTGCCCGCTCGCTCTCCGCGGCGGCCGGTGCCGGTGCCGGTCCTTCGGACTGCTCGGCCGCCGTGCCCCGGTCGGACTGCTCCTCCAGGGCCTGGGCGAAGGCGTTCGCCCGCCGGTGCGCCGATACGTTCGCGATCACTGGCGGCACCTCCTCTCGTCATGACGGTCGACTCCCCAGGGGGTCCTGAGGGTTCCCCGGCCCGACCAAGGCCACACGATCGAGTGATCCAAGTCGGTCAGGGGGTGACCACAGGGAGCCTGTATCCCGCACAACGAGCGGCGCGGCACCTGGGTTACGGATCCCGGATGACCGAATGAGGAAGCCAACCGTGTTTCACGTACCGTGAGTTGGCTGTCGCGGAACGTGTTCCGGTCGGCAGGGGCGCCCGGGTCAGCGGGCGTCTTCCGGCAGGAGCCGGGCGAGGGTGCGGACGGCCCGGTACTGGAGGGTCTTGATGGCGCCCTCGTTCTTGCCCATGACCCGGGCGGTCTCGGCGACGGACAGCCCCTGGAGGAACCGGAGCGTGACGCACTCCTGCTGTTGGGGGTTGAGTCGTCGTACGGCATCGAGGAGGGCGGCGTTGGACAGGGACTCGAGAACGGAATCCTCGGGGGACCGCTCGACCTCGTTGGCGTCGAGCATCTCCCCGGTGGTGACCTCGAGGCGGAAGCGGCTCGACTTGAAGTGGTCGGCGACGAGGTTGCGGGCGATGGTCACCAGCCAGGCGCCGAAGTCGCGGCCCTGCCAGGTGAAGGTGCCGATGCGGCGGAGCGCCCGCAGGAACGTCTCGCTGGTGAGGTCCTCGGCGGTCGCCTTCCCGCCGACGCGGTAGTAGATGTACCGGTACACGGTGTCGCTGTACTGGTCGTAGAGCCGCCCGAAGGCCTCGGCCTCGCCGGCCTGCGCGCGCTCCACGAGGTCCATCATCCGGGCGCTGTCGCTGTCGGCGGCGGGGCGGCGGGCGGTGGTGGCGGCGCGCCCTCGTCTGCCGACGGCGGCGGTACCTTCGGCGAGGGCGTAGCACGGGCCGGCGGGGGCGGTGGCGAATGCGGGGACGGTCTGCGCGGCGGGGACGACACCGCGCAACATGTCTCGGGCTGTCGCGACTGTCGCGCGCAGCGTAGCCAGGCCCGAGGCGTCAACCCCGACGTGTGGGTACACGGGACTCCCAGAGGCAGAGCTTCCATCACGTGCAGTACGTAGTACGTGCAGTGCGGGACCGTTCACCCGTCGTAGCGACGGGTTGGTACCGGATTGCGTCTGAGGAGAATAACGCTTCGTGCAGGCTCTGCTACACCGAGTTGCTCAAATCATCGATTACGTCGCTTCCGTAACCGGTTGACGTGCGTTCAAGTGTGGTGTGGTGACCGATTGTTGACTGAAAGATTTCGTATTCGGTGTGCGTGAGGGGCGAGTTGTGGCCGTGTGCAGCCAACGGGACTGGACAGGGGGGTTGCGGGGTACGGGAGTTGGATTGGGCGTGTTGGAGAGCGGGGTGGGGGTTCCGGTCGGGGTCGGTCAGGATGTACCGCGTTGACCGGATCCGGGCGTGCTCCGCCCCTCGCTCCGGAGGTGTTCGGAGATCGACTGCCGGCACCGACGTGCGCGGTCGCCCAGGTCACCGCCCAGGTCCGTGAGCTCGGCGAGATACAGCAGCACGTCGGTGACGGCATCGGGGTCCGGGCCCGCGGCAAGGAAGCTCCGCACCGCCAAAACCGCGCTGTCACCGGGCTCGAGGAGCAGCGCCCGGAAGAGGCCGAAGGCCCTGGTCGCGTCCGCCGCCTGCGCTGTCGGCGGGGTGTGCAGCAACTCCGTCCACCGCTCCCTGCAAGCCGGGAACCCTGACGTCACCGTTTCGAGCATCAGTCTTTCGAACATCAGGCCCGGGTCGGTTTCCTCGGACACCGCGGCCCGCTCGAAGTCGTCCCGTGCGAGGGAGTGACGGCCCGCCTGACGGTGAGTGATACCTCGTTGCACGAGGGGCCAGGCGTCCGCGGGGTCGAGGGCGAGTGCGGCGGTGAAGTCGGTGACGGCCTCGTCGTGGCGGCCGGCCTGCCGGTGGGTCTCGCCTCGGGAGGCGAGGGCCCAGTCGCGGGTGGGGTCACGGTCGAGGAGGACGGTGTAGTCGGCGATGGCGTCGTCGTAGTTGCCTGCTTGTTGGTGGGCCTCACCCCGGGAGGCGAGGGCCCAGTCGAGGGTGGGGTCGAGGGCGAGTGCGGCGGTGAAGTCGGCGATGGCCTCGTCGTAGCGGCCCGCGTCCTGGTGGGCCTGGCCCCGGGAGGCGAGAGTCCACGCGTTGGCGGGGTCGAGGGCGAGTGCGGCGGTGAAATCGGAGACTGCCTCGTCGGGACGGCCCGCCTGCCGGTGGGTCTCGCCTCGCGAGGCGAGGGCCCAGTCGAGGGTCGGGTCGAGGACGCGCGTGGCGGTGAAATCGGCGACGGCCTCGTCGTAGCGGCCCGCCTGGCGGTTGCTGATGCCCCGCTGTGCGAGGGTCAGGGCGTCCGTGGGGTCGAGTTCGTGGGCGGCGGTGAGGTCGGTGACGGCCTCGTCGTAGCGGCCCGCCTCGCGGTGGGCGATGCCCCGGTGTATGAGGGGCCAGTCGTTGGCGGGGTCGAGTTCGTGGGCGGCGGTGAGGTCGGTGACGGCGTCCTCGTAGTGGCCGGCCTCGCGGTGCGTGATGCCGCGCTGGGCGAGGAGCCAGGGGTTCGCCGGGTCGAGTTCGTGGGCGGCGGTGAGGTCGGTGACGGCCTCGTCGTAGCGGCCCGCCTCGCGGTGCGTGATGCCGCGCTGGGCGAAGGTCCAGGGGTCCGTCGGGTCGAGGGCGATCGCGGCGGTGAGGTCGGTGAGGGCCTCGTCGGGACGGCCCGCCTCCCGGTGGGCGACGCCCCGTTGCGCGAGGACCCAGTCGAGGGTGGGGTCCAGGGCGAGTGCGGCGGTGAGGTCGGTGAGGGCCTCGTCGGGACGGCCCGCCTCCCGGTGGGCGATGCCTCGCTGGGCGACTGTCCAGGAGTCCGTCGGCTCGAGGGCGAGTGCGGCGGTGAAGTCGGTGACGGCGTCGTCGTAGCGGCTCAGCTGCCGGTGGGCCTGGCCCCGGGAGGTGAAGGCCCAGTCGAGGGTGGGGTCGAGGGCGAGTGCGGCGGTGAAGTCGGTGACGGCCTCGTCGTAGCGGCCCGCCTCGCGGTGCGTGACGCCTCGCTGGGCGAAGATCCAGGCGTTGGCGGGGTCGAGGGCGAGTGCGGCGGTGAAGTCGGTGACGGCGTCCTCGTAGCGGCTCAGCTGCCGGTGGGCCTGGCCCCGGGAGGAGAGGGCCCAGTCGAGGGTGGGGTCGAGGGCGAGTGCGGCGGTGAGGTCGGTGACGGCCTCGTCGTAGCGGCCCGCCTCCCGGTGGGCCTGGCCGCGGGAGGCGAGGGCCCAGGCGTCCGTCGGGTCGAGGGCGAGTGCGGCGGTGAAGTCGGCGACGGCCGCGTTGGGACGGCCTGCCTGCCGGTGGGCTTCGCCTCGCTCGGTGAGGGTCAGCTCGAAGGTGGGGTCGAGTTCGTGGGCGGCGTCGAGGTCGGTGACGGCCTCGTCGTAACGGCCGGCCTGCCGGTGGGCCTGGCCGCGGGAGGCGAGGGCCCAGGCGTCCGTCGGATCGAGGTCCAGGGCGGTGTTCAGGTCGGAGATCGCCTGATCGTTGAGGTCGTGCCAGATATGGACCTTCCCCCGATAGGCCCAGGCGCGGGGGTTGCGCGGGTCGAGCGCGATGGCGCGGTCGAGTTCCGTGAGGGCTTCCTCGTCGCGGTCGGCGAGGAAGAGGCGCCGGCCGCGGTGGGTGTGGACCCACGCCCGGGTGGCGGGGGCCAGCCCGCCGTGGGTCAGCAGCGCCGTCAGGACGGCGAGGGCCGGGTCGTCGTCGTGGACGGCGCTCTGCAGGCGGCCGGCCCAGGACAGCAGTGTGGGATCGCCCGTGTCACGGGCCGCCTGCTCGTAGGTGTCGGTCCACTCCCGCAGGACCGCCGTGTCCTGCCCGGCGGCGTGGGCGGTCACCTCCAGCGCCTCCTCCAGACCCGCCGTGGGGTGGGCGCACAGCCGGTGGTAGGTCTCGGCCGTGCGGTGCCGGCGCCACTCGGCGTCCTTCCACCGGGTCGCCCGCGGGCCGTGCTGTTCGGCCTCGACGCGCCAGGCGGCATGGGTGTCGGCGAGGCGGAGCTGTGCCGCGACCCAGCGCTGGGGCGAGTGGCTGCGCTGGTGGCGCACCATGCTGGCCCGCACCACCGCGTGGTACTGCTTGAAGTCGCCGTGGCCGGCCACGAACGGCTGTTTGCACAGCCACTCCCACAGGTCCCTGCCCTCCTGCGGCGCGATGGCGGCGAACACGTCCTCGTTCAGATGCGGCACGAGGGCACACGCCAGGACCGTTTCCCGCTGGTGCGGATCGGTGATCCACTGGACGAACCGCTCCACCACCGCGTCCACGGCGTCCCCGCCCCGCTGGATGTCCCCGGCGGTCTCCGGCCGGGCCAGCGCCAGCAGTTCGACCAGCAGGGGCAGGCCCATCGACAGCTGGAGCACCGCCTCCACCGCGCCCGGTTCCGTCACGCCCCGCACGGCCAGCAGCGCCCGCGTCTCGGCCTCGGTGAACACGTCCAGGGGGAGGTCCACCACCGCCGTCCTCAGGGGTGCCCAGTCCCGCTCGGACAGCTCGTCACGGCCGGCGAGCACGATCATCACGTTGGCCGCCAGCGGCCCGAACGTGTCCCGCACCAGGTCCCTGAGCCACTGGTCCAGATAGCGCCCGGTCTGCTCCCAGGTGTCGAAGAACAGCACCACCCAGCGGTGCCGGCTGCCGAGCCGGTCCAGCTCGTCGACGAACGCCCGGTACAGCCCCGTCGCGTCGGCCCCGCGCCCTCGGCGACCGCGTGCCGTGGCACCGCGCAGCCGGTCCAGCCCTTGTGCCGCCGCCTCCGGGCTCGCCATCGCGGTCACCACACCGGCTCCGGGCAGCAGGGACACGGCCCCCAGCGTGGCCTGTGCCATCATCCGGCTCGACAACGACGCCTCGCCCTCGGCCGGGCCGCCGCCGTCCGCCGGTACGGGATCGGCGGCCGCCGCCTGCTCCCGGCGGAACTGCTCCACCTCCCGGTCGAACCCCTTCAGCGGGCCGGCCTCGCCGGCCAGCTGCCGGGACAGCGCCGTCAGCGCCTGCGGTACGCCGTGGACGTCGTTCTCGTCGACGACCGCGGTCACCGCACCGGCCCGCTGCGCGGCCTCCCGCCACTGCCGCAGCAGCGTCGACTTCCCGACCCCGCCCACACCGTGGACGTGGAACAGGAAGTCCGCGGGATCGGCTTCCGCCAGCGGGTCCTTCGCCAGGTTGTCGGCGAAGAGCGACAGCTGCGCACGTCTGCCGACGAACTGCGCCTGAGCGCGCTGCCGGATCAGCTCCCCGCGTGATCGGCGCTCGCGTACGGACACGTCCCACCCCCGTCCGGCCAGGCTGCCCGTGCAGCCCTCGTCCCTCCCGCTACGGCAGTATGACGGCCTTTCAGGGAAGACGCAGGGGCCTGTGGACGACGGGGCCCGCGGCAGGTCGGCCGGTGGTCAGCGGCGCTTTCGGTGGAGGGCGATGGCGGCCGCCGTGCCGCCGGCCACCGCGCCGACACCGGCCGCCGCGGGGATGCCGACCTTGGCCGCCTTGCGGCCGGTGCGGTAGTCGCGCAGGCGCCAGTCCATGCGGCGGGCGTGCTTACGCAGCTTGGAGTCCGGGTTGATCGCGTAGGGGTGGCCGACCAGCGAGAGCATCGGGATGTCGTTGTGCGAGTCGCTGTACGCCGCGCAGCGGCTCAGGTCCAGCTCCTCCGCGAGCGCCAGCGCGCGCACCGCCTCCGCCTTGGCCGGACCGTGCAGCGGCTCACCCACGAGTTTGCCGGTGTACACGCCGTCGACCGACTCGGCGACCGTGCCCAGCGCCCCGGTCAGCCCGAGCCGGCGCGCGATCACCTGGGCGATCTCCACCGGTGCCGCCGTGACCAGCCACACCCGCTGCCCCGCGTCGAGGTGCGCCTGGGCCAGCGCCCGGGTCCCCGGCCAGATCCGCTCGGCCATGTACTCGTCGTAGATCTCCTCGCCGATGGACTGCAGCTCGGCGACGCGGTGACCCTGGACGATGGAGAGCGCCGAGTCGCGGGCCTCCTGCATGTGCTCGGGGTCCTCGACCCCGGCCAGCCGGAACCACGCCTGCTGCCAGGCGAAGCGCGCCAGCTCGCGCGTCTCGAAGAACTTCCGCTTGTACAGGCCCCGCCCGAAGTGGAACAGGGCCGCGCCCTGCATCACCGTGTTGTCCAGGTCGAAGAACGCGGCGGCCCGTTCGTCGCCGGGTACCGGGAACTCCGGTTCGCGTTCGGCAAGGTCCTGGGTCGACTTGCGTGCTGCCTCCGCCGAGGCCTCGCCTGCCAACACGCTCCGCGCCGTGGCGGAGCGCCTACGGGGAGTGAGCCATCCGAGAGCGGCCATGGCGTGAGCATAGCCAGTCCGCCCGGCGGCTTTCGGATCCGCGGGGTTGGGACGTCGTGAACTCTCCGGGGCGGCGGCGTTACGCCCCGCGCGACAATGGCCCGTATGAGCCCTCTCTTCCGCCGCAACACTCCGGCCGCCCCGCGGGACCGGCTCGTCACCCTTGTCCGCAAGCCCGGCTGTCACTTGTGCGACGACGCGCAGGTGGTGGTGGAGAAGGTGTGCGACGAGCTCGGTGTTCCGTGGGAGCGGAAGGACATCACCGAGGACCGGGAGCTGTACGACCGGTACTGGGAGCAGATTCCCGTGGTTCTCGTCGACGGCCGTCAGCACACGTTCTGGCGTGTCGACGAGGACCGGCTGCGCAAGGCGCTCAGTGACTGACCGGCCAGTACAAAGTGGCCGGAAAGTCGCTTAGGATCGATGGTGGCTTGATCTCGGGGGCGGGATTCACAGAGGAGAGTGTGCGGTTTTGCCCCCAGAAGACAAGGAACGGCGGTGCTCGTGCGCCGGTTCCAGCCCAGTGCGCCGGGGGCGCGTGACCCCGGTCACGTTGGCCGGGCAAATCGGACACAATCTTTGTGCACGCGTTCACAAAGACATAGCCTGCATTCGACGGGGCGGTCCGAGGGCGTATGGCCTGACGTGTGACCGCCTGAAGCCCCGCTCTACCCGCAGGAGCACCGTGGCAACTGGCCGAACTCACCGACCGGCGACCCGTAGCCGAGGGATTCCCGAGGCCACCGTCGCCCGTCTTCCGCTGTACCTCCGTGCCCTCACCGCGCTCTCCGAGCGCTCGGTGCCCACGGTCTCCTCGGAGGAGCTGGCGGCCGCCGCGGGGGTCAACTCCGCGAAGCTGCGCAAGGACTTCTCCTACCTGGGTTCGTACGGCACCAGGGGCGTCGGCTACGACGTCGAGTATCTCGTGTACCAGATCTCCCGTGAACTCGGCCTCACGCAGGACTGGCCGGTTGTGATCGTCGGGATCGGTAACCTCGGCGCCGCCCTCGCCAACTACGGCGGGTTCGCCTCCCGTGGGTTCCGGGTCGCCGCGCTGATCGAC
Source organism: Streptomyces malachitofuscus (assembly GCF_055571035.1). Lineage (NCBI taxonomy): Bacteria > Bacillati > Actinomycetota > Actinomycetes > Kitasatosporales > Streptomycetaceae > Streptomyces > Streptomyces malachitofuscus. The sequence continues at coordinate 19,650 of NZ_JBVIGA010000047.1, read as the reverse complement.
GCCGACCCCGCGATGGCCGGAAAGCCCGTCGCCGGGATCCCGGTGCAGCACACCGACGAGCTCGAGTCGATCATCACGGACAACGGCGTGTCGATCGGCGTGATCGCCACCCCCGCCGGTGCGGCCCAGCAGGTCTGCGACCGGCTCGTGGCCGCCGGTGTCACCTCCATCCTGAACTTCGCGCCGACCGTGCTGTCCGTGCCGGACGGCGTCGACGTACGCAAGGTGGACCTCTCCATCGAGCTGCAGATCCTCGCCTTCCACGAGCAGCGCAAAGCCGGTGAGGAAGCGGCGGCCGACACCGCCGTCGCCCCCGCCGCCACCCGCAAGCAGTCCGCCACCGACCAGGGGCCCGACGGGGACGTACCCGCCGTGATGCCGGCATGAGTCTCCTCGTCGTCGGACTGAGCCACCGCAGCGCGCCGGTCAGCGTGCTGGAGCGGGCCTCGCTGGCCGTGGACGCGCAGACCAAGCTGCTGCAGGACACGGTCGCCGCGGAGCCCGCCGCCGAGGCCGCGGTCCTCGCCACCTGCAACCGCATCGAGCTCTACGCCGACGTGGACAAGTTCCACGCCGGTGTCGCCGAGCTGTCCACGCTCCTCGCCCAGCACAGCGGGGTCGGCCTGGAGGAGCTCACTCCTTATCTTTATGTGCACTACGAGGACCGCGCCGTCCACCACCTGTTCTCGGTGGCCTGCGGGCTGGACTCGATGGTCGTGGGCGAGGGGCAGATCCTCGGCCAGATCAAGGACTCGCTGGCCCGGGCGCAGGAGACGCACACCGCCGGGCGGCTGCTGAACGACCTGTTCCAGCAGGCGCTCCGGGTCGGCAAGCGCGCCCACTCCGAGACCGGGATCGACCGCGCCGGGCAGTCCCTGGTCACCTTCGGACTGGAGCAGCTCGCCGTCGGCCGGCCCGTCGAGGGCTGGGCGCACGGCAAGAAGGCCCTGGTCATAGGCGCCGGCTCAATGTCCTCGCTGGCCGCGGCCACGCTCGCGCGGGCCGGTGTCGCCGAGGTCGTCGTCGCCAACCGCACGCCCGACCGCGCCGAGCGGCTCGCCGAGATCCTCACGGCGGGCGACGACACGAACGTGCTGGCCCGCGCGGTACCGATGGCCTCGGTGCCGTTCGAGCTGACACGTGCAGACGTCGTCGTCTCCTGCACCGGTGCGACCGGTCTTGTCCTCACCGCCGACGCGATCGCGGCGGGGGTCGAGAGCCGTACCGGCGAGCAGCCGGTGGTCGTCGACCTCGACGCCGCGGCCGACGAGGCTCCTGCGGCGCCCGCCCCCGTCGGCGCCGGCGCCGACGAGAACTGCCCGCTCGACCTGACCTCCGTGCGCCCCGGCTTCTCCGTGATGGGCGAGGCCGCTGTCGCCGGTATGGACGCGGCCACGCTGGAGCAGCACGCCGCGTGGGCCACGGGCACGACCGTCGACCGCCGCCGCACCGACCGCGGCGGCCCGGAGGCGGACGCCGAACTGATCGGCGCGCTGGCCGCGACCGCGTCCACCGTCGGCCGGATCCCCGAGCGGCGCCGCCCGGAGCCGGTGGCCGAGCCGCCGCGTCCGGAGCCCGTGCTCTTCCTGCTGGATCTCGCGATGCCGCGCGACATCGACGCGGCCGCGCACCGGCTGGCCGGCGTACGGCTGGTCGACATCGAATCGCTGGCGGACGCGTCCGCGGACGCTCCGATGGCTGCCGATGTGGACCAGGTCCGGCGTATCGTCTCCGACGAGGTCGCCGCGTTCGGGGCGGCCCAGCGGGCGGCGCACATCACGCCGACCGTCGTCGCCCTGCGCACCATGGCGGCCGATGTGGTGGCCGGAGAGATCGCCCGTCTCGAGGGGCGGCTTCCCGGCCTGGACGACAAACACCGCGCGGAGATCACGCAGACCGTGCGGCGGGTGGTCGACAAGCTGCTGCACGCGCCGACGGTACGGGTCAAGCAGCTCGCGGCCGAGCCCGGCGGCGCCGGGTACGCCGACGCGCTGCGCACCCTGTTCGACCTCGACCCCGAGACGGTGGCCTCCGTCTCCCGCGCCGAGGAAAGCACCGAGAAGAACGCAGAGAACCGAGGGCCGGGATGACTGAGAAGGCACTGAGGCTGGGGACCAGGCGCAGCAAGCTCGCCATGGCCCAGTCCGGGCAGGTGGCGGATGCCGTGAGCCAGGTGACCGGACGGCCCGTCGAGCTCGTCGAGATCACCACGTACGGCGATGTGTCGCGCGAGCACCTCGCGCAGATCGGCGGCACGGGCGTGTTCGTGGCCGCGCTGCGGGAGGCGCTGGCACGCGGCGAGGTGGACTTCGCGGTGCACTCGCTGAAGGACCTGCCGACCACGCAGCCCGACGAGCTGGTCGTGGCGGCCATTCCGGTGCGCGAGGACCCCCGCGACGTGATGATCACGCGCGAAGGGCTGAAGCTCACCGATCTGCCGCGCGGCGCCCGCATCGGCACCGGCTCGCCGCGCCGCATGGCGCAGCTGAACGCGTTCGCGCGCAGCCGCGGCATGGAGATCGAGACGGTCCCGATCCGGGGCAACGTCGACACCCGCATCGGGTACGTCCGCAAGGGCGAGCTGGATGCCGTGGTGCTGGCCGCCGCCGGGATGAACCGGATCGGACGCAGCGACGAAGTGACCGACTTCCTGTCGGTCGACACGATTCTGCCCGCCCCCGGCCAGGGGGCACTGGCGGTCGAGTGCACCGCGGACAACGCGGACCTCATCGCCGCGCTCGCCGAGCTCGACGACCCGTTCACGCGGGCCGCCGTGACGGCCGAGCGGTCACTGCTCGCCGCCCTGGAGGCCGGCTGCAGCGCTCCTGTGGGTGCGCTGGCCGACCTTTTGGCCGACGGGCAGACTGTCAAGGAAATGCGCCTGAGGGGTGTCGTCGGCTCGACCGACGGTGCCACGCTGGTGCAGCTGTCCACCACCGGTCCCGTGCCCGAGACGCACGAGGCGGCGATGGCGCTCGGTCGCGAACTCGCCACCGAGATGCTCGCGCAGGGCGCGGCCGGTCTGATGGGGGAGCGAGCACATTGAGCCCCACCACCCTTCCCGCCCCTCCGGAACACGGGCACGTCACCTTCCTCGGTGCCGGACCCGGGGATCCGGGACTGCTGACTCTGCGCGCCGTGGAGGCGCTCGCGAACGCGGACGTCCTCGTCGCCGAGCAGGACGTGCTCGACGTCGTACGGACGCATGCCAGGCAGGGCGTCGCCGAAGTGCACACGGACGCCGATCCGTCGCTTCCGGGCACGGGCACGCCCCAGCTGACGGTCGTTGACGGCGCGTCAACAACCGCCGGTGTCCCCGCGATGAGGGATGCCGGACATCTTCTCATGGAGGCCGCGCGGGGCGGCAGGCGGGTCGTGCGTGCGGTGTCCGGTGACCCCGGGCTCGACGCGTACGCCGCCGAGGAGATGCTGGCGTGCGCCTCGGCCGGGGTGCCGTTCGAGGTCGTCCCCGGTGTCGCCGCCGCGGTCGGCGTGCCCGCGTACGCCGGTGTGCCGCTGCGCGACGCCCAGGGCACGGATGTGCGGTTCGTCGACGCGCTCACGGCGTCCGACCGGTGCTGGACGGAGGTCGGGGCGTCGGACGGCACGGTGGTCGTCTCCACCACGCTCGATTCCGTGGCCGCGGCGGCGGGCGAACTGGTGTCCGCCGGACGCAAGCCCGACACCCCGCTGACGGTGACGGTCGGCGGTACGACGACCCGGCAGCGCACCTGGACGGCGACGCTCGGGACGATCGCGCAGACGCTGAAGCAGGCGAAGGTGCTGCCCTCCCCGGAGGGCGGCCGGCCGGTGATAGCCGTGGTCGGTGAGCGTTCCGCCGCCGCTCAGCGCGACCGGCTGGCGTGGTTCGAGTCCAAGCCGCTGTTCGGCTGGAAGGTGCTCGTCCCGCGCACGAAGGAGCAGGCGGCGTCGCTCTCCGACCAGCTGCGCTCGTACGGGGCCGTGCCGCACGAGGTGCCGACGATCGCCGTGGAGCCGCCGCGCACCCCGCAGCAGATGGAGCGGGCGGTCAAGGGCCTGGTGACGGGCCGCTACGAGTGGATCGCGTTCACCTCGGTCAACGCGGTGAAGGCGGTCCGGGAGAAGTTCGAGGAGTACGGTCTCGACGCCCGCGCCTTCGCCGGTATCAAGGTCGCCGCGGTGGGCGATCAGACGGCCGCCGCGCTGATCGCCTTCGGCGTGAAGCCGGACCTGGTGCCGAGCGGCGAGCAGTCGGCGGCGGGCCTGCTGGAGGACTGGCCGCCCTACGACCCGGTCTTCGACCCGATCGACCGCGTCTTCCTGCCGCGCGCCGACATCGCCACGGAGACGCTGGTCGCGGGCCTGATCGAGCTGGGCTGGGAGGTCGACGACGTGACCGCCTACCGCACGGTCCGCGCGTCGCCGCCGCCCGCGGAGACCCGGGAGGCCATCAAGGGCGGCGGCTTCGACGCGGTGCTGTTCACCTCGTCGTCGACGGTCCGGAACCTGGTCGGCATCGCGGGCAAGCCGCACAACGTGACGGTCATCGCCTGCATCGGTCCGGCGACGGCGAAGACGGCGGAGGAACACGGCCTGCGCGTCGACGTCATGGCTCCCGAGCCGTCGGTCCACAAGCTGGCGGAGGCCCTGGCCGACTTCGGCACGCGGCGCCGACTGGCGGCGCTGGAGGCCGGTGACCCGGTGACGAGGCCGAGCGAGCGGCGGCCGGGGGCACGGAGACGCCGGTCGACGACGTGAGGTGAGGCAGGGGCGCCCTTTCGGGGGCGCCCTTCCTCGTTGATCAGCGGCGCCCTCCTGCCCGCCGGGCAGGGACCGCGAGCGGTCGACATACTGCTGGTCACCGCATGGCGTGGTCCGCTGTCGCAGACGTGGCCCGCACGCATGTAGTTGGGGTGTGGGCCACGTGTGTTTGCTGCGTCAGCGCCCGGTGGCGTACGGCAGGAAGGCCGACCAGGCGGCTGAGGTGAGGTTGAGGCGAGGGCCTGCGGGGTTCTTGGAGTCGCGGACGAAGACGTGACTCTCGTCCGGGGTGGCCACCTCGACGCAGTCGGGGCCGCTGGACGTGCTGTAACTGCTCTTTATCCACTCCAGCTTCATGTCTCTCCAAGCACTTTCTCGATGAGGGCCATCGACTCCCGTGGGCTGAGAGCCTGTGCCCGGATGATTCCATACTGGATTTCCAGGAGCTGCACCTCTTTCGGCTCCGTGATCACGCGACTGATGTGCGCCACCTCGACATGACCGACCGTGGTGCCGTCCCCGAGCCTGAGCAGCCGGAACGAGCCGTCGAGCCCTGAATTCTCCTCTCGGCTCAGCGGCAGTACCTGAAGGTCGACGTTGCGGAACGCGCAGACTTCCAACAGCCATTCGAGTTGCCCACGCATCACCATCTTGCCCCCGATGGGCCGTCGAAGCGTCGACTCGCACTGGACGAAACTGAGGGCCGCCTGGCCTGTCGTGTCGCTGACGATCTCCTGTCTCGCCACTCGGGCCGACACCTGCTGTTCCAACTGGTCGGCGGTGAAGGGCGGGCGGCGGGCGCTGAGCACTGCCCGTGCGTACTCCTCAGTCTGCAGCAATCCATGGACGACAGAGTTGTTGTAGGCGCACAGCTCCGTGGCCTCCGCCTCCAGCTTCTTCAAGTCCCGTACCTTCTTCGGGTACCGGACCTCCGCCACGTCCTTCTTCATCGCGGAGATCTTGCCGCCCGCGCCCAGGACCTCGTCCGCCGCGTCCAAGTACTCCGGCCGGGGAATCCGCCGCCCCCGCTCGACGCAAGAGACCAGCTCCTCCCCGTACCCGATCGCCGCCCCGAACTCCGCCTGGGTGAGGCCGGCCGCCTCCCGCCACAGCTTCAGCTGCCGGGTGACCGTCCGCATCACGGCCCCGGCCTCTTCGTCGTCCAGCCCCGCTTCCCACTCGCCCATGTTCGCCGCCTCCCGTCGCGCGCCCTTCCCCGGACCAACTCCGGCCGCCCACGCCCGGTCACCCCGGGCAGGGCGGACAGAAACCGGGCAGCGGCGTACAGCCACCGGCCGTACGAGCTGCACGTATTCACAGCGTGCACACGCGTGAGCACATTGAGTGGCGAGAATCCGGGACTCCGCATCGCGGACAGAGAAGGGACCCCCATGAGGACACTCGCCCCCGAGACCCCCTGGGCGCTGCGCCTGGTCACCGACCGGCTGCCCGTCGACCTCGACACCGATGCAGCGCGACTGCGCGCGGTCATGGCAGAGGACCTCGCCGCGCGCGGAGCGCTGGACGATCCGGCCTGGCGGGCGGCGGTGGAGGCGGTGCCCCGGCACCGGTTCGTGCCCTGCTTCTACCTGCCCGCCGAGGAGCGCGACGAGCAAGGGCTCACCGTGTGGCAGCCGGTCACCGCCGCGCTCGACCACGGGCGCTGGCTGGCCGCCGCGTACTCCGACACCACGCTCATCACGCAGTTCGACGGCGACGAACCCGACTGGGAGAACCCGGTCGAGCGTCACGGCGGAGCCCCGACCTCGTCCTCCACGCTGCCGTCGCTCGTGGTGCGGATGTGGGCCGACGCCGAGGTCCGGGAGGGGCACACGGTGCTGGAGATCGGCACGGGGACGGGGTACTCGACCGCGCTCGCGTGTGAACGTCTCGGATCGGCCGGTGTGACGAGCATCGAGGTGGACCCGCACCGGCTGGAGCGGGCCGCGAGTGCGCTGCACGGCTGCGGTTACGCACCCACCCTCGCGGTCGCGGACGGGCGGTACGGGTACTGGCCTGAGGCCCCGTTCGACCGGATCGTCGCCGCCTGCTCCTTCCGGGCCGTGCCCCCGGCCCTGGTCGCCCAGACCCGGCCGGGCGGCAAGATCCTGCTGACGCTCTCCGGCTGGCTCTACGGGTACGCCCGCGTCCTGCTCACCGTCGCCGGGGACGGCACCGCCGAGGGGCGCCTGCTGGGCGGCACGGTCTCCTTCATGGCGGCGCGGACGCACGCGGCGCCGGCCTTCGGCAACCCCGCCCACTGGGCGGCGGAGCTGCCGGGGGAGTCGCGGATCGCCCGGCACGGGCCCGAGCGGATCACCGCCGCGACCGAGGAGGCTTTCCATCTGCGGTTCCTGGCGCAGAGCGCCGTACCCGACGCCCAACTGGCCACCGTCGGCGACGCGATGCATTTGATCGACGTGGTGAGCGGCTCGGCCGCCGCGCTGACGCCGGACGGCGACGGCGGTTGGCGGGTGCGGGAGGGAGGTCCGGTGCGGCTGTGGGAACGGGTCGAGCGCGTTCTCGACGGCTACGACACGGCGGGGCGACCGGGGCCGGAGACGTTCACCCTGTGCGTCCATGACGGCGGACAGCATCTGCGTCATGCGCGGCTGCCCTGCTTGCCGCTGCCGTCGCCGTGAGGAGGCGGGGCCCTTCCGTCCACCGGACCCGGGCGGCCCGGACAGCCACCGGTCGCACGGGCCGACCGCCTTCACAGCGGGCGTTTGGCTGAACACGCTGAGTGGCGTGAATCAGGATACCGTCGCACCGCGCATCCCGCTGCACCAGTTCACCGTGCCGCTCTCCGCCACCCGCCGGGGTGCCCGTCTCGCCCGTCTGCTCGCCACCGAGCAACTGCGCTCCTGGGAACTGCCACTGGACCCGGCCCGGTTGATCATCGCCGAACTCGCTGCGAACGCCGCCGTGCACGGCCGTGTACCCGGGCGGAGTTTCCGGCTCGGCCTCACCGTCACAGCGCCCGCCACCCTTCGTATCGAGGTCACCGACCCCCGGGGTGATCAACTGCCCTCGCACGCGCGAGCGGCCACCGGGGCGGAGCCTGCGGAGTCCGGCCACGGCCTGCTCCTGGTCGAGGAGCTGGCCGACCGTTGGGGCGTACGAACGGGCCCGGTGCCGTGCAAGACCGTGTGGGCGGAGTTGGACCTCGGCCGGTGACCGGGGCCCGTCAGCCGCGCGGGCCTGAAGGAACGCGCTCCAACACGGTCCAGCTCCAGTGACGTCCGCGGGTCACACTGGTCGTCTCGGCGGTGATGCGCCATCCGGACATCCATCCGCCACGGCCGTGATTGCGGGCCAGGCACGAGCAGGTGCACTCGTACCCGGAGGCATTCATACAGCTGGGGTTGCACCTCTCCGAGCTGTTGTACTCGCGTCCGAGGAGCACGCGGCCGTGCCGCTTGACGAGTGCGCCGGCGAGCTCGATGAAGTGACGCGTGGCCACGGACCAGGAGTCACCGCCGTGGTCCCATTCGGGACGGGCACGGCCATGGACGTGGCGATGGACGAACTCCTCGTGCTTCTGCCAGCCGTGTCCTGGGACCCAGTAACCGAGACGGCCGTGCGCCGGCAATGTGATCACCGGGGCTTCGGCGTCTTCCAGCGACGGGATCCAAGAGGGCCTGGGGACCGGTACCTCCTGGATGGTGCTGACAGGGCGGGGCGGGCGCCTGGCGATGACGGACGGATTCAACTCGTACAACAGCTCGTTCGGCGCCCCGGGGCGATAGCGGGGCTTGCTGGACTCGGGGCACTGTGCCCGCGCGTCAGCACGAGGCGGAGACCGCGCAGCGGCTCGTCCTCAAGGCTGCCTCCAGCATCGAGGCCACCGGCTTGAACACCCCGGCGCAGGCAGCGGCGTACGCGCAACTGCTCTGCACCACGTCGTACACGGCGGCTCGCGCGGGCGACCGTGACCAGGCGCTGTCGATGATCGGCGAGGCCGCGCGGGCTGCCCGCGGCCTGCCCGCAGTAGCGTCGGCCGGTCGCCTTTTCGCCATCACCCCCGCCTCCGTACAGCTGTACCAAGTAGGCGTCCACTGGGCACTCGGTGACGCCGGAGCCGCGATCAGGGCAGGTGGGCAACTCCGTCAGGAGCAGTTCACCACTGCGGAACGCAGGGGCCGTCTGCACACCGACTTGGCCCGCGCCTGGTGGCAGTTGGGGAAGCCTGAGCAGACCGCACAGTCCCTGCTGGCCGCCTTCCGTGTGACACCCGCCGAAATCCGGGACCGGCCCAGCATGCGGGCGATCGTCGAAGAGTTGCACTGCTCACATCCACGTGTCAGCGGTGTTCGCGAGCTTGGGCGTGTTGTCCTCGCCGGCGGGCCCCGGACCGGAGCCGGGTAGTACGGGACACGGTGGCGCGAGGGCCGGGGCTGCGGGCGGTAAAAGACCTAAGAACCCAGGGAAAAAACCAACCAACCAAACCAAACCTCACGTAGGTCACTCGGGCGGGTGAAACGTGTCGCACTGGCTGGCGCGGCGGTGGTTCGGGCGGGCAGTCTCGGCATCGTGGGCCGAGGCAACTCGGTGCCCTCACAAGCCCGTTCATACGTCGGCCCCCGCCGGGACTAGCACTCCCAAGGCGAGGGCCTGACCAAAGAGGAAGCCCAAACCCTTCCCCATGGCTGAGAAGAAGACTAGCCCTGCCACGCGCCCGATTCAGGGTGTTCGACGATCCGCCACCCCCTCCGGGGTGACACACGTACGCACGTACCAGTCCGGTCAGTACGTCGTCGTCGGTAACCACCTCGCCCAGCACCGTGAGTTGTCGCTGACCGCGATCGGACTGGCGGCCCACATCATGTCGGTGCCGGAGGGCACTCCGGTCGACATCCGCAGCCTCGCCGAGCGCTTTCCCGAAGGGCGGGACCGGATCGCGTTCGCGCTGCGGGAACTGGAGGCGCACGGCTATCTGGAGCGGGTGCGTGAGCACACGGAGGCCGGTCGCCTGGTGACGCGTACGTACGTCCACCACACGCCGGTGTCCGCGCAGGCAGATGTGTCGTCCCCGGCCCGGCCTGTGCGGGCGGTGGCGGGCGGGCACAGCGCCCGTCGGACCACTGTCGGGGCGGGCGGGTGCGAACCCCAGGAAGCGCCTCAGGAGAGCGAACAAGCGCCCGGTGAGTCGATCGTCCCCGAAGCCCCCGAGGCTCCCCAGGCCCCCGAGTCCGTCCCCGACGCGCCCGCCCCGGCAAACCCGCCGCCCCGGCCCGCCCGCCACGACCGGCGATCCGAGGAAGCGGTCACCCTCCTCGCCGGCCTGCGCCGCACCGACGCGCGCCTCACCCTGTCCCTCCGGGACGTGAACAGACTGGCCCCAAGTGTCGTCGACTGGCTCGAACGAGGTGCCACCGCCGCCGTTGTGCACCGCACCCTGACCGCCGACCTGCCGGTCGTGATGAAGCACCCGGCCGGTGTGATCGCCTATCGCCTCCGCGAGTTGCTGCCTCCGCCGCTTCCCGCGGTCCCGGCGTCCCCATCGGTCACCACCGGTGCCCGCCGTCCGCACCCACTCCAGGACTGCGACGGCTGCGAGCGGGTGTTCCGCGCCCCGGCTCCCGGCCGCTGCCGCGACTGCCGGTCCGGTCCGGTGCCGGTGCGTGAGCTCGTAGGCGCCGCCTGAGCAGGTCTCCGGGCTGCCCTCAGGGGCGTCAGGACAGCTCGCGCAGGGCGCGGCCGAGCACGGCCACTCCTTCGGTGATCGTGCCCGGCGGGTCCGCCGCGTAGCCGAGGACCAGGCCCGGGGGGCCCGGGCGTTGGCGGTGCCAGGAGAGGGGGTGGCACTTCACGCCTTCGGACAGGGCCGCGGTGGCGAGTGCGGTGTCGGGGACGTCCGGGGTGTAGGTGACCGTCAGGTGCAGGCCGGCCGCCGCGCCGTGGACGACCGCGCCCGGGAGATGTTCCCGTACGGCGTCGATCGTCGCGTCGCGGCGGCGGATGTGGCGGGCGCGGAGCAGCCGCAGGTGGCGTTCCAACTGGCCCGACTCCATCAGGTGGGCGAGGACCAGCTGGGGCAGCACGGCGTTGCCCAGGTCGGCGATGCGTTTGGCGTCGGTCAGCGCCTTCAGGTGGCGGGCCGGCGGGAGGAGCCAGCCGATGCGCAGTGCGGGGGCGAGCAGTTTGGAGACGCTGCCCATGTAGTGCAGGCGGTCGGTGACCAGGGAGCGCAGCGCGGGTACGGGCGGGCGGTCGTAGCGGTGCTCGGCGTCGTAGTCGTCCTCCAGGATCAGTCCGCCGTCCGCGGCCCAGCGCAGCAGTTCGCGGCGCCGCTCGCCGCTGGTCACCACGCCGGTGGGGAACTGGTGGGCGGGGGTGAGGAGGACGGCGCGGGCTCCGGTGGCGCGCAGCGCGTCGATGCGCAGGCCGTGGGCGTCGACCGGGACCGGCGGGGTGTCCAGCCCGCCGCCGCTCAGGTGCTGACGGGTGCCGAGCGAGCCGGGGTCCTCCACCGCGACACCGGTGATGCCGTCCGCCATCAGCACCGGGTTCAGCAGCGTGAGCGCCTGCGCGGTGCCGGCGACGATCAGGATCCCGTCCGGATCGACCCGGATACCGCGGCTGCGCGCCAGCCAGTCGGCCACGGCGCGGCGCAGCCGCGGGTCGCCGCGCGGGTCGCCGTATCCGAGGTCGGGGGCGGACAGTTCGGCGAGCACGGCGCGTTCGGCGCGCAGCCAGGCCGTGCGGGGGAACGCGGAGAGGTCGGGCCGGCCGGGGGTGAGGTCGATACGGGCGTCGGCGGCGCGCAGCGCGTCGAAGACGTCGGCGCCGGGTTCGCCGGTGAAGGGGGAGTGCGGCGCCGGCTCAGCGGTGTGCGGGGCCTGCGGGGCGCGGGCCGGGGGTGCCGCGACCACCACCGTGCCGCCGCGTCGGCGCCCTTCGACATGGCCGTCCTCGGCGAGCCGCCGGTACGCCTCGGTGACCACGCCGCGCGAGACGTGCAGTTCGGCGGCGAGCACCCGGGTGGCCGGGAGCCTGCTGCCCACGGTCAGCCGGCGGTCGGTGATCGCCTGTCGCAGCCGCTGTGCCAGCCAGTCCGCCTTGCCGCCCGCCGGTGCTTCCCCGGGGTGCAGGGAGAGGAAGTCGGAGCCGGGCGCCGGGGCGGTGGCGTCCGTCGCCGCATCGGCTGTCGGCCGTTCCCGCTCGCTCACCGCACCCATGGTGCCATGTGCCCGTCACCGTGCCCGGGTGCCGGACAAGGGCTCGTCGCTGAACGTGAACTCCCGCGCGGAGGAGGTCAGAAGGGCCGTCACGGGGTGGGTCCGCCAGTGCGCGGTGAGTTCCGCGGCGATCGTCTCCACCACCGCCGCGACGGTGTCCGCGCCGCCGTCGTGCGCGGCTTCCGCCACGACGAGGATCCGGCCGGTGTGCTCGCCGACCGCGGAGTGGCCGCTCTGCCGGTTGGTCCAGCGGCGGGCATGCGCCCGGCCCGCGGAGTCGGCGTACGTCACCTCGCCGGGGGCCGGGTGTTCGGTGCCGCCGCCGAAGGTCGTGTACTCCTCGTCGCCGTGGGCGTGGCGCACTTCGAGCAGGGGGCCTGTGATGCGGTCGGCGTCGAGGACGGCGACCGGGACGGCGTACGCGACGGAGATCGCGTTGCACAGGTCGACCACCGGGTGGATGCGGGGCAGCTCTCCTTCCTTGCGCAGTCGCCGCAGCAGGGACTCCGAGGCGCACCGGTACTGCGTCGGCTTCAGCCCCATCCGGGCGAACGTCCGGCGCCAGGCGAGCACTTCGGGGAACTGGCTCTCCGTGGCGTCGGCCAGCCGGGTCAGGGCGCGGGCGGTGTACTCCGCGACGCGGGGGCCGACGTCGGCCGCCGGGCCGATGCCGGTGGTGTGCAGGGCGCCCGCCGCGAGACGGGGGTGGGTGGACCAGATCGTGTCCGTGTGCCGGAATCGCATGTCAGGCCACCGCCATGCGGGCGCTCAGCCCGACGAAGCAGACGGCGAAGACCCGGCGGATGCCGGTCATGATCCGGGGGCGGGTCATCAGGCGGTCGCGCACGGCCGCGGCGCACAGGCCGTAGGCGGCGAAGACGACGAAGGTCAGGGCCATGAAGACCGCCCCGAGCCGGAGCATGGTGCCGAGGGAGCCGGGCGTGCCGGCGGGCACGAACTGGGGGAGGAAGGCGACGAAGAACATCGTCAGCTTCGGGTTCAGTACGTTGAGGAGGACTCCGGAGGTGATCACGCGGAGCGCCGGCCGCGGCTCGGTGTCCGCCGTGACGGTCAGCGCGTCCTTGTCGCGCAGCGTCGTCCACGCCATGTACAGCAGGTATCCGACACCGAGGTACTTCACCACCGAGTAGGCCACGGCGCTGGTGTGCAGCAGCGCGGCGAGGCCGCTGATCGTCGCCACCAGGTGCGGTACGACGCCGAGCGTGCCACCGAGCGCGGCCACCAGGCTCGCCCGGCGGCCGTGGGACAGCCCGGCGGCGAGGGTGTACACCACGCCGGTGCCGGGGGTGACCACCACGACCAGGGTGGTCAGCAGGAACGCGAGACTCACAGGATGCCTCCGGGAGGTCGACGGTCCTCCCAGCCTGGTGCGGGAATGGTCCGAAGGGCAGAGCCAAAGGGTGCGTGGTCCACAGGTCCAAAAGGCACGGGGTCCGGTGCACGGCACCGGGGCCCCGTGACCGGGCGCGTGCTCGTCAGACGAGGCCGGCCGACAGGAGGCCGCCGCCCGCGGCGACCGCGTAGGCGAGGCCGCGCCGCCCCGCGGTGACCGCCCCGGGGTTGCCCCGCGTCGACAGCACCAGCACGGCGTTCGCGGCGAACGCCGGAAGCAGGATGCCGAACAGCGCGAACGTGCCGACCGCCCTGAGGGTGAGCTCGACCGGCGCGGCGACGGCGCCCGCCACCATCGCGACCGCGGCGATCGCGTACAGCGTCCCCGACGCGAGGGTGATGTCGTCCCTCTTCCGCGGGGCGGGCCCGCGCCCCTTGGCGTGGTTCCAGTGGCGACGCTCGGTGCCGACCCGGGCCAGCACCATGATCACCACCTCGACCGCCAGGACGATCACGGCGACATCCTCGATCGTCACTGCACTCACCCCCGTGCTTCTGCGAACCGTGGTCGGGGACGAACGTAACTACCGTCCGGTAACCGCGTAAAGGATCTTGAGCAGGATCAGAGGCTTCACCCGGCCGGACCGGCCGGCCCGCCCGCGGGGCCGCACCGTCATCGGCCCAGCCGGCGGATCGGGGCGCCGGCCAGGTGGGCTTCGATGTTCTCGACCGCCTGGGTGTAGTACGTGCGGTAGTTGAGCTCCGAGACGTAGCCGAGGTGCGGGGTCGCCAGCAGACGGGGTGCGGTGCGCATCGGGTCTCCGGCGGGCAGCGGCTCGGTGTCGAAGACGTCGACGGCGGCGCCCGCGATGCGCCCCTCGTGCAGCGCGGTGAGCAGTGCGTCCTGGTCGACGAGCGCCGAGCGGGAGGTGTTGACCAGATGGGCGGTCGGCTTCATCAGGGACAGTTCGGCCGCGCCCAGCAGACCCCGGGTGGTGTCGCCCAGCACCAGGTGGAGCGAGACGAAGTCGCTGCGGCGCAGCAAGTCCTCCTTCGAGGAAGCGAGTTCGACGCCCACCTCGTCCGTCCGTGCCCGGGTGAGATGAGGGCTCCAGGCCAGGACCTGCATGCCGAAGGCGAGCCCCACCCGCGCCACCCGGCTGCCGATCTTGCCCAGGCCGAGCAGCCCGAGGCGGCGTCCGTGCAGGTCCGCGCCGACCGTCGACTGCCACGGTCCGCCCGCACGCAGGGCGTTGTGCTCCGTGACGATGCCGCGGGCGAGCCCGAGCAGCAGCGCCCAGGTCAGTTCCACCGGCGGGGTGGGGGAGCTCTGGGTGCCGCAGACCGTGACGCCGTTGCGCTCGGCGGCCGCGTGGTCGATGACGGAGTTACGCATCCCGGACGCGACGAGCAGCTGCAGCCGGGGCAGCCGGTCGAGGAGGGAAGCGGGGAACGGGACGCGTTCGCGCAGCGTCACCGCGATGTCGAAGTCCGCCAGCACCGCCGCCAGTTCGTCCTCGGTGGCGAAGTGCTCGGTGAAGGAGGTGACGTCCACGCGGTCCTGGACGGGGCTCCAGTCGGCGACGGTCGTGGCGATGTTCTGGAAGTCGTCGAGCACGGCGCAGCGCAGCCGCATGTCAGTCCTCTCTCGCGGGGTCGAGGGCCCCGGCCACGGCCCGGGCGAACGCGTCCGGGTTGTCCAGCATGATGGTGTGGCCGCAGTCCGGGACCGGGATCACCGAGACGCCCGCGGCCGCCAGCTCCGGGGTGCCGGGGAACGGCCCGTCCGCCTCGGGGAACAGGAAGGTGCGGGGCACCGGCAGGGCGAGCAGCAGCTCGCGCATCGTCGGCTCGGTGCCCTTCACCAGGTGGGTGGCGCTGCGGTGCAGGGCCTCCCGGCCGGCCAGCCGCATCGTCGACCACCAGTGGGCGCCCACCCGGTCACGGACCTCGCGCCAGCCGCCGGACACGAACTCCTCCTCCGTGTACGCGGCGATCCCGCTGCTGCCGGCCGCGCCGGGGACCCGGGGCAGCGGGTCCAGGTTGGCGTCGACGAGAACGAGCCGGGACACCAGCTCCGGGTGGCGGGCGGCGAGCACCACGGCCACCGAGCCGCCCATGCTGTGGGCCACGAACTCCGCGCCGGTGACGCCCGCGGCCTCCAGGGCGGCGGCGAGCGCGTCGGCGTGGTCCTCGAGGGTGTAGGCGAAGGAGACGGGGCGGTCGCTGTGGCCGTGGCCGAGCAGGTCCACGAGGAGGGAACGCCGGCCCGCGAGGAGCGGATGGACGGCGGTCGCGGTGAAGTACGCGGGGGAAGTGGCGCCCAGTCCGTGGACGTACACGCGCGCCGGGTCCCGGCCCGGCAGCTCGACCCAGCGGATGCGGTCGCCCTCGGCCGTCACGGCGGCACTGTGCACGGTGTCGTTCCCCTCGGTCGCGTGGTCGCGTGGTCGCGGCAGAGGAGAACGGTACTCACACCGTGTCGCCGAAGCGCAGGAGGTCCGACGGGTCGTACGCCCCCTTGGCCCGCCGCGGGCGTTCATGGACCTCCGGGGCCCACGCCCGGGCGCGGTCGGCCGCGGCACCGGGCCTGCCGTGGATGTCGATCACCGTGCGGTCCGTGCCGTGGGTGGGGACATCGCCGTGTGCGGTTCCGTCCGGGTGGTCCGGTGCCACGGGGCCCGTCGTCGGGGCCTTTCCTCCGGCATGCCCCGGGCGCGGGGCCCGCACGGTGGCCCCCGGCCCGCCGACTCGGCGTCGGCAAAGGCACGGGCGGGGCGGGCGTAGCGTAGGTGGTATGACGACGTACGGATCCTTCCCCGGCACGCGGCCGCGGCGTCTGCGGACCACCCCCGCCATGCGGCGCATGGTCGCCGAGACCAGGCTGCACCCGGCCGACTTCATCCTCCCGGCCTTCGTGCGCGAGGGCGTCGGCGAACCGGTGCCGATCGCGGCGATGCCCGGCGTCGTGCAGCACACGCGGGACAGTCTGAAGAAGGCGGCCGCCGAGGCGGTGGCGGCCGGGATCTCCGGGATCATGCTGTTCGGTGTGCCCGAGGAGTCGAAGAAGGACGCCGTCGGGACGCCGGGCACCGACCCGGAGGGGATCCTTCAGGTCGCCCTGCGGGATGTGCGGGCCGAGGTCGGGGACGACCTGCTCGTCATGTCCGACCTGTGCCTCGACGAGACCACCGACCACGGGCACTGCGGGGTCCTCGACGAGCAGGGCCGCGTCGACAACGACGCCACGCTCGAGCGGTACGCCGAGATGGCGCAGGTGCAGGCCGACGCGGGCGCCCATGTCGTCGGGCCGAGCGGGATGATGGACGGGCAGATCGGCGTCATCCGCGACGCCCTCGACCAGATCGGCCGGGAGGACGTGGCGATCCTCGCCTACACCGCCAAGTACGCCTCCGCCTTCTACGGGCCGTTCCGGGAGGCCGTCGCCTCCTCGCTCCAGGGCGACCGCAAGACGTACCAGCAGGACCCGGCGAACGTCCGTGAGTCGATGCGCGAGCTGGCGCTCGACCTGGAGGAGGGTGCCGACATGGTGATGGTGAAGCCGGCGGGCCCGTATCTGGACATTCTCGCCCGGGTCGCGGACACGGTG
This sequence comes from Streptomyces malachitofuscus, assembly GCF_055571035.1. Lineage (NCBI taxonomy): Bacteria > Bacillati > Actinomycetota > Actinomycetes > Kitasatosporales > Streptomycetaceae > Streptomyces > Streptomyces malachitofuscus. Next base: position 2,763 of record NZ_JBVIGA010000047.1, on the reverse strand, counting down.
GACGTGCCGGTGGCGGCGTACCAGATCTCCGGTGAGTACTCGATGATCGAGGCGGCCGCCGAGAAGGGCTGGATCGACCGGGACCGGGCGATCCTCGAGGCGCTGACCGGCATCAAGCGGGCCGGCGCGCGCAACATCCTCACCTACTGGGCCACCGAGGTGGCCCAGAAGCTGAGTGCCGCTCAGTAGGTGAGGGCGTCGTCCATCGACTGCTGCCAGTACGTCACCGTCAGGGAACTGTCGTAGTAAACGCCCTTGGCCGGCAGGGACGGGATGGCGGACGGGCCGCCGCTGCTGTTCGGGGTGCGGCCCTGGAAGCCGACGGTGAGCTTGTGGCCGGTGGTGCCGCCGTCGCCGCTGCCGTCGGCGGCCGACAGCAGGACACCCGCGTACGCCGACTCGCCCGGGTTGAGGCTCACCACGGCCTGCGGCTTGCTCTCCTCGACCGGCTGCGGCACCCACTGCATCTCGTCGAAGCGGAGCACCGGGTAGTAGGTGAGGTCGCAGAGCTTGGATCCGGTGTTCTTGACCGTGATCAGCATGTGGTTGAGGGGGCGGGGGACCGGCCGGGCGGTGACGGTGGTGTTGGAGCCGTTGCAGGCGACGCGGCTCCCCGGGTCGTCGGAGTCGGAACCGCCCGAGGCGCCGGTGCCCCCGTCCGTGTCCTTGCCGCCGTCGGCGCCTTCGTCGTTGCCGTTGTCCTTGCTTCCGTCCTTGCCCCCTCCGGACTCGGAGGACTTGTCCGAACCCGAACCCGCACCCGTGCCGTCCGACGGGTCCGAGGGCGAGTCGGCGGGCGTGTCCGCGGTCGCCGTCGCGGTCGGCGCGCCCGCGCCCTCGTCCTGGGTGCCCGTACCGTCCTCGCAGGCGGTGAGGGCGAGCGTGGCGAGGGTGATGCCGGCGGCGGCGAGCAGGCGGAGGCGGGAGCTGCGCATGGCGAATTCCTTGTCATCAGTACGAGTTGGGCGGGCCGCTCGACCGTTCGGCGGGAGCGGCGTGCTTGGATGACCAGAGCTTGTGGGGAGATCCGTCCCGGCCGCCACACCCGGCGGGCCATCCGGGACGCTGGAACGCTCACACCGCTGTGACCTGGGGAAACGACCGTTCCCTGGAACGGCGGAACGGGACACGGGGGAGGGAGGAACGGTGTCGGAAGGCATGCCCGCGGCGGAGTTCGCCGCGTTCCTGCGGGAGTTGAAGGACCGGTCGGGGCTGAGCTACGGGGTCCTCGCCAAGCGGCTCCACATGAGTACGTCGACCCTGCACCGGTACTGCAACGGGGACGCGGTGCCCACGGACTACGCGCCGGTGGAACGGCTGGCCCGGCTGTGCAAGGCGGGCCCCGAGGAACTGGTCGAACTGCACCGGCGGTGGGTGCTGGCGGACGCGGCGCGGCGGCGCAAGCCCGAGCCTCCGGCGGCGGTGGCGCCGGAGAAGGACACCGGGCCCGTACCGGCAAAGGCGCCGGAGAAGGACACCGGGCCCGCGTCGGCAAAGGCGCCGGACACGGGCCGCCCCGCGGAGGCGGAGCTTCCGGCCGTCGGGGCCCCGGAGACGGACGGCGAACCCCGCCCCCGCCCCCGGCGCCGTACCCGAACCGCCGTCCTCGCCGGGACCGCCGTGGCCGCCGTGGTCGTCGGTGTCACGCTCGCCCTGGGTCTGCCGGACGGCGGGACGGACGGCGGCGGCCGCAAGGGACCGGTCGGGGCCGCGGGCGTCGACGGCAAGGACGTCACGGCCTCACCGTCGCTCTCCGCCTCCCCCTCCGCGTCGGCGTCCCCGTCCGCGTCCCCTTCCCCCGGGGCGAAGGGCAAGGCTCCGAGCAGCCCGCCGGCCTCCGGCTCCTCCGCCGCGCCGGACACTGCGGCCGGGGACCGCGGGGTGCCCCTCACCGTGCACACCGACCCCTACGCCTGGGAGAGCCCCTGCGGGCAGCGCTATCTGGTCAACCGGCCGGCGAGCGAGGTGAAACCGCCGCCGGAGGAGCCGGACGCGACGGCGTGGGTCAGTGCGTTCGGGGCCGTCTCCTCCGGGGAGCAGTACGTGCGGCTCACCGTGCAGGGGACCTCGGACGAGACGGTGGTCGTGGAGGGGCTCAGCGTGCGGGTGGCGGGCAAGCGGTCGCCGCTCGCCTGGAACGACTTCGTGATGGGCTACCCCGGCGTCGGCTGCGGTGGCAACGTGCCCACGCGTTCCTTCACTGTCGCCCTGGACGCCGCGCGCCCCGCCGTGACCCCTCAGGCCGGGCAACGGGACTTCCCGTTCTCGGTCAGCGAGTCCGACCCCGAGGTCTACTACATCACCGCCGACGCCTCCGCGTACGACGTGAGCTGGTACCTGGAGCTGAAGTGGTCCAGCGGCTCCCGCAGCGGCACGCTCACCGTGGACGACAAGGGCCGCCCCTTCCGCACCAGCGGCAACAACGGGCGCCCGGCGTACGAGTTCCCGCTGGGCGGCGAGGAGTGGGTGCCGGAGGGCTCGACGACGTTCGAGTAGGGGCGCACGCGTCGTCAGGACAGCCCGCCGGGCCGTGCCATGACCGTCACCGGAGCCCGGACGCGCCGAGGGACCCGCCGCCCGTGCGGCGCGTCGGGCGAGGACCGCATCGCAGCAGTGATCGACGGCCGCGGACGCGGCCGAGGCCCGGCCTCCCACGTGGGGGTGCCGGGGGTCGGTTTAGGGGGCGTCTGGGTGGGCGCATTGGCCTAGGGGCTTCCGGGTGTTCCAGTCCCTCTACAACACGATCTTTTCGGGTGGGCCCAT
>NZ_JBVIGA010000046.1:0-36866 GCF_055571035.1 Streptomyces malachitofuscus | reverse complement strand
GCTCCGCAAGCGAGTCCTCCTCACCGCGCGGAGCCGTTCATGATCGCGGTTGTGGTGACCCTCCGTGGCTCCAGCACTGAAAGTGATCCAGAACCACTTTTCAGCCGTCGCCGACATTCCCTCATGTCGCCTCACTGTTTCCTCTTGGTTCGGTTCGCCCGTGAGCTTCGCGGCCGGACATCGGCGCTGGGTGGGCCGGGGTCGATGCCGGCGGGCGGCGCCTGACACCAACTGCGGTGATGAGGGCCCGGGTGGAGTTGAATTCGGCGTCACGTTCAACCGCTGCCCTTGACAGCCCGCGCTCCTGCGGGAAGTCTACCGACCAGTTGGTATGGAGAGGTGGATCGTGACCCGACTGAGCATCCCCACGAGTGCGGGCGTGTTCGACGTCATCGCGGCGGGTCCGCCCGAGGGTCGCCCGGTGCTGTTGCTGCACGGCTTCCCGCAGACGGGGCTGGTGTGGCAACGGCAGATCGAGGCGTTGGCGGCGCAGGGCTACCGGGTGGTGGCACCCGACCAGCGTGGGTACTCCCCCGGCGCCCGCCCCCGGCGCCCCGAGGACTACCGCATCGGCCTTCTCGTCGACGACGTGGTCGCGATCAGCGAGGAACTGGGCTGGGCGGCGTTCGATCTGGTCGGCCATGACTGGGGAGGCGCGGTGGCCTGGTGGACCGCGCAGGCCCACCCCGGCCGAGTACGCACGCTGACGGTTGTCTCGACCCCGCATCCCGGCGCTCTGGCCACCACCCTGCGCACCGACCAGGACCAGCGCACACGCTCTCGCTACATGATCGACTGGCGCGAAACACCCGCGACCGAGGAGCGCATGCTCGCCGACGATGCCCAGGAGCTTCGCGGCTTCTACGCCGGAAAGGCACCGCAGGACAGTGTGGACGCCTACGTGCGCCGCCTGTCCCGGCCGGGCGCTCTCACCGCGGCGCTGAACTGGTACCGGGCCGGCCGCCCCGACGGCCCGATCGGCGTCGTCGACGTGCCCACGCTGTACGTCTGGAGCACGGGGGACAGCGCGTTCGGCCCTGCAGCCGCTCAGGAAACCGGGCGGTGGGTCAAGGGGCCGTATCGTTTCGAGACCCTCCACGGCATCAGCCACTGGATCCCCGAGGAGGCGCCCGAAACGCTGAGCCGCCTGCTGCTCGAACACCTGCGAGCGCACGGCGAGTTCTGAACCGGCAGCGAGTACCCCGATCAGCGAGTACCCCGATCGTCGACTCTCCGAAGAGGTGACCCCATGAAGGCAGCACGCGAGGCCTGGCGCCGTCTCGAGCCCGTCCACGCGATGATCTACTTCGTCCCCGAGGGAAGGCGACGGTACGCGGACCTCGGCCTGAGCGGACGCGCCGGATACTTACATCCCGGAGCGCCGCGTTCGGCCGAGCATCCGCCGAGCTGGTCATCTCGACCTTCTACAACTTCAACCCGAATGTCGTACGGCAGGCGGTCGACGGAGCCTGGGAGGCGACGACGCCGCAGCAGGTGTTGGACGCGCGGTACGCTGCGGCCTGCGAGGCCCTGCGGCGGGCGGGAATCCACGAGTTGCCCACCTTGCACGAAGTCCTGGCGCTGACCCGCCAGGCCGCCGAGGCGGCCGGTGAACATGTCCATGGCCGCCCGCTGTTCGCTGCTCATGCCGCGCTGCCTTGGCCGGAGGAGCCGGTACTGCAGCTGTGGCACGCCCAGACGCTGCTCCGGGAGTTCCGTGGAGACGGCCATGTCGCGTGCCTGCTGAACGAGGGCATCGGGGGTCTGGAGGCTCTGGTTCTGCACGCGGCGACCGGTGAGGTTCCCGTCGACTTCCTCAAAGCGAGCCGTGCGTGGCCCGAGGAGGAGTGGGCCGGTACCCAGGAGCGCCTACGCGAGCGAGGTCTCCTCGCCGGTGATTCCCTCAGCCCGGAAGGCGCACGGCTGCGCCGGCACATCGAGGACCGTACCGACCGCCTGGCCCTTCCCGCCTACGCCGCCCTCGGTGACGCCGACTGTGAGCGTCTCGCCATACTCTCAATCCCCTTCGGCCGCGCCGTCGTCGACGCGGGCCTCCTCAAACTCGGCTGACCGAGCCGAGTCCCCCTTCGCCTCGTGCGTCATCCGCTGGAGCTGGTGGCAGTACCCCCTGAGAGGAGGCCGTGTGGTGCAGGCGCGTGCCGTGCCGCTCATACCTGTTCCACCACCATCTTCCATGGTGCTCTGAACGACAGCAGACCGACCATGGGGGCTCCGCCGTCCCGGCGGCCGGTCGAATGTCCGTAAGGCCGCGTGCTGCAGCCGGCAGGGCCACCGCCACCTCCGTGCGCGCCGAGGACGCGCCCGGGCTGCGGTGGCGACCGGCGCCGAAAGCCAGGTGGTGGGGGATGTCGGCCCGGTTCGGGCACATCCGTTCCGGATGTGGGAAGACCTCCGGGTTCGGATCCGCTGCCCATGAGCATCAACAGCAACTGCGCGCCGGCCGGCAGTCCTGCTCCGCCCAGCCGGCCGGCCTGCGCGATCACACGGCGCCAGGTGGTCACCGGCGGCTCGTGTCGCAAGACCTCTTCCACAGTGCCCGGCGTAGCGCGGTGGCGGTGAGTTGCCCGGTGGTGGACTGGCCGGCGACGAAGAAGAGGCACACGGCGACCGCGGTCTCGGCGTCCAGTGACGTGCCGTCGGGCATGCGGTGGCGGGCAAGCGCCCCGATGAACAAACCGGCAGGGATCGTGCCCCGGCGCAGGGTCACGGTGAGTCACTGATGGAACTCTGCCACGAGCTCTGCCAATTCCCGTTGGCGTTCGAGTGACGGCCTGCCCCAGAACAGCTCCAGCGAGGCGGCATTCCAACGGATCGGAGCTGCCGGTTCGACGCCCTGGATACCGAGGGCTTCCCTCAGCACCCGGCACGGGAGGACCTGCGCGCATGAGTGAACAGGTCGCAGCCGTCAGTGGAGTCGAGCTGGGACCGTACCCCGTCGAGCAGTTCGTCGGCAATGCGCTCGATCACCGGCACGGCGGTTGCGACACGCTACACGTAAAGAACCGTGTGACCACGCGGCGCAGTCCGGAACGGCTCAGGGTGGCCTTGTTCGCCAGCGCGGGCGGGAGTGTGGAGCCGACGCGAGCCAGATACCCGCAGCACAGCCACGGACAGCGGGCTGACGGCGTGCTGGGCGTTGTCCGGGAGGAAACGCTGGGGGTCGAGCAGGACCCGGCGTACGTCCTGACAGCGGCTGGCCAACCACAGCCCGGTAGCGGGGTCATAATGAACGGCAGACCGGGCCGCAGTAGGTCCAACCAGGGGTAGGGGTCTCGGATAGGTCACCGAACAGGTCGAGCAGCCCCAGCGAATCACGGGTGTCGGCAGATTCAGGGCCGGCCGCCAGGCCGCACCCAACTGCTCCAGCACCGGGTGCGAAGGGATCCAGTGCCGTGGAAGTCAACACGCACAGGCCGTGTGCGCGGCACCACTCGTTACCCCGGCTTCAACTCGCGGTACGCCCGGACTGACGGGCGGCTTCGACCCGGAGGGCTGGGCCAGGCCGTGGTCCCCGCCTACCGGCTGGGGAGGTAATCGGTGTCGCTGCCCCGGACCCTTGCGGTTCGGGGCAGCCGCCGCCGCCACGGGCCGCCGCCGAGCAGTGACACCGGCAGCCCGTGGCGGACACGGACTGCTGTGAGCCTTCTCAGATGCCGACGGGCTGTCCCGGACGGGGCACGTGACGGAATCGGAACGGCTCCGGGGCGCGTCCGGCCTGGATGAACCAGCACTCTCCGGTACTGTCGCCGGTGATGATCCGCAGCACCGTGTCCGCCACGATCTCAGCCGGAATGATCGGCAGTTGCTGCTCGGAGAGCATGTCGCGCAGGTGGTCGATGATCCGCGACTCGGCGAACCCGGGGCAGACGGCGTTGAAGCGCACGTTGTGAGGCGCGAGAGCCGGCCCCAGTGAGCGTGCGAGTCCCACGACCGCATGCTTGTTGGCCCCGTACAGCGGATCCAGCGGCACCGCCGCCAGGCCCGCCAGGGACGCGGTCGCCACGATCGATCCTCCACCGCGGGCCCGCAGCGCCGGCAGCACCGCATGGGTTCCGAAGACCACGCCGTCGAGGTTGGCCCCCATCGCACGATGGTAGCGAGGCAGGTCGAAGTCCTCGCCGACGCCGCATCCGGTCGCCACCCCCGCGTTGAGAAACGCGATGTCGACGCCGCCGCACCGCTGCTGGGCGAAGTCCACCAGTGCACGGTTGGCCTCGAGGTCGGAGACGTCACAGGCACGGAAGTGGCCGTCGATCATCTCGGCCACCTCACGGCCGCCCCGTGCGTCGAGGTCCGCGACTACGACGCGCGCCCCCGCCTTCGCCAGCGCCAGCGCCGTGGCCCGGCCCAGTCCGCCGGCACCGCCGGTGACGATCGCCACCTTGCCCTGGAGCGCGGCCTCCCTCTCGGCCGCCGTCATGCCAGCTCCAGGACGAGCTTGCCGACGTTCTCGCCGCGGAAGAGCATCTGCAACGTCTCGGGGAAGTCGTCCACGGTTCCCATGACTACGTGTTCCTTGACCTTGATACGTCCGGCGCCGATCCAGGCTGAGATGTCCTGCGCGGCCTCCGCGTAGCGCTTGGCGTAGTCGAAGACGACGAAGCCCTCCATGCGGGCGCGGCGCACCAGCAGCGAGAGGTAGTTGGAGGGGCCTTTGACCGGGGTGGCGTTGTTGTATTGACTGATGGCACCGCACACCACGACGCGCGCGTGCATCGCCAGCCGGGTCAGGGCGGCGTCCAGGATGTCACCCCCCACGTTGTCGAAGTAGACGTCGATGCCGTCGGGAGTGTGGGCGCGCAGCGCCTTCCTGACGTCCTCGGTGCGGTAGTCGACCGCCGCGTCGAATCCCAGTTCGTCGGTGAGCAACGCGCACTTCTCCGGCCCTCCGGCGATGCCCACGACCCGGCAGCCCTTGGCCTTCGCGATCTGCCCCGCGATGGTGCCGACCGCGCCGGCCGCCCCCGACACCACGACGGTTTCGCCGTCCTTCAGCGCCCCGACGTCCAGCAGGCCGAAGTAGGCGGTCATGCCGGGCATCCCCAGCGCGCCCAGATACGTCGAGGGCGGGGCGAGGGAGGTGTCGATCTTCATGGCGCCCCTGCCGTCGGAGACCACGTACTCCTGGACGCCGAACGTGCCGACCACGTGATCACCCGGCTGGAAGTCGGGGTGATTGGACGTGGTGACCTCGATGACCGACCCGGCGCGCATCACCTCACCGATGCCCACCGGCGGCAGGTAGGAGGGACGGTCGTCCAGCCAGCCCCGCATCGCCGGGTCCAGGGAGATGACGCGCGTCCGGCCCGCGAACCGGCCCGGACCCGGTTCGTCCACGGGCCCCGCGAAATGCTTCCAGTCTTTCGGTTCGATCTCGCCCTTGGGGCGGGCTGCCAGACGGATCTGGCGGTTGGTCGCAGACATCGTGCCTCCTGTCGTCGCGGCTCCCCGTGACCATACCGACCAGTAGGTACGTCTGTGATCGTGATACTGACCACAAGCCACCCCGCGGGCGCCGGCCGGGACGCGGAGGTGGCGAGATGACCGACTTCAGCTCCGGAACGCAGTCCGGTGTCCACGTCCTCTTCGCCGCCCAGGTCACCGTCACGCTGATGATCTGTGTGATGGCGGGACCGGACCGCGACGACCTGACGAACTTCTACACGGGCTACCGCTCGCTCACCCCGTTCAAGAACGAACCGGCCATCGCGGGCGACTACATCTCCGCGGCCCCGGTGCTGAGGCACCACCGCCATCATCGCGCTCGCCGGATACGACGCTACGTCCTCGCGGTCAGCACCGCACTGCCCCTGGTGCTGCTGATGTCCCTGCTCGCCGAACCCCTGTGCAGCGCCGACAAGTTCACCACGGGCGACGTCCTGGCGGCACCAGCCGCTCCACAATACCCACGACGTGTCGCGCCTACGACTTGCTGGAGCAGACGGTCTCGATCCAGGTCGCCTGGAGGTCACGGCAGACAAAGGTGAGAGTCCCGTCCCAGCAGGCGATCTCGTGGCTACAGCCGTCCCTGTGCGGCAGAATCTCGTCGAGAATCACAGTCCCGAGGTCCGTGCCTCGGTCCTCGCCGACGGGATCGATGACGAAACTGGACACCCCTACGTAGCGGATCAACAGATCTTGGTCGTGCTTCCAGCAGTTGTGCTGGAACACGACCTCCATCTCCTCACCGCCGGCACCCCGGACAGTCCGAAGAGTCAGGTCCTTCACACATCGCCTGCTGCGGAAGTCGTAGTGGTCCGCGTGAGTGGCGAAAGCCCGGGCGCCCGGCGGCAGATCGCCGGAGATCGAGGGGAGGTGGCTCAGGTAGCGAGCCGGGTACAAGACCCCTGACAGGTCGCCGACCCGTGCATCGAGATTGACGTACTGCATCGGTCTTCGCCCCGCTCGTGACTTCCTACTGGCCGACGAATCGTTGCACAGACTCACCAAATGAGATGACGTGTCGCGCGACCCGCGCCTCGTGGTCCAGGCCGCCATGACGTCGGCCGCACCCCGTGGCGCCCCAAGGACAGCCATCTGCTCGGACGGCTGTGCGATGCCGCTCGTACGCAGGACGGTGGTGCGGAACGAGGGCACCAGGGGCCGCAGGTCGACCCGGTGCCACGCGGCCCACAGCTGGACGCTTGTCTCGTTCCAGGGATGGGACCGTCCGGCTCCGCAAGGAGTCTGTCCGGCGTCAGCGGCCCCTGTGCGAGGACCTCGCAGCTTCCGGCCGCTGCCTGTCGCGATGGCCCTTGTCCCACTGAAGCTGCGGGTTCCCCACAGGCAACCTGCCGGCCACGGTCCCCGTCGGCCCGTTCACCGATCCGCTCGCGCTGCGGCCAAGGCGGCTCAAACCCGCGAAGCCGCACGTCGACAAGAGCCACGACTCACGACTGCGTGCTGCGTCGGCTGCGGTCAGGGACCGTCCCTCAACGCCCTGGACGACCAAGGAGAACCATTCATGGCAACAACGGCACCTGCAGCGGTGAGCCACGCCGCCCGCACGGCGTCGGACCGGGTGAACGTGCCTGGCCGGTCGGGCAGAGGGCCCCGACTCTGGAAGCCGCGCCGGTTCAGCGCGTCCCGCGCCCGTCACGCATCAAGAGAAGCGCCGGCCGACCGGGGCGTACAGGGTGACACCCTTCACGACGTCCTCCTCATCCAGAACTGCTGATTGTCCTGGAACATCAACTGCCGCATCGCATCTCCCTCTCGAGGAGGGCCTGGAAGGTGTGCGGGGGCCGACCGGTGAGGCGCTGGACGGTGTCGGTGATGCGGTCCTCCGCCCCTTCGGCGATGGCACGGTCCATGCCGGCCAGCATTGCGGCGAACTCCACCGGCACCTGCGTCATGAGGCGATCGCGCATCTGCTCGTAGGACAGACGGCGGTGGAGCACGGCACGACCGGTGACGTCGGTCATGATCGCGGCGATGTCGTCGTAGCCGAGTGCCTCGGGTCCGGTGAGGAGGAGATCGGTGTTGGGGGCTTGCTCGTCGGTCAGAGCGCGGACGGCCACGGCTGCGATGTCCTCGGCGTCGACGAAGCCGACCCGGCCGCTTCCGGTGGCGGTCCAGATGATGCCCTCGTCGCGGATGCTACGGGCGTGCGCGTGCGTGCCGGTGAAGTTCTGCATGAACCACGAGGGCCGCAGTACCGCCCACTGTTCGAACAGACCGGGCAGGGCCTGGTGCACCGTTCCCACCGCCGGGCCGCCCTCGGAAATGGCCGAGGAGCTCAACAGCACCGCGCGGCGCACGCCGACGGTGCCGGCCTGATGGAGGAACGGCATCATGATTGCCGCGGGGTCGGAGTCACCCAGGGGCGGTATGAGGTAGACGCGGTCGACGCCGTCGAGGGCGGCCGTGTGGGTGGAGGAGTCGTACCAGTCGAAGGGGACCGGGTCGGTGCCGGCGACCGGGGTGGCCCGGCGGCTGGCGGCTTTGACGCGGTGCCCCGCGGCAGTCAACTGTGCGGCGGTGCGGCTTCCGGTGGTGCCGGTGGCACCGATCACCAGAGTGGCGCCGACGGTGTTCATCGGCTGCTCCCGGCGAAGTCGGCGCCGGGTTCCTGAACGGCGAGCGGGTTCCAGTAGTCGCGGTACGAGGTGATGTGTCCGTCTCGAACGGTCACGACGGCGATGTAGGTCATGTCGAAGGGAGCGTCGCTCCCCACCAGACGGCCGACGCCGCGCATTTCGACCACGATGGTCTGTGGATCGGTGGTCCGGTGGATCCGAAGGTCGGGGAAGTCCTGCACGTCGATGTGGTCCGGGTAGTGGCGCATGTAGGTGGCGATGGCTTCCTTGCCCTCCAGACGCCGGGGCCAGCCGTCGGGGGCGAAGGGGAACTCCATGAGGCCGTCGTCGGCCCACAGGGCGACCCACGCGGACATGTCCTTGTCGAGCAGCAGTCGCAGGCTGTGGCGGTAAAGATCCGCCGGGGAGGTCGGTGCGGACACGGGTATCCTCCAGTCAAAGAATCCGGACCCTGGGTCCGCTTCAACGTTATGGACCACGGGTCCGTTTTACAAGTGGAAGGAGCGGCATGCCCGAACGCCAGTCGTCTCGCAAGGATGCCGTCCGCAATCGGGAGGCCGTTCTCGCGGCCGCCGACGCCCTCTTCACCCGCCATGAAAGTCCCGAGGACGTCACCATGGCCGACGTCGCGGCTGCGGCCGGTGTCGGCAAGGGCACACTCTTCCGGGCCTTCGGCGATCGCGCCGGGCTGCTCCGCGCACTGTACGAGGCACGGCTCGAACCGATCAGGGAGGCCGTCGAAGCCGGCCCGCCACCCCTGGGACCCACGACCCCACCGCAGGATCGCGTGCCCGCCCTGCTCGACGCCGTCCTCTGCTTCAAACTCGACAACCGGCGCCTCGCGCTGGCTCTGGAGGAAGGCGCGAGCGGCAGCCCATACCGGGCGGAACACTACGAGCAGTGGCACAACCTGCTCCGAGCCGTACTGGAGCAGATCCCCGGCCTGACCGACAGCGACTTCACCGCCCACGCCCTGCTCGCCGCCACACGAGCCGACCTCGTCGAGCACCTTGCCGGAGCAGAGCGTATTCCGCGGCCAATGATGCGGGCACAGTTGGCGCGCTTCGTCACCAGCGTCCTGGCCTCCGGCCCACGGCAAGGGTGACCGCCGAGGAGCGATAGAGGATCGGGCGAGTCCTTGATCGGTGGGATCTGTGGTCCTGACAGACTTCCGGGGTGCATCTGACGCTGCCGTTCAGGTGACCGCCGCGGCGAAGGACAGGCATCGTCGGCCGGGGCGCTCGTGTCATGGGGTTCATCTGTGATGCATTCGACGCCGTCGTAGCTTTCGAAACCGAACAGAAAGTCTGCGTTCGCGGCCGCGAAGCCGCCTTGGGATCGGTAGAAGGCGCGGGCTTGTTCGGCGGGGACCTCATCGAGCGTGATCTGCTCTCCGATCGCTTCTGCGATCACTGCAACCTGTTCGCGTTTGGTGAGACTGTCCGGTCCGATGATCGTGTCGATCCGTCCGCGGCGGCGTGGGTCGAGCAGGTCGGCCAGGACGACGTCGGCAATGTCGGCCTCATGGATGGGATGCCCGATCTGGTCAGGAAAGGGCTCCACGGCTCGGCGATTTGCCTTGATCGCTGGTCCTCATATCAGGAGTGAGTTCGTCGCAAACTCACCAGGACGCACGATGCTCCAATCCACTCCCGAGTCCTTGACGGCCTGTTCGACGACGGCGTTGTACGTGGTGTCGTAGCCGGCCGTTACGGCGGCGGAGGAGACCACGGACCAGCCCAGCGTGACGTGCACGACAGACGGGTGCGGGTTGGCTTGGCGGGAGTAGTACGGCTCGCTCGGCTTCGGCAGCCAGGACCGTAACCGGGCGTGCGCGTCGTGCACCGCCGACAGGTCGTACAAGTATGCGGAAGTGGGGGTGGGGTGGTGGCACCCGAGGCCTGGGGGCGGCGGCCGGCAGCCCACGTCCGCCTCACCTTCCAGGTCAGGGGAGCGCCCCCGGGGCGGGTCGCCTGCCTGCAGGACAGCTGCGGCGACTTCGGGGAGGTCGGCGTCTACGCAGCCCCCTACCCCGGCAACAGCCGATACGCGGTGGGCCTCAGCCAAACGGTCGAGGTGCGGGAGGACGGCAGCTTCGTGGACCCTGAAGCACTGGCGGCGCTCAACGAACGCTCCTGCGCGTACGTCTCCCGCGCATTGCCCGTCTCGACCCCGAGCCCGTCGAGTACCTGCACTGCTGGGTGACAAGCCTGCCGTGGAGCGGTGACGGCATGGCAGTCTGGGAAGCCGACCGAATCTCTTTCGCCGCCGGACACAACCTGTTCAAACAGGCACCCCCACTGGGACGGGCCTTGGCCGGCGCGGCCCTGGCCGAAGAACTCGAGGAGAACCTGCGTCCGGCGGCAGCACTCGGCCAGCCTCGTTGAAGACCCCAACAGTTGACGCGGCCCGCTCCGACAACGAGGGCGCCGACGAGCGGTGATGGAACTGCGCAACATGCGCGAGGTCTGATCAGGGTGCCCCCGCCCGCCACCGCTGCTCGGTGCCTTCACCTGCCGACTCCAGCGACAGCCCGTCCCCAGCACCGCCGTCCGGGGTGACGGCCGTGCCGAAGGCGATGGCGGGGCGGATCAGCCCGTCCCCGTCCACCACGAACATCAGGTTCCGGCCGTTGCGGCCCTCCACCGAGTCGCAACCCCAGATCCCGACGCCCCGGTGCGTCGCTCCCCGGCTGTCCAGGCAAAAGTCGGGGTTGGCGGCCGACTGGAGCAACCCACGGTCGTCGTCGACGCGCCAGCGCTGTGCGCGTGACGACGAGCAGGGGGCCGTGATCACATCGGTCCCGTTGGAGAAGGCGCCACTCACGTCCAGGCACAGGCCCGACGCGACGTTCACAACCTGCGCGAACGAGCCGGAGAGAGGGCGCGTCGAGGAGGGCGGCGGCTTCGGGCTCGCCGTCTTCGTCGGTGACGGACTCCGCGTCGGGGAGGGCGACTTCGAGGTCCGCGACGGCGAGGGCGAGGGCGACGATGGCGTCGCCGACACAGTGGCCGTCACCGTCACCGCCACCGGCGGTGTGCTCACCGGAGTGTTCACCGCGCCCACCGGGTCGGGCGACGGCGATCGGCTCTGTGACATCAGGAATACCGCCACCGGCAGGAGGGCCACCCCCAGCACCGCCGACACCAGCACGGTGCGCCGGCGATCCGGTGCCCGTTGCCCGTCATCCATTTCCCGCCCGGCCCCGGCAGGGCGGGGCCCGCTCCGCCACACGGCGGTGCCACCGGCCGGCCGCTCCCCCGGGTCACCCGCCGCGTACGCCGTGCCGCCCCACGGCAGCAGCCCCTCGGCCAGCGCCGTGCGCGGCGCGTCCCGCAGGGCCGACAGCTCCTCGTATGCCGTCGTGCAGTGCGGGCAATGCGTCATGTGGGCGTGCAGATCGGCGCTGTCGCGGGGGCTGTCCGGCCGAACGGACTCCTCGATGAGGCGGCCGAAGTCGGGGCAGTCCGGGTCCTCGGCGGCGCTGAGGCGGGTACGCAGGCATGCACGCGCCAGCTGTTGCAGTGCGGTGTCTGTGCCGTAAGTGACGTCCTCCCGGGTCAGGCCGAGGAGGGCGGCCGTGCTTTCCGTAGGCTCCCGCTCCACGATCCCGTACCAGATCAGGCCCTGAGTACGGGAAGACAAGGACTGAAACGCCGTGAGCATGGGGGGCAGAGGGCCGGAGGGGCCGACCGAGTTCAGGACGAGCAACAGCCCCGCGTCCAGGCCGGCCGCCCGCCCGTCACCTGCCCACGACCCCGCCGACCGGGCGACCAGCAGGAGGAGTTGGTGGCGCCAGGGCAGGCCCGAGTCGATTCCGCGGGCGGTCTCACGGGCCGCCAGCGTAAACGCCTGGGCCGCCAGTTGCCGTGCCATGGACTCGTTGGGAGTGCACAGCCTGGCGTAGGCGAGGACGTGCGGATGATGACGGGCGCGCAGTTCCTGGAGCGCCGGATACGCCGTGGCCGTGTCAGCGCGCAGCAGCTCGGTAAGCCGCGCGTCGGACGCGCCCTCGTGGATCCCGTGACCGGGCTCCGCACCGCCACGATCCCTGACGTCGTCGGCCCGAGCCATCCCGCCGCCTCCTTGCAAGCCTTGCGACCCGCGCGCAGACCTGACGTACCGGCGGGTATGACGGCTCATGGTGGCGCAGGGGAGGTCACGGGGAAAGGGTTTCCGTGGGTAACTCGTGAGCTGACGGCAAAATGGTCTCGGTGGCTCAGAGGACCGTCCCCTGGGGAACGCCTGTCTGCGGTTGCCGGGGTGGTAGGTGTCCCAAGCATGCTGCTGCCGAGATGACCGCCTACTGGGCACGCTCGCGGCCACTGGCGACCCCAACGCGCCCGGGACTGAGCCCTGGCCGCCCCACACGGCCGACGGGGACCGCATCCAGGTGCCGGCCCCGGACCGGGTTCGCGGCCGACCACCACTGCGCGTTCTGGCAGCCCGCACCCGTTCCGGGAGGAGCGGTGTGATGACATCGACACTCGCCCTGATCCGAGAAGGCCGCCGAACGCAGCGGCAGGGCCCGGACGCCCTGGCGCACCGGCAGCGCGAACGGCTGGCCGCGGTGATCTACTCCGCCCGCGCCCACTCCCCCTACTACCGTGAGCTGTACCGGACGCTGCCCGAACGCATCGAGGATCCCGCCCTGCTGCCGGTCATCGGGCGTGTGCTGCAGGAAGCCGCGCTGAAGGCGTCCGTCGAGCGTGGTTGCGTACAGGACGCGGAGGACGATCACAGCTCCAGGCGCGATCCAGCAAGCCGATGCCCCGGAGCGACCGGCTTGCTCGACCACACGCACGGTACAGAGCGCCTGCACCTGTCGGCCCCGACGCCAACGACCGTCAGCGGCCCGCTGGCGAACCTCGGGTCGGTGCCGCCCACCGGAGTCCCCGCCGCGGCTGCTCGGGCGACACGACGGTCAGCCGCCAGCCCTCCCCGCCCGCTGGGACGTCGTGCTTCTTCACGAATCCGAGGACCTCGGTGTAGAACCGGAGGGCCCTCCGCGTGGTCGTCCCTCGTGGTGTGTTCTCCTCTCGGCCGGACGGGCCGGGCAGCGCCCACAGCTCGGCGATCTGCCGCAGCGGAGCCGTGTTCAGGTCATGGAACTTGCAGCGGCCCTCCCGTCGCATCTCGACCGGCCCCGCCGCCTCCAGCACGGCAAGGTGCTGGGATACCCCCTGGTGGGAGATGGCGAGCAGAGCTTCACGGCCAACCGCGAGCAGATCTCGAACAGGGTCTGTCCGGACTTCTCGACGAGCTCGTCGAGGACGGCGCGGCGAGTGGGATCGGCCAACGCCTTGAGCAGGTCTTCGGCCACACCCTCACTATAGGCAAGTGTACACTTGCCTATTAAGGCCCGCCCTGAAGCGGCTGGGTGACCAGGGCGTCTACTGCTGGCGCCCGGAGGACCTCGTATCCGTGGAGCCGGTGACCGGTGCGATCGGTGCGCCGAGTGCGGGCAGGAGTCGCCGTGCGTTGTCGCGGTAGATGCCGCGGCGCTGGTGCTCGGTGAACGCGTGGTCGCCCGCGACGGCCGGCATCGTGTAGTCGGTGACGATCTCCGCCGAGGCGGCAGGCCAGTCCGTGCCGAAGAGGATCCGGTCGGCGCCGGCCGTCTCCACGAGGGTGCACGCCGGAGCGAGCGGGCCCGCGGTGTCGTAGTAGAAGCGGTGGAGCACGTCCCGCACCCGGCCCGGGTCGAGGGGTGGAGTGCAGTGGTCGCCGAAGGCCTCCAGGCGGGTGGCGATCTGCGGGAGGAATCCGCCGGCATGTGGCAGGACGACCGACGGCCGGGCGTAGCGGTCGAGTGTGCGCGTGCGGATGAGGTTCACCGCCGCGCGCGTCGTGTCCAGCAGGAAGTCGCACATGAAGTTCGGGACGCCGGAGACAGTGGGCACTCCCGGTGGCTTTCCCGGAAGGTCGAGCGGGTGGGTGAAGAGGACACCGGACCGTTCGTCGACTTCGGCAAGGAAGCGGTCGTACGAGGGGTCGCCCAGGTAAACGCCGTTGTGATTCGCCTTGACGCTCACTCCGACGGCACCGAGGTCGTCGTAGGCGCGCTCGAGCGCCCAGGTGGAGACGTCCGGGTGGTCCAGGAGGGCCGGGCAGAGAAAGGCGAAACGGCCCGGATGCCGGTACGTCAAACCGGTCAGCGCGTCGAAGAGCACCGACAGCCCTTCCTTGGCCTGCGCCGCGGAGCGGTAGCGGTCCTGCATGGTGGGGTTGAGCACGGCGGTCGCGATTCCCGCCCGGTCCATGAGAGCGAGCGTGGCGTCCTCGTCCCAGCGTGCCCACCAGAGCAGGTCCTCCTTGCGGACCACCCCTGCGCGCTCCGCCCACTCCACCCATTCCGGGGCGGTGTAGTGATGGTGGACGTCGATCTTCGCCGCCCGTCCGGAGTCGTCACCCTCGCCGGCCCCGCCGGACATGTCCCCTCCCCCGGCTGGGGAGACCCGCGGAGGCAGTGTGGCGCCGGCTGTGGAGGCCAAGGCCCCACCGGCTATGAGCAGACCACGCCGGCTCAACTGCCAACTCGATTTCGACATCCGTATGTCCCTTCGTGACGCCGGCGCTCCGGCACTCCACCTTGACCGCCCGCGTGAGTACGGGCCCGCCGGGAGACGCCGCCGGAGGGACGATTTGCGCTGGATGGAGTAGAGGGGCACCACCGGAGCGGCGCGGCGCTTCCCACACACCTCTGCTGCTCGGAGAGCCACCGTAATAGTCATGACCGCCGAGCTCGTGCATGGTTGGCGGTGGCACGGTGGGGCCTTGACCGTTGATCATGGTCTGCTTGGTGGGAAATGGGATGCGTGCAGCAGTCATACGCAGTCAGCAGGTCACCGAGCTGAAGGCAGAGGTGATCGCCGAACTCGTAGCGGGGATAGGCCCGTTGTGGCGCGAACGACACCAGGCGGTGCTTGCCTCGCGTCCACGGTAGGGCTGTCGGTGCCGGTGCCGGGCACAAGCTCGTCTTCGTCGACCGGCTGTCGGCCATGTTGGTTCACCTCCGCCACGGCTCCACCCACGACATGCTGGCCTGCTGGTTCGGCGTGGACCGCTCCACGATCACGCGGACGATCGGTGAAGTACGGCCGCTCCTGACCCAGCGGGGCTGCACGATCGCTCCCGGCCTTCGACTGCGCACCCTCGCCGAGGTGGTCGACCACCTCGGCGAGAGCGGCAGGACTCGAGCATCTGGCGTTTCGGGGCGTGGTCCCATGGGCCGTCCGGGGGCGATTCGAGGGCCGGTCGGCCAGGGGGCGCCGTTACGCCCAGGGGACGCCTGTCGCGCCGCCCCGGGCACGGAGAACTGCCTGCCCGACCGGGCCGGCGATTACGTTGAAGTCGTCGACACAGGTCATCGGGCGATGGAGGCGGAAATGGCCGGCAAGAAGGCGGCGAAGGTGCCGCGCGACGAGTACGAACGGGAACTACTCCGCCTGCAGACCGAGCTGGTGAAGCTGCAGGAGTGGGTGCGCGCCGAAGGCGCCCGCCTGGTCGTGGTCTTCGAGGGACGGGACGCGGCCGGAAAGGGCGGCACCATCAAGCGGGTAGCCGAGCACCTGAACCCGCGCGTCGCCCGGATCGCCGCGCTTCCCAAGCCTACCGAGCGCGAGCGCACGCAGTGGTACTTCCAGCGGTACGTCGAGCACCTCCCGGCCGCCGGGGAGATCGTGCTGTTCGACCGCTCCTGGTACAACCGGGCGGGAGTCGAGCACGTGATGGGCTTCTGCACGAAGGAAGAGCACGAGCTCTTCCTTCGCCAGTGCCCGATCTTCGAGCGGATGCTGGTCGAGGCGGGCATCTTGCTGCGCAAGTACTGGTTCTCCGTGAGCGACACCGAGCAGCAGGAGCGCTTCCGGCGCCGGCTGGAGGATCCGGTGCGGCGCTGGAAGCTCTCGCCGATGGACCTGGAGTCGATCACCCGGTGGGAGGCCTACTCCCGGGCCAAGGACGAGATGATGGTGCACACCGATATCGCCGACGCGCCGTGGTACGTGGTCGAGAGCGACGACAAACGCCGGGCCCGGTTGAACATGATCGCCCACCTGCTGTCCTCCGTGCCGTATCACGAGGTGCCGCCCCCGGTGCTGGATCTTCCGAAGCGGCCCCCGTCGACCGGCTACGAGCGCCCGCCGCGCGATCTGCGGACGTATGTCCCCGATCACGCGGCGAGCCTCTGAGTTTTCTGAGCCGCCGGTCAGGCATCGCGCCTCCGGTGCGGCACCAACGCGATTGGGCAGGCGGAGTGGTGGAGCACCGCGTGGGCGGTGCGGCCGAGCTGGAGCCCGAGGTGCCCCTCACGGCGTCGGGCGCCGACGACCAGGAGGTCGGCGCTGTGTGGGGCGTCCAGCAGTGCCCGGCGGGCATGTCCCTCGACGGTGCGCCGACGCACGTCGACATCCGCCAGGAGGTCCCGCAGCGCCGCTTCGAGTTCCTCGCCGGCCCGCCCTCGTGCCGGCGGGTGGGTTCGCCGGCCATCAGGGGATAGCCGCCGGGTT
Organism: Streptomyces malachitofuscus; assembly: GCF_055571035.1. Taxonomy (NCBI): domain Bacteria; kingdom Bacillati; phylum Actinomycetota; class Actinomycetes; order Kitasatosporales; family Streptomycetaceae; genus Streptomyces; species Streptomyces malachitofuscus. The sequence goes on along the minus strand of NZ_JBVIGA010000046.1, from coordinate 20,296 downwards.
CGTGCGCGGGGCAGCGCCATGCTCGTACGGCCTTGGGCAGCTCACGTCGCCGCGCCTTCTCGGCGGCGAAGCGAACGGTCTCCGCTCCTTTGCGTCCTCGCCGACGCCCACCACGACCCGTCCGTGCACCGGCGGCGTCGGCTGGTTGTCCTGGGTGCCGCGCAGCACGATCACCGGGCAGTCGGCGTGGGCGGCGACGGTCAGGCTGACGGAGCCGAGCAGCATCTCGGCGAGGCCGCTGCGGCCGCGGGCCCCACGACCAGCGCGGAGGCGTTCCTGGCCTCGCGGACCAGGGCGCACTCCGGCTCCTCGAACACAGGGACCGTCATGTGGATCACCGAGCGCTGTGCATGGCGCTGTCACATTGACCGGCCGATGGGGTGATCTTGGTGTTGATCAGGGTGGGGGAGGGTGTCCGTGCGGGACGCGTCGCCGTCGCGACGGGTCACCCGTACCCGCCTGGAGTCCTCGCACACTGCGTGCGACTGTACCTTCGCTTCCCGCTGTCCTTCCGTGAAGTCGAGGAGCTGATGCTCCAGGGCAGCGTCGTCGTCTCCCACGAGACCGTGCGCCGGTGGTGTGGCAGTTCGAGCAGGCCTGTGCGAACACGCTGCGGCGTCACCGACCCCGACCCGGGAACAAATGACACCTGGGCCCCTGGCCGATGATGGAGGATGACCCGTAAGGGGGCGGAATCAAAATTCCGGATTCCCTGGCCAAATGGGGGAATGTTCCACCTTTCCCCGCCCTTAAACAGGAAATCTCGCCTAGGCATGCGCGGCCAGCGGACGTAACATCGAACCGACGCGTCATGGCGGTACATCCGCGCGGACAACTGAACCTTGAGCGATAGACGCCGAAGTCAGTGATCCGTCGGTCGAACGGTCATCCTTCGGGAGCGCAGAGAACGGATCGGCCGAGCTCCGTTCAAACGCAGGTTGACGCATGCGCGCGATGGTTCGCGCAGCGAGAGTGAGGTGTGTTCCGTGGACACACTGGTCATGGCGATTCCCACGGTCGAGGACGGGGCTGCGGCGTGGCACATCGCCCGCGAATCCCGGGTACTCGACGTGAATTCACCCTACAGCTATCTGCTGTGGTTCAGGGATTTCGCCCGTACCTCCGTGGTGGCCTCGGAATCTGGTGACCCGGTCGGATTCGTCACCGGATTCCGCCGCCCCGAGCAGCCCGACACCCTCGTCGTCTGGCAGATAGCCGTGGACCGGGGACAACGCGGACGCGGCACGGCCAGCGCCATGCTGGACCATCTCACCGCCCGGGTGACGGCGGACGGCACCCTGCGGCACCTGGAGACGACCATCAGTCCGGACAACGTCGCGTCCCACCGGCTGTTCCGGTCCTACGCCCGACGGCACGCGGCACCGCTCGAAAGGAACCTCCTGTTTACGGCGGAGCTCTTCCCCGACCCGCACGAAGCCGAGTTCTTGTACCGCATCGGGCCGCTGCTCGATGACCGGCGCCCTCGAAACAGCTGAGAACACAGTCCGTTCGTCCTCCGTAAGGAGCGAGCATCATGACGGTTCCCCATCCCGCCTCTCATGTGTTCGAGAGGCTCGAGTCCGAGGTCCGCAGTTACTGCCGGGGCTGGCCCACGGTATTCGACCGTGCGCACGGCAGCCGCATGTACGACGAGGACGATCGTCCCTATCTGGACTTCTTCTCCGGTGCCGGGACACTCAACTACGGGCACAACAACCCGGTACTCAAGCGCGCGCTTCTCAACTACATCGAACGTGACGGTGTCACCCACGCCCTCGACATGTCGACGGCCGCGAAGCGCACATTCCTGGAAACCTTCCAGGAGACCGTGCTGGAGCCGCGCGGCCTGCCGTACAAGGTGATGTTCCCGGGACCCGCCGGCACCAACGCCGTGGAGGCCGCCCTGAAACTGGCCCGCAAGGTGAAGGGCAGGGAAGCCGTCGTCTTCTTCACCAACGCCTTCCACGGCATGTCACTGGGCTCCCTCGCCGTCACCGGCAACGCCTTCAAGCGTGCGGGCGCGGGAATCCCCCTGGTGCACGCCACCCCCATGCCGTACGACGAACGGCCGGACGGTGGGGACCTGGCGTTCCGCTGGTTCGACCGGTTGCTGGCCGGCGAGGGCTCCGGACTGGATGCCCCGGCGGCCGTGATCGTGGAAACCGTGCAGGGCGAGGGCGGGATCAATGTGGCCCGGGCCGAGTGGCTGCGCGACCTCGCCGAACTGTGCAGGCGCCGGGACATGCTGCTGATCGTCGACGACATCCAGATGGGGTGTGGCCGCACCGGCGCGTTCTTCTCCTTCGAGGAGGCCGGCATCACCCCGGACATCGTGACGCTCTCGAAGTCCGTCAGCGGATACGGACTGCCGATGGCGCTGACCCTGTTCCGTTTTGAGCTGGACATCTGGCAGCCCGGCGAACACAACGGCACCTTCCGCGGCTTCAACCCGGCCTTCGTCACCGCCACCGCCGCGCTGGAGGAGTACTGGCGCGACGGCCGGCTGGAAAAGCAGACCCTGGCCCGCGGGGACCAGATCGAGCAGGCGCTGCGGACCGTCGCCGCCGACCGGCCGGATCCCGTGCCCGAGGTGCGAGGTCGTGGGCTTGCGTGGGGCATGGAGTTTGCCGATCCGTCGCGGGCCACCGCCGTGTGTGCCCGTGCCTTCGAACTGGGCCTGCTGCTGGAGACATCCGGCCCGCAGGACGAAGTCGTCAAGCTGTTCCCGCCGTTGACCATCGACGACCAGGAACTGGAGGAAGGGCTCGCGCTGTTCGGTCGCGCGGTGCGGGAGACCGAACGGCCGCCACGGTAAGCCGGCCCTCGCTGAGGACACGAACGTCCCGCGCGGCCGTGGGCGCGCCCCGGGCAGAGAGGTGGGATCCATCGTGATCATCCGTTCCCTGAAGGAGATCGAGGACACCGTCCGACACGTCAGGGCCACGTCCGGCACCTGGGAAAGCAAACGGCTCGTCCTGTCCCGGGAGCAGGTCGGCTTCTCCCTGCACGAGACGACGCTCTACGCCGGTACGCAGACGACGATGTGGTACGCCCACCACGTCGAGGCCGTGCTCTGCGTCGAGGGCGAGGCCGAGCTGACCGACGAGGAGACCGGCGAGAAGCACTGGATCACGCCGGGAACGATGTACCTGCTGGACGGCCACGAGCGGCACACCATGCGGCCCAAGACCGACTTCCGCTGCGTGTGCGTTTTCAACCCGCCCCTGACCGGTCGGGAGGATCACGACGCCGACGGTGCCTACCCTCCCCCGGAGCCGAGTGCCTGAGGGGACCCACAACCGAGGGACAACGGAATCGACGAGGCGCGAGGACAGCCATGACGACGACGCACAACCACCGCCCGACCACCGACCTGTACCCGACCCGCGGCACGACCGAGGCGATGATGCCGCGTCGTGACCCCGTGGTGTGGTCGGCACCCGACGCGCCCGGCCCCCTTGGACGGGCCGGGCTGACGGACTTCGAACGCACCGGCTTCACGACCGTCGACGCACTGCTGAACCCGGACGAGGTGGCCCTGTTCCACGCTGAGCTGGACAGGCTGGTCCGGGACCCGGCTGTCCGCTCCGACGAACGCGCCGTCGTCGAGCCCACGTCCCGCGACATCCGATCGGTGTTCGAAGTGCACCGGATCAGCGAGGTGTTCGCCTCCCTCGTGCGGGACGAGCGCGTGGTGGGAGCAGCCCGCCAGATCCTCGGCTCGGACGTGTACGTCCACCAGTCCCGCATCAACGTCAAACCCGGCTTCGGGGCGAGCGGCTTCTACTGGCACTCGGACTTCGAGACCTGGCACGCCGAGGACGGCCTCCCCCGCATGCGCGCCGTGTCGGTGTCGATCGCGCTCACCGACAACCACACCACCAACGGAAGCCTGATGATCATCCCTGGCTCGCACAGGACGTTCCTGAGCTGCGCGGGCGCCACGCCCCGGGACAACTACAAGGAGTCACTACGGATGCAGGAAGCGGGGACGCCGTCGAACGAGGCCATCACCGCGCTGTCCGAACCGAACGGCATCCGGCTGATCACCGGCCGCTCCGGCTCCGCGACCTGGTTCGACTGCAACTGCATGCACGGCTCCGGCGACAACATCACACCGTACCCGCGCAGCAACGTGTTCATCGTGTTCAACAGCGTCGAGAACACGGCGGGCGAACCCTTCGCGGCACCGGCACGCCGACCCGCGTTCGTCGGAGCGCGGGACTTCACCCCGGTGAGGTGAAGGCCATGGGCGTGACCGGAGACCACCATGCCTGATGCCCGACGGAACGGGGAACCCACGCCCGGTGCACATCCGCCGCCCGATCTGCTGTACGTACCCGTCCGGCCGCAACGCCGCTGCTACGTGACGTGCTTCTTCCGCACTCCCAGCGGTCGCCATACCGCCGTCGCCTTCACCTCCTGCGCGCGTTTGCTGGCGACCCTCGGTCAGGACCACCCGTGGATCAGACTGTCCGTCACCGCGCTCCGCGCTCTCACCGCGCCCCTCGGGTGCACCACGATCACCGTCGATCCGGAGGTGGCGGTCCGCCCGGGCGCCTCCCGCAGAACCCGTTCGGGCCCCGGTGCAAGCCTGCTGCCGGGGACACGGGCGAACCGATGACGGGACACCGCCCTCGCGTGGCGAGCGGCCACCGGGCGACGAGCGCAGCCGGACAGGCCGGCTGCCACTCGGAAAGGAGCACGACATGGCGGTCTGCGAGGTCTGCGGAAACGACTACGCCCTGTCCTTTGAGGTACACACGGCCGGTGACGGGGTGCACACCTTCGACAGCATCGAATGTGCCGCCCACCGGCTGGCGCCGATCTGCGACAACTGCCAGTGCAAGGTCCTCGGGCACGGGCACCAGGTCGACGGGCGGTTCTTCTGCTGCGCCCACTGTGCCCGGGCACGCGGTTACGAGGCCCTCACGGACAACGCGTGACAGGGGGCAGGTCGAGGCGCCGACGACGACGGCCGCGGGCGCTCCCCCAGGGCGGTGCCCGGGCAACTGGTGGTCGACGGCCGGCCGGGTAGATTCTGTGCCCAGGGGCGTTCCGGCGGGCGGCCGTCCCGCAGTGGGCGAAGGCCTGCTGCATGAAAGCTCTGTTGAGGGCGACCGCGAGGAGGCGGGTGGTCGCCGAGGCGACGAGCGAGCCGGACGGCCTCCTCGGCGGCGCGTTCGGCGCGCAGCCACCCCGGCTCGGTAACGCGGAGTTCCCGAAGGCCGCGGCCCGCTTGGACGCCGCCCAGCACGACCTGCTCGCCTTCACCGCCTGCCCGCGGGAGATCTGGCAGCAGATCTGGTCGAACAACCCGCAGGAGCAGCGGTTGAACAAGAGCATCCTCCCCCACGGCTGCGCTGCGAGAGGTGCCTCCAGCCGCACCGAAGTGGTCGGCATCTTCCCCGACCGCACCGCCGTCATCCGGCTCGTCGGGTCGGTCCTGGCCGAGCAGAACGACGAGTGGACCGAAACCCGCCGCCACGTGGGACGCGGCTCGAACTCCTCGAGGCATCATCACCGAGTGGCCGTCGCCCGGCGCACTTGATCGCGTACGAGTTGGTTAGGGCCGGGCTGCTGGCGAAAGGCTTTCGGCCCGCTCGGGCGCATGCCCAGCCTCCGCCGGTGTGGGCGGCTGTGCACGGCCCTGATGAAGAGGGGAACGCGGGGTATCCGGAGGCGACGACGCTGTCCCGACTCACCTTTCGAGGAGGTCTGCGCTGTGCTCTCGCTCAAGCGCTTACTCGACCGCAGTCTGACCGCGCAGGCGACTCTGGTCTTCCTGCTGGGACTGGGCACTACGGCCCTGCTCCGCAGGGACGAGCACCCTGCTGTCTGGGTACTCCAGAGCGCTCTCTACACCGGGGTCGCCGTCGCGGTCCTGGCCGTTCAGCGCCGCCGGGCCGCCCGAGCCGTGGGCACCGACGCGGGCGGACTCGCCGATCTGAACCGGAAGATCCGACACCACGAGGTGCCGGGCGCCCCCGAGGAACAGGCAGCCATGCGGCGGCTGGTCACCGAGCAGCTCGGGCAGATGGAGCGGGCAGGCAAGTGGCTGCCGTACTGGCTCGGCGCCATGGGCCTCGTCGCGGTCGGCCTGCTCGTCCTGGGGGCCATCAGCGGGGCCCTGCTCCTCCCCCTTCTGTTCGCCCTCGGCATGGTCGCACTGTGCTCCTGGGTCCTGTGGATACGCCGCCGCTCCCTGGACCGCCTCCGCTGGATGCGCCAGACCCTGCAACAGGAGTGAGAAGCCGGAAGGGGCGGGGATGGTGGGCAAGTCCCCGCCCTCAGCGGCATTCCGGGCTCCCCGGACCCGGCCGGGGCGGTGGGTGTATGGCCCGTCATGAGGCGCCCGCCCCGGCGCGGCCGAACGAGCGGCGGGAGTGACTTCGCCTGCAGAGACAGCCGCGCCGGCATGGGGAACAACACCGGCGTGAACGCCAACTCCCCCTGGTGCACGAGATGAAACCGTGTGTCAGTGGAAGACGCACAAGCACGCTGTTCTCGCGCACGCCCGTCGCCGCGTCAACGTCCTGTTCGCCATGTTCCGTGACCGGCAGTGCTATCAACCCCCAACTCCCGTCGATACTGCGGCTTGACAACAACATGAGAAGGTGTCACCGGCTCCGGAGACAGACCACTGATTAGGGGCATGACCACCGGCTTCTTCGCAGGCCGGGAGGCTCTTCGTGATGTGGATGTGGCGATCAGTGCCGTGGCAAGGCCGGATGAGTACGACCGGAGTACACCGCACGTGATCGATACCGGCGACATCGACGTCTACCTCGGCTTGGACGTAGGCAAGGGCGAACACCACGCGACCGCGCTCACCCCGGCCGGGAAGAAGACCTTCGGCCGCCGCCCGCCCAACAGCGGACCCAAGCTCCGCGAGGTCTTCGCCCCCCGGCTGCAGGCCAAGCACGGCACCGTGCTCGTCATCGTCGACCAGGCCGCCTCCATCGGCGCCCTGCCCCTTGCCGTCGCCCGGGACGCAGGCTGCCAGGTCGCCTACCTGCCCGGACTGACCATGCGCAGGATCGCCGACCACTATCCCGGCGAGGCCAAGACCGACGCGAAGGACGCCGCCGTCATCGCGGACGCCGCCCGCACCATGCCCCACACCCTGCGCACCCTCGACCTGGCCAACGAGGTCACCGCGGAGCTGACCATGCTCGTCGGCTTCGACCAGGACCCCGCCGACGAGGCCAACCGCACCTCCGACCGCATCCGCGCCATGCTCACCCAGTGCCACCCCAGCCGCGAACGCGTCCTGAGCCCCCGCCTGGACCACCAGGCCGTCACTTGGCGCCCGGAGCGCCACGGATCCCCGCAATCTCTGGCGAAAGCGGGCCGCCGCAGGCTCACCGGCACTCTCGACGTGATCGTCCCGTCGCCGGCGAAGTCGCTGGCCGCCGTCCGCGAACAACGCAGGGCGCTGGAGGCCCGGATCGAAGCCCTGCTGGAGGCCCACCCTCTTTCCCAGATCCTGACCTCGATGCCCGGCACCGGCGTCAGGACCGCCGCAGCCCTCCTGACCTCCGTCGGCGACGGCAGCTCCTTCCTGAGCGCCGCCCACCTGGCCTCCTACGCCGGCCTCGCCCCGGCAACCCGGCAGTCCGACACCTCGGTCCACAGCGAGCACGCCCCCAGAGGGGCAACCGGCAACTGAAACGGGCAATGTTACTTTCCGCGTTCGCAGCCCTCCACGACCCCGCCTCCCGCACCTACTACGACCGCTGCCGAGCCCGCGGCAAAACCCACACCCAGGCACTCCTCCGCCTCGCCCGCCACCGCACCAGCGTCCTGTTCACCATGCTCCGCGACGGAACCTTCTACGAACCGAGAAGCCCCCTGGGCCAAGGGGCTGCCCGGGTGATACGGCCGCACGTCGGCCGGCCCCGGCCGAGGTGGGACCGGCGTGGCTTCGGCGGCCCGCATGCGTTTTCTCATCGCTCCACGGCGCGGCCGATGAGTTTGCGGCCCCCGGCCGGTCCAAGCTCGTGACATCTAGGAAAGGACACCGCCATGTCGGAGCTTCTCGTCGACTTCATCACCACCCTCGACGGCTACGCGTCGGGACAGGGATGGCCCGGGTTCTGGGGTCTCGAGGGCCCGGAGTACCTCGCATGGCTCGGCGAGCAGCCCGAGGCCACCTACCTGATGGGAGCGAACACCTACCGCCTGATGTCGGGCTTCGCCGCGGGCGAGGTCCCGGAAGGCCAGGACGAGTTCAGGCCCGAAGAAGAGGCGTCCGTCGACGAACTCACGCAGGCGTCCAAGGTGGTGTTCTCCTCCTCACTGAAGGAGCCGCTGACGTGGGCCAACTCCACGCTCATCCGCGACGACGCCGTCGAGACGGTCCGCGCCATGAAGTCCAGTGGCTCGGGGCTCCTCAGCACGATCGGCAGCCTCAGCCTGTCGCGGTCCCTGCTTCGAGCCGGACTCGTCGACCGCTTCCGCGTCGTGATGTTCCCCGTGATCACCGGTGCCACGGGTGAGGAACGCATCTACGACGGTTACCCGGACGTCGCCCTCGAGATGACCGAGCACCGCACCTTCGACGGCCGCATCCAGCTCGTCGAGTACAAGCCCCGCGTACTCGAGCACCCGCCGCTCGGCACCCCCGCGTGACGTCGACCCCGCCGACAGACACGCGCGGGCTGGCCTGTGCGCTCCACAGCGGCAATACCCTGCCGACGGACTGGCTTCGGCCACCTTCCGCGGGGACGCTGTCAGTGGCCGGTCGACGTCGAGATCCGGGCGAGGAGGGTCCTCGCCGGCTCCGGGTGAGCGCGCAGCCGTCTCCGCGACCAAGGCGCGAGCGGTTCGTTGCTCAGCCGGGGCGCGGGTGGCGCCTCGAACTCGGTCGTCGGGGGTGATCGAGTTTCACCGACACGATCGCGGTCAGGGCCGCGCCGAGCTGGGCGGGGGTGAAGCCCGACCGCCCAGGTGCAGCTCGCGCGTCGGCGCACCCACGTCACCGGGCGGCTTCCCTTGGCGAACGACCGTGCTGCACTACATCGACACCCGCCCCGGGCCGGTCGCCCGCCGCAGCTGGCCTGACACCTCTGCAGCCCGTCGACAGCAGGGCGGTCGGTGCCTGCGCACAGTCGCGAATCTGATCATAACGGTCCTGTACGGTGCCGCTCATGATGGAACTTCAGGCAGCCGTGGCCGGTGGCCGGGTCGCGGTGCAGGCGGCTCGCTTGGTGCAGTCGACGGCGTCTCCGTACGTGACGGTCCGGTACGGGCGGCGGGAGGACCGGGCGGCGGCGTACGACGAGTTGCTGTTGGCGTGTACGCGGTGTGCGGGGGCGGCCGACGGCACGGGTGTGGAAGACGTATGGGCGGCGGTGCAGGCGGTTGCCATGCGGGCTCGTCAGCCGGTGGTGCGAGAAGCGCAGAAGCTGGCGACGGCGGCGCTGACGATCGCCGCCCCCGACCGGGCCGGACTGGTGCGGTACCAGCCGACGCCGCGTGAGCTGCTGGAGCGGCAGGGCTGGGAACCGTACGGGATGGAAGAGAACCTGCGATGGGCCGTCGAGGACTTCGTGCGGGTGGCGCGCGCTGACCTCGACAGGCACTGGTGGAACGTGCCGGTGTGGGTGTGGCGGGATGTGCAGCGCTGGTGGGCATTCCGGTCGGCGGAGCGGCGCTACTTCGCCGAGGAGGAGCGCGAGATCGCGGCGTGGGCGGGGGATGAGGTCCGCGAGGGCCGCCCACACGCACTGAGTTGGCGGTGGTGGGGCCGCTGAGCCTGGCGGCGGGGCGCGGCCGCCGTGCGAGCACGGGGCCGAACACGACAGCGATCGGTCCTACTGCGCGTGCGGCAGTCAATGAGGACAGGCCGCAGGCGAGAGCCGACAGGCCTGCTCGACTGGCGACAGCCTGCAGCACGGCCACTGTCGACGTCCGCAGAAGGTGAACCTGTCGATAGGCACCGCCGAATGGTCACTGTCGTGTTCCGAACGGCCCGTCAAACATCCCGGTCGCGGTGGGAAACCAGGTTCGTCATCCCGCCACCGGACAGCGCCTGTCCGGATGCTGTTCGCCGCAATCCCGGGGTAGCGTCCCTGTCATGGTTCTTCACACCACCATTGAGCGCGCTCAACGCCTCAAGCAGCTGCATGCCCAGTACAAGCCGCTCGTGTTGCCGACCGTTTGGGACGTCTGGTCCGCGCGCACGGCCGTCGCCGCCGGCTTCCCCGCACTCACGGTCGGAAGCCATCCCCTCGCCGACTCCCGGGGAGCCGAGGACCATGAGGGGCAGACCTTCGAGGAGGTACTCGCCGCCGTCAAGCCGATCATCACGGCGGTCGACGTCCCTGTGTCCGTGGACCTGGAGGCCGGATACGGGCAGAAGCCCGCGGATCTCGTCGCCGGGCTCATCGAGGTCGGCGGCGTCGGTCTCAATATCGAAGACACCGTCCACTCGGACGGTGGCCGCGTACGCAGCACGCAGGAGCACGCGAGCTACGTCGCCGGCCTGCGCACGGCGGCCGACGACGCAGGTGTCCCGGTCTGGGTGAACGGGCGCACCGACCTCTTCCTGCACGCGCAGGATGCCTCCGCCGTCCGCGGAGAGGCGATCGAGCGACTGCGGGCCCTGGAAGAGGCCGGCGCCGACAGTCTTTACCCGGTGGGTATCCAGGACGATGACGACCTGCTCGCGGCGGTGACCGGCGCCGTCACCGTGCCTGTGAACTCCACGGCCCATCCCGTCCGGCACGATCTTGAGCGCTTCCGCCGCCTCGGCGTAGGCCGGATCACCTACGGTCCGCTGCTACAACTCGCCATGGCGGACACGATGCAGGACATGCTCAAGCCGTGGACACCCTGAGGAGTTGACCGGACGACGAGGCTGGCCAATGGTGTCCCTCTGCTCACCGCGGAGACGACGCGCCTCTGCGGAATCCAGTCGCACTCGACGGGCAGCCCCGAACGGCCGTGGCCGGCCTTCGGGGCTGTACGGTCCCACTGTGCCGTGAGCCCAGGGCCGGAGATCCTGCGGCACTGCGTCCGACGAGACCATGCCTGTCGTCGGCTGTCGAGTGGCCGGAACGGTTTGAATGAGGGCATCGTGAGAGGTCAGCCCGTCGACTACGGACGCGCAGAGCCGTGGGTCGGTGAAGTTCCAGCCTTCTGAGGAAAGCGTTCGGTACGGCCGCCGCCTGGGCAGAGGACCGATCAAGGCCGAGGTTCCCCGAGCTCCTCCAGCAGAGTCAGAGCGATCTGCCATTCGTCGTGGGCCAGGTAGTCCCAGACGTCCCGCACCGACACGTCGTTATCGGCAGCGACCGCCTCCGGAACCAGCAGGGAAGCCGATTCGAGCAGCTCGGTGACATCCATGCGTTTCATTGTCGACCACCGGGCAGGGTCAACCTGGGGCGTGGCCGGGGCACTTATTACTGGGAGCCCGCCACCTGTGTGGCTTCCCGACCATGCACCCGCGTCTCACGTCCCGGTGACTCCGTCGATCTGCTCGCGGATGAGGTCGGCATGACCGTTGTGACGGGCGTACTCCTCGATCATGTGCACGAGGATCCAGCGCAGGGAGACGCCCTGATCGCCGACGTGGCCCGCTTGCTGCTCGGAGAGACGGCCTGCGTCGTCCAGCGACGCGTCAGCGATCAGCTCACGGCCTCGGGCGATCTCCGCTTGCCACGCAGCGATCGCCTCGCTGGGTCCTCGTCCCGGATGAAGGGCGAAGCCGTCGGCGTTGCTCTCTCCGAAGACCGGTGGCACCTCCTGCTTCGCGAACACACGCTGGAACCAGTTGCGCTCCACCTCAGCCATGTGCTGTAGGAGTCCCAGCAGCGTCATCGATGAGGGTGGCGCCGCAGCAAGCCGTAATTGGTCATCTACGAGGCCCGAGCATTTCAGGGCGAGCGTCGCGCGGTGAAAGTCCAACCACGCTGTCAGCATGGTGCGCTCGTCGGCGTGCGGGGGCGGGATGAATCGTCCATCCGGTGTCGTCTTCATGGACACACCCTGCCAGCATCAGTCTTGGCACACGGGAGTTTCGCCGGCGACGAACGCGTCTTGCCCATTCTGACGGAAGAGCTGATACCGGGGCGGTCGCTCGTGCCGAGGTGATCTCCACGGGCCGAGGACACTGTCCTGGCATACGCGCTCTGCGTAGCGAGCACGGTCGTCGTCTGTACGCCGGTGCACATCGTGCGGTCTTGAGATCGCGCGTGCTCGGGTCCGTGGCGTGGGTGTGCCTCCTCCTCACCGGCAATGGCGGGGCAGGAGGAGGCGGTTGGCGCGGGCCGTCATGGTGTGGCGGCGGCAGCAGCGGGTCAGCGAGCACCCTTGAGGCGGCCTGCGAGCGCGCTGAGGGCTCGGCGTAGCCTTCCCCTCGCAGATGGCCGGCTGGTTGCGACGCGGCCTGTGGTCCGCTGCTGGCTGCCCACTGCCTCCTCACGTGCTCGAGCGAAGTAGTCGGCGCTGCTCTCGTGGCCCTTCATCCAGTCGTGGCCCGAGTTCGACTTCACCTGGTCGAACGCGCTGATCATTTCACTCGAGGATGCGATCTTTGGCTTGCTCATCTAAACCCCTGCCCCCTGAGGGTCTTCCGTCGGAAACTTCTTACGATGTCTCTACGGCAGAGAAGGTCTGCCCGTCTCAGATACGCCCAAACGTGCTCGTGGCCTATTCGGGGGCGGGTAGGATGGTCGGCTCATCGGCGGGCCCGGGGCTCGTCCTTTGGCCGTTGATGCGAATGGGAGTACGATGCGCGATGCGTGAAATGCTGAGAAGATTCGCGATGCCGTAGAATTTGCGGTAGTTCCCGTCCAGCATGTCCCCGGGTTTTGGAGCGGGAATGTCTCCGGGGTTGAGGGTCTGGATCACGAGAAGTCCGAGAGGTTCGGAGCCAGCACGCACGGGCAAGAAGAGTGCTGTCTTATATCCGGTCGTCAGGCGGATCCGGTCCCCGCCCTCCAAATGGATATCATCGATGTCCGGGACATATTTGGGCCTGCCGGTCCGCGACTTGGCCAGGAAAACCATGTAGGCGCCGTTGTCATCTGCCTCGGAGTACGTCCTGGGCAGGTTGCTGCCGTCACCGGACGGCGCCACCCGGATCAACTCCTTGTGATCCGAACTGAGTTCATAGAAGGCACAGAGAGCCTCGGGGCAGACCATCTGACCTCCCGTGTCCATCAGGCTTGTCAAGATCTCCTTGCGGATGACCTCGCGTTCCTGCTCTTCCTTGAAGAGCTTGCCCAGCCATTCGGTCACTGGTTGGACACCTGCATCGAAGACCGCGGCCCGTTCCAGTTCCTTGTGGGCCGCTGCCAGCTCTTCCGCAAGCTCCTTCTTTTCCTTATCGGCCCGCGCGTCACTCGTCATTTTCCAGTAAGAAACGCCGGCAATGGAGACGACACCGGCGAGTATGGGCCACCATACGACCTTGCCGGTGGCCAATGCACCGCACACCAGCGAGGCGATGGCAGGAATCGCCAAGATCATCACCGTACGCAAGCGCCCAAGTATGCCGTTCCCCGAGGTCATACTGCTCCCTTCGAAAATGCGAGCACAGTAGAAAGTGGGAGTAGTATGTACGCTGCGGCCCAGCCGAAAAATAGCATGTCACTCGATAGGGTGAATATGTATGACGCATATGCGGGTTGCGTTGCAGCGCAAGGGGGCGCACTATCCAAAAAATTCACTACCGTAGCCGCCAGGTAAAACCTGGCGCTCGGCGGCCGTACCTGCTCCACGCCCGTCCGCTCACAGTCCCGTTCGGGATGATGACGGATGCCGACTCCTTCGCCGGACTCCACCATCCGCTGTGAAGAGGAACTGATCAACCCCCTCTCCGCGTCGTGATCTTCATGGAGCGGAGTGGGAGCACGATGGGTGAGGATCCGACATGGGGGGAGCTGCTGCTGGGATTCGCCCTCGCAGCCACCGTCCCCATCGTCATCGGAGGGACGGTGCTCGTTTCCCTGGTCGGGCTGACGGTGTGGGCCACGGCAGCGCTGCGACGGCGCCGCCGCTCAGGCTGACCAAGGTCACCATGCCGTGGCGCCGAGTCTGGTCACGACGTGACGGCGCGGTTGGGTTGAAGCAGGAGAAGGGCGGTGTCGTCCGTGTGGTGGTTGGTGCGGCCCGAATAGCGGACGAGGGCGTCCACGAGTTCGTGAAGGGGGGAGCCACCGAGCTCGCCGAGGTGGCGGGCGAGGTTGGCGGTGGTCTCGGCGACGTCGACGCCCGGGGTTTCCACGAGGCCGTCGGTGTAGAGGGCGAGGAGGGATGCCATGGGGAAGGGCACCGTGCTGACCGGGTAGGAGGGGGTCCCGACGCCGAGTCCGAGAGGGGGCCCGGGACAGATGTCCAGGAGGTGGGCCCGGTTGTCGGGGAGTCGCAGGAGCGGGGGCGGGTGTCCGGCACTGGTGATGGTGACCCGCTGACGGGCCAGGTCCAGATGAGCGTAGAGACAGGTGACGAAGCGGTCGGCGCCGAGGTCGGCGAGGTCGCGGTCGGTGCGCGTGAGGACCTGGTCGGGAGCGGCTCCGGCCGTGGCATGGGAGTGGACGGCCATGCGGACTTGGCCCATGAGGGCAGCTGCCGTCATGTCGTGCCCCTGTACGTCTCCGATGATCGCTGCCACGGTGGTGTCGGTGAGTCGGATGAGGTCGTAGAAGTCGCCGCCGATGTCCATGCCGTGGCTGGCGGGAAGGTATCGGGCGGCGACATCGAGGCCGGCCACGGTCGGCAGGGTTCGGGGCAGGAGGGCTTGCTGAAGGGTGTGGGCGAGGCTGTGCTTGGTCTCGTAGAGGTGCGCGCGGTCCAGTGCCTGGGCGACGAGGCCGGCCAGCGGAGTCAGGATCGAGCGTTCGGCAACGGTGAACGCGTGCGGGTGGTTGTAGGAGAGGAGAAGGCAGCCGAGAGGGCGTCCAGAACTGATCAGCGGCAGGAAGGCCCACGACTGCTTGCCACTCACCTGCGGCACCTCGGGGTAGAGGCGGGTCAGTTCGCTGCGGTCGGCAAAGAAGGATGCTGCACCGCTCGCCAGTGCCCGGCCGGCCGGCGTCAGATCCGCGGCTGCGGGAAGACCGTCCAGTTGCTCGATGACATCAGGCGTATAGCCGCGGTGCCCGATGATGCGGATGCGGTTGCCCTCCACGGTGGACATGATCATCCCGTGGGCGTCGAAGGCAGGCAGGATCTGTTCGGCGACCAGATCCACGACGTCCTGGACGCCGAGGGTCTCGGTCAGGGCCGCGGCAAGCACCATCAGCAGGTGGATCCGACTCTCCGCCGGAGGGCCCGCAGAGGGCGGCTGCACGGCGACCGGCTTCGAGGCGCGGTCCGGTGTGATCACGATACTCATGCCGTTGTCGTTGGCGTGGAGGCGGAAGTCGAGCCACTGCTCCGGTGGGCGCAAGACGGTCAGCGCGAGCATCTCCTGGCTGCTCACAGCCAAGCGGTACGTATCCATATATGCGGTGTTGTCCAGCCAGGGCAGTGACTGCCAAGGCAGGGTTCCCAGTAGTTGCTCGGCCGGCCTGGCCAGCAGAGTGGCGGCCGCAGCGTTCACCAGGGTGATACGCCCTTCGAGGTCCAGGGCGAGGGTGCCGAAGGGAAGGCGTTCCACCAGGTCGAGAGCTGCGACCCCGGACCGTGACTGTGGCTCTGCGGAGTGGTGAGGAGGGACGAACCGCGGGCGGTCCGGGATGACCGGAGGGTCAGCCGCTTCATCGAGGGTCCGGGCAATGGTTTGGGCACTGAGTGTGATGAGGCTGCGCTCATGCCGGTTGAGGATGGCAGAACGGCCCGGAGTCCAGGTCAGAAACAGGACACCCCGGCAGTGCCGAACACCTGTGAGCGGGACCACCGCCAACGCGCATTCGAACGGAATGGCCGCTGCCGCTCGCGGATAGGTGTGAGCCAGCTCCTCCAGAGAGCTCACCCAGACGAACCGCTCTTCACGAATCGCATCCTGGCTGGGGCCGCGAATGGCAAAGAGAACCCGCCACCACGGTGCGAAAGCGTCGACCGATACCCCGCACAGTGCGATCAGTCCCAGCACGGTTTCAGTCGGGTCCAGCACATAGACTCCGCCGAATCTGGCGCCCGCGCTGCCCACCGCCGACGCCAACGCCTCAGCGAGCGGATCGCCCTCGGCCGGCCTCTCACCCGTGCGGGCCCCACTCATGCAGCGCAACACCTCACGCCCATGTCCGGAACCTAACCCCACACGAGGGCCACGGCATGTGGATCAACCTGTTGGCGTCCCCTTCTCGTACATGAGGCCATGCCCCTGGCGGATCAAAAGGCGGGCGGGACAGGGGGCAACGCCCCTTCGCCTCTATCAGGACGCCACCATCAAGGCCAGGGAAGCGACCGCGGTGGCCAGGTAGAAGCCGGGAAACGCGAGGTTGGAGAGCACGCGAGCGTGCAGGTGGAAGGCCAGCGCGCCCACGTAGAGCAGGACGAGACCGCAGGCTGCGGCGACGCCGAGAGGGCGCAGTGCGGCATCGGTGAGGCCGAGGAGGAGGCCGGCCGCACCGGCCAGCTTGAGGGTGGCCAGCCACGGGAGCCAGGATCGTGGGACGCCCACCTGAGCTGAGTTGGCGAGCACGAAGCGCGCCCCGGCGAGGTCGGCGGCGGCGATTCCGACGTTGACGGCGGCGGTGAGCAGGGTGACGACGAGGAGCGCGAGCTGGGTACCGGTCATGCCTTCAGGGTCCGCAGGCGCCTTGGCGCCGTCCAATACCTGCTTCTATAACCTTGCGGCATGGACGTGGATACACGCTTGCTTCGGTACTTCGCCGCGGTGGCGGAGGAGGGCAGCTTGACCGGTGCCGCGAAGAGACTGTTCGTCTCGCAGCCTGCGCTGACCAAGCAGATCCGGCGCCTGGAGGATGATCTCGGAGTGCGGCTCTTCGCTCGGTCGCGGTCGGGGATGGCGTTGACCGAGGCCGGCTGTGAGCTTGCCTCGCGGGTGCCGGCACTGTTGGACGGCTGGGACGAGGCGGTGTGGGCGACCGGGCGGGGGGCGCGGGTGCTGCGCCTCGGCTTTCTGGACGCGGGTGCGGTGGGAGCCGTCCCCGAGGTCATCGCCGCGTTCCGCCGCGCGCAGCCGGAGTGGCGGGTGGAACTGCGGCAGTTCGACTGGTCGGACCCGAGTGCCGGCCTGGCCCGTGGGGAGGTTGATGCCGCGGTGGTGCGGTTGCCGTTTCCGGGGCAGGAAAGCTTCGCCGTGCGGGAGTTGTTCGCTGAGGACCGTGGGGTGTTGCTGCCGGCTCGGCATCCGCTGGCGGACAGCGAGACGGTGGAGTTCTGCGAGCTGTGGGACGAGCCGTTCGTCGCGGCCGGGGCCGAGACCGGGGCCTGGAGGGAACATTGGCTGGCGGCGGAGGAGCGGGACGGGCACCCCGTCCGGATCGGTGCCGTCACCAGCCGTCCCGACGAGTGGCTCGGAGCGGTGGCCGGCGGCTGCGTGGCGCTGGCCCCGGCGTCGGTGGCTCACTTCTACGCGCACCCGGGTGTGGTGTTCCGTCCGGTCCGCCGGGTCTCCCCGAGCCGGGTGGGGCTGGCCCGGTCTCGGCGGCGGGCGCACGGGGCGGTGCTCGATGAACTGTTCCAGGCCGTCGTGCGGCGGCTGAGTCGGAGATGAGAGCGGGGTCGACGGACCACGGTGTGCTGCTCGGCCGGGGCGGCACTACTTCCACATAGAATCAAAAGTGTGTTCGACGACCTCCCGCCCGACCTCGACCGCCTGCACACTCTGCGGGTCTGGCACACCATGTGGCTGCAGCGCATCGACGCCAAGATCGACGCCCTCACCAGGCGGCAGGCGGAGGAGGAGCACGGGCGCCGCAGCCGGCCGTTGCCGCCGGAGTGGATCGCCGAACTCGGCATCGGCGACCGGCGCCCGCCCCTGCAGATTCACGCAGGCGACTGCTATATGGCCGGCAAGCGGCGCCGCCCCGTCGACCGGGACGAAGCCCGCCGCCTGCTCGCCGCGGGACTCAAAGCCTGCGGGCACTGCCGGCCCGACAGCGCGCTCGGCATCACCGAGTTATCCGGCCCCTCCCGGCCACGGCCGTCTGTGCGGCACGGATAACCTGCGCGAATGACACGGATGGAGCGGGCCGCCGGCGTGATCGTTGGTGCAGCGGTGGGTGACGCCCTGGGCGGCCCCTTCGAGTTCGGTCCCCAGGGAGCCTTCTCCGCGCGGTTCCCCGCCCCTGGCGCCGGTGGAGAGATGTGCGGAGGCGGTGGCTGGGACCCCGGCGAGGCGACCGACGACACGCAGATGGCCGTCCTGGTCGCGGAGTCCCTGCTCGAGCGGGGCGGACTGGACCTGCCGGACATCTTCGCCCGATTCCAGCGGTGGGCAGCGGCAGACCCCAAGGACATCGGCCTGCAGACCGAAGACGTCCTGACCAACGGCATGCCCTGGGATCTCGCCGCCGCGACTCATTTCCAGGTCAACCGACGAGCAGCTGGGAACGGCTCCCTGATGCGGGCATCGACCTCCGCAGTCCACTTCGCCGCCGCCGGCCGAGAAACAACGATGGACGCCGCCCGGCGCATCGCCGCCCTCACCCACGGCGACCGCGCGGCGTGGGAAGGCACCGCGATCTTCCACGAACTCATCCGCGTCACGCTCGAAGGCACCGACCCCCTCACCGCGCTCCCAGACATCCTGCCCCACGTCCACCCCGACCACCGCAGCCGCTACGTCACCGTCCTCGCAGCCGACTGGCACCCCGATCGGGCGACGGAGTTCAACGGTGCCATCTGGCCCTGCCTGGGCTCCGCCGTCTGGGCCCTACGGAACACCGCCGGCTTCGAAGACGCGATACGCGCGGCGATCGATCTCGGGGGTGACACCGACACCGTCGCCGCGGTGACCGGAGGCCTGGCGGGGGCCTATTACGGGCTGGATGCCATCCCAGGCCGCTGGACCCAGCCGCTCCATGTCCCCCTCCCAGGATTCGACGGAAGGGTGCTGCACCTGGCGGACCTGCTCCACCTTGCACACCGGCTCGGAGGCTGAGCACCCCGCAGTCACCTGACCGGTGAACTCCGCGACCGTGTTCGGCCGCACGGGCTTCGCTCCGAGCACGCCGGAAGTTCTCGGTGACAGGACTCTCGGGACAAGTGCGAGTCTCCTTCTCCCAAATGCCGATCGAGAATAATGCGATGACGCGCGACGACGCGCTCAAGCACCTCAGCCACATCGCTCGCGAGAGGGCATTCGGCAGACATGCGGGGTCCAACCGGCTCATCCAGGCAGGGCTGGACGCGCTGATCGCCGGGGGCGAGAGTCCCTCCCTCGCCATGCTGGCCGGCCTCCACCGGAGCGAGGAGCCCGAGGCGGGCGAGGAATACCTCGTGCACCCTGGCTTCCAGAGCATGCTGGACGTACTTGTCGACGCGTGGCTGGATCCCGGTCTCGGCCTGTCGGCCTGTCCCGCACCGGGCGGCCTTCTGCCGGAGTCGGAGTCGGAGTCGGAGTCGGACGAGAGTGACAAGTTCATGTGGAGCACCACTTGAGAGTGGCCGCAGGGGTGGGGCGTTGCCGTGGCAAGCCGTGGCGGAGTTTGGTGGCACTACGGAGGCGGGGCCGTGCAGTTCCTCGTTGAACTGTGCGACCACAGCCTGGAAGGGTGGGGCTTGCGCACTTTCGCCCCCAGGTGACGCCCTGCTGAGCTCCCGCCGGAAACGCTGCTGGCGGAACGGACGCCGGTGGCGGACGAGGGCTGCGGCTGTACCGAAGGAGCTCGGGTCTCTCGGACGGCGGAACTATGCTGAGCCCACGTTCGCACTATCGGGGAGAGGCATGACGAGTAGGTTCACCGAGTTGGTCGTTGACTGCCACGATCCGGAGAGGCTCGCGGCCTTCTGGTGTCAGGTCCTGGAGTTCAACGTGATCGACCGGAGTGAGGGCAAGGTCGAGATCGGCTCCTGGGTGCCGACCGTCGAGGACGTCCGGGCCCGCCAGATGCCGCCCACCTTGGTGTTCATCCGTGTGCCCGAGGGAAAGACCATCAAGAACCGGCTTCATCTCGACGTCAGCCCGATCGACGGCAGCACGGAGGACGAGGTGACCAGGCTGCTCGGTCTCGGCGCCACCAAGACGGACGTGGGTCAGGGCCCGGACCGGAACTGGGTGGTAATGGCCGACCCCGAAGGCAACGAGTTCGACGTCCTGCGCACTCTGGCACCGCGGAACTAGTGTCCTGAGTCGGGAATTCGCTTCGTAAGTCAGTGCTGGTTCGGCATGATGGCCGGGTGGCGAGGACGGGACGGCCGAAGGCCGAGCTGG
>NZ_JBVIGA010000045.1:0-41437 GCF_055571035.1 Streptomyces malachitofuscus | reverse complement strand
GCCCGCAGTGGCTGGCGCGTCCGCACCCCGCACCCCCACCAACAAGCCCCATCGCGCCAGTCCGAGGACGGACACCCCCGCCCCGGCCCCGCACCCCCACCCACCGTGGGCGCTACGCGCACCCCACCCCACCCGCAGCTGCGCCGCAGGCGTACGACCACGGCCCGCGGACGGGAACCGAACCGATTTCCGAGGCGTGTTCCTGGGCAGGGTGGGGGCGGGGGCAGAGCCGGAATGTCCGGCCATGGCGCTGCAATCCGATCAAGATCGTGCCAAGGCCGGTGCATATGTCAGCCCCGGCGGCGATACTTGCCGCGGAGGAGGACCACGGGGGAGGTCAAGTGACACACACGCCGAACAGCACGGCGCCACCAGGCACGCCCACGCTGCCCGCGCTGCCACCACAGCGCACCCCCACCCCGGCGCCCCCCTCACCCCCCACAGCCCCCACCGCCCCGGACACCCGCCGCACCGCCTTCGCCGAGGGCGTGGACCGCCTGCGCAAGGCCGCCACCACGGAACCCGGCCGCCTCCGCATCATCGGCGGGGTCCTGGCCGCCCTCGTCCTCGCCTTCGGCGCCGTCACGGCCTGGCAGATGACCGACAGGGCCGCCGCCGCGGACGACGTCCTCACCAGCAGCCAGCCCCTCACCTCCGACGCCGCCGACATCTACCGCTCCCTCGCCGACGCCAACACCACCGCGTCCAGCGGCTTCCTCGCCGGCGGTCAGGAGACCGAAGCCTCCCGGCAGCGCTACGAGAAGGACATCCGCACCGCGGCCGCCAAACTCGTCAACGCGGCCGCCAACTCCGACCCCGGCTCCCCCTCCGCGGAGACGATCACCAAGCTCAACCGCCTGCTCCCGGAGTACAAGGGCCTGGTGGAGCGCGCCCGCACGTACAACCGCCAGGGCTACCCCGTCGGCGGCGCCTACCTCCGGTACGCGAACGAGAAGATGCAGCAGGAGATGCTCCCGGCGGCGGAGGACCTCTACACCAGCGAGAACCAACGCCTCCGCGACGACTACGCCAACGCGACCTCGTACCCCTGGCCCGCGACAGCCCTCGGCGTCGTCGCGCTCGCCGCACTCGCGTGGGCCCAGCGCCGCACCTACCTCCGCACCAACCGCGTGCTCAACCACGGACTCGTGGCGGCGACGGCGACCGCCACCATCGTCCTGCTGTGGCTGACCGCGGGCCACACCCTCGCCCGTTCGAACCTCGACGACTCCTTCGACCACGGAGTCCGCTCGCTCAACGTGCTGCACGACGCGCGCATCGCGTCCCTCAAGGCCCGGGGCAACGAGAACCTGACCCTGGTGGCGCGCGGCGCGGAGACGACGAAGGTGGGCGACGAAACGGTCGACGCCTACGACCACGACTTCGGCCGGGACATGGACACCCTCGCCGAGGGCCTGGCCCGCGCCGAGCGCCTGGCGGACGACGACAGCGGCGCGAAGCCGGTCACCGCGGCGGTGGGCAACATGACGGAGTGGCAGAAACGCCACAAGGCCGCCCGCGAGCAGGACGAGAACGGCAACTACCAACAAGCACTGGACATGGTGATCGGCGTCAAGGGCGCGACGGGCGAGTGCTTCGACAGCGTGGACCGGAATCTGGCCACCGCGCTGAAGCACGAGGAGGCCGAGTTCCAGCAGGCGGCCGGCGACGGCAGGGACGCGCTCACGGGCCTGCCGATCGGCGCGGCGGTCCTCGCCGTGCTGGGCGCGGCAGGCGCGGTACTGGGCATCGGCCGCAGGCTGTCGGAGTACCGATGAACGGGCGCGCACAGATGAACGGGCGCGCACAGACCGCGCAGGGGGCGACCGAGCCGAAGGGGACGCCGAGGATGACCGCACGACGCCTGCGGGCGGGCGTGAAGGGCTGGGGCGGAGTGGGCGCGATGGCGACGGCCTGCGCCCTGGCCCTGGTCTTCGCCCTCATGCTGACCTGCACCGGATCCGTGAACCGCGACGCGGCAAACCCCACCGGCCAACCGGTCTCGCACGCGGCCGCCGCACAGGCACAAGCCCAAGCCCAAGCCCAGGAACAGGCACAGGCACAGGCCGCCGAGGAGTGCACGGCCCCGGAGAAGCAGACCCTGTCCCCCTCCGACGCCGACGGCCCCACGATCGAGGCGATCAAGAACCGTGAGGGCGAGAAGCGCAAGCTGATCGTCGGGGTGGACCAGAACAGCTACCGCTGGGGCTACCGCGACCCCAACAGCGGTGAGAGCGGCAAGCTCGAGGGCTTCGACATCGACCTGGTGCACCGCATCGCCGAGGACATACTCGGCGACCGGGACGCGGTCCAGTTCAAGGCGATCCCGACCGACCAGCGCATCCCCGCGATCAAGGCGGGCCGGGTCGACATGGTCGTCCGCACGATGACGATCAACTGCGACCGCCTCCAGGACGTCGCGTTCTCCGCCCCGTACTTCAAGACGGGCCAGCAGGTCCTGGCCCCGAAGTCCTCGCCGATCGAGGGGTACGACGAGACCCTCGCGGACCAGGAGATATGCACGGCGACGGGTTCGACCGCGTACGCGAAGCTGGAGGCCGACAAGGAGGCGGACCGGCTCCCGGAGTCCACGGACATCCGTACGACCGTCCCCAACCAGCTGGACTGTCTGGTGCGGCTGCAGCTGGGCGAGGTCGACGCGGTGGTCACCGACGGGGCGCTCGCGGCCAGCCAGGCCGCGCAGGATCCGACGGTCGAGCTCAAGGGCGAGGCGTTCACGGCCGAGTACTACGGCGTGGCGATGAAGAAGGACGCGGACGACCTCGTCCGCCGGGTCAACCGGATCCTGGTGGACTTCCGCGAGGACTCCTCGGAAGGTTGGGACTCCTCGTACGCGGACTGGCTGTCGGCCACACTGGGCCAGGACCCCACCGCATCGAAGCCCCCGGCCCCCGAGTACCTGCGAAAGAGCTGATCCCTTACCCACCCGCCCACCCACCACCCACCACCCACCACCACCAACCCCACCCCCCCAGCGAGAGGTGATCGATGGCCGACACGGACCCCACCGGGCCGGTACTGGACCGGGACGAGGTGGACCGTGCGCTGGCGCGGCTCGGCGCGGAGCACGAGGCGATCGAGACCTCGCTCCTCGCCCTGCAGGACCACGCGGGCCGAAGACTCCTGGAGGGTGCGCAGCTCACCGGCGTCACCGAGGAGCGCTGGAAGTCCACGGAGGCGTCGATCACGCTGCTGTGGACCTACTTCGACGCGTACACGGACGCGCTGCGCACCGCCCGGGACATCCGCTCCCGGCGCCGCTGGTCCAGCCGGGAGGACCTGGTGGAGCTGACGGAGCTGCTGCGCGGCGAGCCGGTGACGGTGGCGGGCAGCGCGGCGGCGACCGCCCACGCGCCCACCCTGCACGGCGGCGGCCCCGGCAGGCTCAGCGAACGCTACTCGCTCGCCGCCCTGGTCGACCGTATGAACGAGCTGTACGCGACCTCGCTGGACATGGTCGTGGCCGCGGACGCGGTGTGGTCGGCGCTGCCCGCGAGGATCGATTTACTGGCCGCCGAGCTCCAGCGCACGAGCCGGCTCGCGCACTCGGTGGGGGTCCGCCCGGGCGAGCACCCGGCGGGTGACGACCTGGAGCGGATCACCCGCACGCTGACGAAGCTGCGCGAGCAGGTGGTGTCCGACCCGCTGGCGTTCTGGAAACCCGCCGAAGGCAGCTCGGCTCCGGGCGGCGGCAAGCCCGACACCACGGTCTACGACCGCGAGGCACGGGCTCTGGAGGACGTACGCCGCGAGATCGACGCGGTGCTGACGGTCCGC
Organism: Streptomyces malachitofuscus; assembly: GCF_055571035.1. NCBI lineage: Bacteria > Bacillati > Actinomycetota > Actinomycetes > Kitasatosporales > Streptomycetaceae > Streptomyces > Streptomyces malachitofuscus. The sequence goes on along the minus strand of NZ_JBVIGA010000045.1, from coordinate 37,639 downwards.
CAGGACGCCGAGAAGAGGATCGTCAGGCTGCGCGACGTGCTGTCCCGTGCCGACCGCACGCTCGCCGAGGCCCGCACCGCGCGCGGCGAGGTGCTGGCGAAGATCGCGGCGACGGAGGTGCCGGTGGTCAGCGGCCCGCCGACGGCTCTGCAGGAGCAGTTGTCGACGGCGGCCGAGTACCGCAGACACGCGCAGTGGCACCGGCTGTCCCCGCTGCTGGAGTCGCTGGAGCGGAAGGCGGAGGACGAACTGCTGCGCGCCCGCGAGTCGTTGACCGCGGTCACGGCGCCGCTGGCGGTCCGGGCCGAGCTGCGCGGCCGGCTGGACGCGTACAAGGCGAAGGTGGCCCGGCACGGACTGGCGGAGGACCCGCTCCTGGTGGAGCGGTACGAGAAGGCCCGCCGCATGCTGTGGAGCGCGCCCTGCGATCTGCGCGCCGCCGAACAGGCGGTGCTGCGCTACCAGCAGGCGGCCTCGGAGCAGCTGGGCGGCGCACCGCGGGTGCCGGGCCAGGGCGGGCCCGGCGACCGGAGGGGGCCGGACGAGCGAAGGGGGCCGGACGCATGAGCGACCAGGGGGAGGCGGCGTCATGAGCGAGCCGGAGAACCAGCAGCCCGACGCCGGCCAGGCGCTGGGTGCCTGTCAGCGCCCGGAGTGCGGTGGCACGTACGAGGACGTCGGCGGCGGCGAACTGTACTGCGACACCTGCGGTCTGGCCCCGGTCGTGTCGCCGACCGGCCTGGTCGCCTCACCGCCGACCGGCGTCACGGCCGGCTCGGCCACGGGAAGCTCCCGGGAGTCCCAAGGCTCCAAGGGCTCCCGGGGCTCCCGCTCCAGCGGTCGCAGTTCCCGTACGTCGTCGCAGTCGTCGAAGTCCCGCCGCTCGGTCTCCGGACGGCTCTCCCGCTCGCTCTCGGGCCGGACGTCGGGCCGCTCGGTGTCGGTGCGCAGCTCCGGCGCCGGCACCGGCTCGTCCAGCCGGGGCCGGCTCGGCGCCGGACTGGTGCAGGTGCCGCCGATCCCGCGCCCCGATCCGCGCACGATGGTGCGGGACGACCCCGAGGTGCCCGAACGCAAGCGGTTCTGCTCGCGTTCGGACTGCGGGGCGCCGGTGGGCCGGGCCCGCAGCGGCCGGCCGGGGCGTACGGAGGGTTTCTGCACCAAGTGCGGCCACCCGTACTCGTTCGTGCCGAAGCTGCGGTCCGGGGACGTGGTGCACGGCCAGTACGAGGTGGTCGGCTGTCTGGCGCACGGCGGTCTGGGCTGGATCTACCTCGCCGTGGACCGGGCGGTCTCGGACCGCTGGGTGGTCCTCAAGGGCCTGCTGGACACGGGCGACCAGGACGCGATGGCGGCGGCGATCTCCGAGCGGCGGTTCCTCGCGGAGATCGAGCACGCCAACATCGTGCGGATCTACAACTTCGTGGAGCACCTCGACCAGCGCACCGGCTCCCTCGACGGCTACATCGTCATGGAGTACGTCGGCGGCAAGTCCCTGAAGGAGATCGCCAACGCCCGCCGCACCCCGGAGGGCAGGCGGGACCCGCTGCCGGTGGAGCAGGCGTGCGCGTACGGCATCGAGGCGCTGGAGGCGCTCGGCCATCTGCACAGCCGGAACCTGCTGTACTGCGACTTCAAGGTCGACAACGCGATCCAGACCGAGGACGAGCTGAAGCTGATCGACATGGGCGCGGTGCGCCGGATGGACGACGAGGAGTCGGCCATCTACGGCACCGTCGGCTACCAGGCGCCGGAGGTCGCCGACGCCGGGCCGTCGGTGGCGTCGGACCTGTACACGGTGGCCCGTACGCTCGCCGTCCTCACGTTCGACTTCCAGGGCTACACCAACGTCTTCGTGGACTCGCTGCCCGACCCGGACAACATCGAGGTGTTCCGGCAGTACGAGTCCTTCTACCGCCTCCTGGTCCGCGCCACCGACCCGGACCCGGCCCGCAGGTTCGCCTCGGCGCAGGAGATGACCGAGCAGCTGACGGGTGTGCTGCGCGAGGTCGTCTCGCTCCAGTCGGGCCGGGCCCGTCCGGCGCTGTCGCCGCTGTTCGGCCCGGAACTGCGGGTGACGGACACGGAGTTGTTCCCCGCCCTGAACGGGGACGTCTCCCGCCTGGGCACCAGGGCTCCCGCCCCCCGCAGGGCCAGGCCCGCCCTGCTCCCCGCGGCCCCGGCGACCCCCGCACCCGCCGCACCGCCCGCCGCACCCCCCACCGCCCTCGTCAAGCCCGCCGAATGCGCCCCCGCGGCGCTCGCGCTCCCCGTGCCGCACGTGCACCCCGCCGACCCCAACGCCGGTTTCCTCGCGGGCCTGCTGACGTCCGCGCCCGGTGAGCTGATCAACGCGCTGGCCGCGGCGCCCGCCCCGTCGACCGAGACCCGGCTGCGCGAGATCCGCGCCCGGCTGGAGACCGGCGAGTGGGCCACCGCGCTGGAGGCACTGCGCGCCGTGGAGGAGCAGGACCCCGACGACTGGCGGGTGGTCTGGTACCGGGGTGTCGCCGCGCTCGTCACCGGCGACCACGAGGGCGCCGCGCTCGCCTTCGACGCGATCTACGACGCCTTCCCTGGGGAGATCGCGCCGAAGCTGGCGCTGGGCCTGTGCGCGGAGGTACTGGGCCAGTTGGACAACGCCGCCGAGTACTACCGCCTGGTGTGGTCGACCGATCCGAGCTATGTGAGTGCCGCGTTCGGGCTGGCCCGGGTGCATCTGGCGGCCGGGGAGCGCGGTGCCGCGGTGCGGACGCTGGAGTCGGTTCCGGAGTCCTCCATCCACTACACGGCCGCGCGGGTGGCGGCCGTCCGGGCGCGGCTGCGCGGGCGCACGGCCGCCGCCGGTGACGTACCGTTCCTGGACGACCTGACCGCCGCCGCCGGGCAGGTCGAGGCCCTGGAGGCGTACGGACTGGATCCGGCACGGCGCGAGCTGTTGTCGGCCGAGGTCCTCGGCTGCGGGCTGGACTGGGTACTCTCCGGGGGCCGGGGTTCCGCCCCTCCCGCCGCCGGGGGACGGACGCTGCTCGGCAGCGGCCTGGACGAGCGTGGTCTGCGCTTCGGCCTGGAGCGTTCGTACCGCACACTGGCCCGGCTGGCGCGGAGCGGCGAGGAGAGGATCGACCTGGTGGAACGTGCCAATCGTTACCGCCCCCGGACGTGGGTGTAGTTGATGTCGCAGATGCCTCAGCAGGCCGCTCTGTCGAAATGCCCGAGCTGCGAGGAACCCCTCGAGTCGGGTGATCGTTTCTGCGGTGCGTGCGGATATGACCTGTCCGTGGTTCCCGCCCGGCCGAGGGACGAGCCGACGATTACCCTGAACGGCTCGGTGCCGCCCCAGGCGTCGGCCTGGCCGTCCCCCGGCCACGACGGTTCCGTGGAGGGCCCTCCGGCCCATCGGCCGACGGACGTTCCCGGCACGGACTCGGACGGCTCCCCGCTGTCCGGCGGGGCGGGCCGGCCGGCCCCCGCCGCCGCAACCCCGGCCGAGGGCCCCGCCGTACCGCCGCCGCCCCGGGGCGCCCCGGTCGCGCCGCCCCCGCCCGCGGCGCCGCCCGCTCCGTCGGCCGGTGTGCGCTTCGACCACCGCGCCGAACCGGCCGCGGCCCCCGCCCCCTCCGTCGCCCCGTCCGCCGTCCCGGACGGCCCTCCCGGCGGCGTCCACCAGCCCGCTCAGCCCGACGAGTACCCGCTCCAGGCGCCCGACCCGCGGGTGACCGCCGAGCCGGACCGGCGGGCCGCCGGTGCCACGGTGTGCGTGGCCTGCCGCGCGGGCAGGGTGGACGACGACGGCTACTGCGAGAACTGCGGCCACGCCCAGCCGCGCGAACGGGACCACATGGAACAGGAATGCGGGCCGTTGGCCGCGGTCAGCGACCGCGGACTGCGGCACCACCGCAACGAGGACGCCTTCGGGGTCGGCACCACCACGCTGCCCGACGGTTCGCCCGCCTCGGTGGCGATCGTCTGTGACGGCGTCTCCTCGGCGACCCGTCCCGACGAGGCGTCGCTGGCCGCGTCGCGTGCGGCCAGCGAGTCGCTGCTCGCGGCCCTGCCGCTCGGCACGCACCCGCAGCAGGCGATGCACGACGCGATCATCGCCGCCTCCGACGCGGTCAACGCGCTGGCCGACGAGCCGGACCCGGCCGCCCGGGAGCACGGCCCGCACCAGAACGCCCCGGCGTGCACGATCGTCGGCACGGTGGTGACACAGGGCCTGCTGGTGGTGGGCTGGGTCGGTGACAGCCGCGCCTACTGGGTCCCGGTGGACCGCTCCGCACCGGCCGCCCGGCTCACCGAGGACGACTCGTGGGCCGCGCAGATGGTCGCCGCGGGCCTGATGGGCGAGGCCGAGGCCTACGCCGACCACCGGGCCCACGCGATCACCGGCTGGCTCGGCGCCGACGCCTATGAACTCGAACCGCACACCGCGTCGTTCAAGCCGGACCGGCCCGGGGTGATCGTGGTCTGCACGGACGGCCTGTGGAACTACGCGGAGTCCGCCGACGACATGGCCGAGGTCGTCCCCACCGACGCCGCCGTGCGCCCCCTGCACAGCGCGCGGGTGCTGGTCGGTCACGCCCTCGACGGCGGGGGCCACGACAACGTAACAGTGGCCCTCGTGCCGTTCCCGGCCGTCCCCCAGGGGGCAGGATCGGCCTGAGGCCGCGTACGGGACACGTTTTACGGGGAGGCCTCAACGGACCGGAGGGGACCGGTCCGTCAGCCGTCGTCGCCCCGCGCAGTCGGGGCATCCGAGGGGGATCGAACAGGCATGGCCATCTTCTCGAAACCGAACGTGCCGCAGTTCTCGGTGGACGTGTACCAGAACGAGTACCTGCCGGAGGGCGGCAGCGAGGTCAACGCCATCGTGACGGTGACGGCGACCGGCGGCGGCACCATCGGCAGCGCGCTGGCGGCGCCCCACCTGTACTCGCCGGGCGAGGGTCCGTCGGCGGCCGTGGTGCTCATGGTCGACTGCTCGGGTTCGATGGACTACCCGCCGACCAAGATGCGCAACGCCCGCGACGCGACGGCCGCCGCGATCGACGCCCTGCGGGACGGTGTGCACTTCGCCGTGGTCGGCGGCACCCACGTGGCCAAGGAGGTCTACCCCGGGGCCGGCGGGCTCGCGGTCGCCGACGCCACCACCCGTGAGCAGGCCAAGCAGGCGCTGCGCAAGCTCGGCGCGGGCGGCGGCACGGCGATCGGCACCTGGCTGCGGCTGGCCGACCGGCTGCTGGCGTCGGCGGACGTGGCGATCCGGCACGGCATCCTGCTCACCGACGGCCGCAACGAGCACGAGTCGCCCGAGGACCTGAAGGCGGCCCTGGACGCCTGCGCCGGACGGTTCACCTGCGACGCCCGCGGCGTGGGCACCGACTGGGAAGTGAAAGAAGTCACAGCCATCGCCTCCGCGCTCCTCGGGACCGCCGACATCGTCGCCGACCCGGCCGGCCTCGCCGACGACTTCACGCGGATGATGGAGACGGCGATGGGCAAGGAGGTCGCGGACGTCTCGCTGCGGCTGTGGACGCCGGTCGGTACGACCGTGAGATTCGTCAAGCAGGTCGCGCCCACGGTCGAGGAACTCACCGGCCGCCGCACCGAGGCGGGCCCGCGAGCGGGCGACTACCCGCTGGGTTCCTGGGGAGACGAGTCCCGTGACTACCACGTCTGCGTCGAGGTCCCGCCCGCGGGCATCGGCCGGGAGATGCTGGCGGCCCGGCTCTCATTGGTCATTCCGGAGCCTGGGGGCAGCGTGCAGAACCTTGGCGCGCAAGGCCTGGTGCGGGCGGTGTGGACCGACGACATGGCCGCCTCGACGTCGATCAACCCTCAGGTCGCCCACTACACCGGGCAGGCCGAACTGGCGCAAGTCATCCAACAAGGATTGGATCTGCGCAAAGAGGGAGATATCGATGGAGCAACGGCCAAACTGGGCCGTGCCGTTCAGCTCGCGAGTGCGTCGGGCAACGCCGATACTGCGAAACTGCTTGCGAAGGTGGTGGACGTCGTCGACGCCGCGACCGGTACTGTGCGACTGAAGGCGAAGGTGGAGGAGGCCGATGAGATGACTCTCGAGACCCGGTCGACCAAGACCGTTCGCGTGAAGAAGTGATCTGTAAGTATCTGTAAGTGATCGAGCCCGACCCCTCGGGGTGGGAGAAATCCGGTCGGAACCGGCCGGACAAGGAGAGGGGGAAGCGCCGACATGCCGACCTGCCCGAACGGACACCAGTCGGGTTCCGACGACTGGTGCGAGGTGTGCGGTCACCGCATGGCGGGTGCCGTACCCCCACCTCCTCCCCCGCCGCCGGCGCCCGGTGGCGGAGGCTACGGATTCCCGCCGCCCGGCGGCCCCACCGGCGGTCCAGGAGGCCCTGGCGGCCCCGGCGGCGGTTACGGCGGCCCCGGTGGTCCCGGTGGCCGGGCGGAGCTGTGCCCGCAGTGCCGTACGCCGCGTGAGGGCGGTGCGCCGTTCTGCGAGGAGTGCCGGTGGAACTTCCTGACGAACACGGCGACGTCGTACACCCCGGCCGCCCCGCGCCCGCCGGCCCCCGGCCCGGGCGGGCCCTTCCAGCAGCAGCCCGGCCCGTCGTACGGCGGCGGTGACTCCTACGACTACCAGGGCTCGCGTCCGTCGCAGATGAACCGGCCCGCCGAGCCGATTCCGCCGGGCCCGCCCGGCTTCGGCGGCGACCCCTCGCGCCCGGCGCCCCCGCCCGGCCCGGGCGGTCATGGAGGCCACGGCGGCCCCGGTGGCCACGGCGGCCCCGGTGGCCACGGCGGCCCTGGCGGACCCGGCGGCCCGGGTGCTCCGCAGGCCTTCCAGCCCGGCGGACCGCCGGCCCCTCCCGGATACCCGCAGGACACCGGCCGCCCGCCGCAGGGCGGACCGTCCTTCGGCGGCGGTGACGACGACTGGGTGATCTCCCCGCCCGGCGGCCCCGGTGGCGGCCCCGGTGGCCCGAACGGACCCGGTCAGCGCGGTGGTTACGGCTACCCGCAGCCCGGTGGCACCCAGGCGCCCCCCGGACCCGGTGGCTTCCCGCAGCAGCCCCGCCCCCCGCAGGGCCCGGTGACCTGGACCGCGACGATCGGTCCGGACCGCGAGTACTTCATGGCGATGATGCACCGCTCCGGACCGGAGGCCGCGGGCCTGAACCTGCCCGCGTACTCGCCCGAGCAGCAGCGCCGGCTCACCGGCAACCAGATCACGATCGGCCGCCGCCGCCACTCCACCGGCGACGTCCCCGACATTGATCTGTCCACGCCGCCGGAGGACCCGGGCGTCTCGCACCAGCACGCGGTGCTGGTGCAGCAGCCGGACGGCACCTGGGCGGTCGTCGACCAGAACTCGACGAACGGCACGACGGTCAACGGCTCGGACGAGCCGATCCAGCCGTTCGTCCCGGTCCCCCTCCAGGACGGCGACCGCGTCCACGTGGGTGCCTGGACGACGATCACCATCCGCCGGGGCTGAGCGGTACCTACCCGGCGGGCACCGGCCAGACATGCGGCCCCTCGGGGTCGTCCAGCCAGGCGCGGTCGCCCTCGGGGCCGACGGTCAGGCCGTAGCGTTCGCGCTGCGGCCTGCCCTCGTTCTCCCACAGTTCACAGGCCTGCCGGGGACCGAGGGCGCCGGCGGTCAGCGCCAGCAGGAACCGGAAGAGATCGCTCCCCCTGGCCGCGGACGGCAGCCCCTCCAGATCCGGCTGTTCCCGCCACGACCGCCCCGCGCCCCGCAGCGGCACGAAGTACGCGGGCGTGTGCAGGAAACGGCCCTCCGCGTGCCCGGGGTCGCGCACGGTGAGCGCGACCAGGCCGGTGGCGAACGGGGCGAGGATCCGGCCGCCCGGACGGCACTGGTCGAGCCAGGCGTGCGGAACGGCGGGCAGGGCGCAGGTCGCGATGATCCGATCGTAGGGGGCGCGGGCGGGCACTCCCCGCGCGCCGTCACCGGTCACCACGGCCGGCCGGTGTCCGGCGGCCTCGAGGTGCCGGCGGGCCGACTCGGTGATCTCCGGGTCGAGATCGACGGTGGTGACCAGGTCGTCGTCGCCGAGCCGGTGGGCGAGCAGGGCGGCGTTGTAGCCGCTGCCGGTGCCGATCTCCAGGACCTGCTGCCCGTCCCGGACGTCCAGCCCCGCCAGCATCAGCGCCATCAGGGAGGGCTGGCTGCTGGAGGAGAGCAGCTCGCCGTCGCGCAGCCGGATCGCCAGCGGGGTGTCCTCGTAGGCGCCGCGCAGCCACCGCTCGCGTGCTTCGGGGTCGGGGTGCTCGCCCCACCGGCGTTCGTACCCGCCGGCGACACCCACGTAGTAGTACGGCACGAACAGATGGCGTGGCACGGCGGCGAACGCCTCGCGCCACACCGGGTCGGCGTCGAAGGCCCCGCTCGCACCGATCTCCCGCACCAGCGCCGCCCGCGCCGCCGCGGCGAGACGCTCACCCGCCTCGGGGTCCCGGCCGCCCATGCCTCCACGGTACTGAGGCCTTGAGTCCTACGCCGTGCTGTCTGAGACCATGGACGGCGTGACAGAGATTCGGCGCGGCACGCTGCAGGAGCAGACCTTCTACGAGCAGGTCGGCGGGGAGGAGACCTTCCGCCGGCTCGTCCACCGTTTCTACGAGGGAGTGAAGGACGATCCGCTGCTGCGGCCCATGTACCCCGAGGAGGACCTGGGCCCGGCCGAGGAGCGGCTCGCGCTCTTCCTCATGCAGTACTGGGGCGGCCCGACCACCTACAGCGAGAATCGCGGCCACCCGCGCCTGCGGATGCGGCACGTCCCCTTCAAGGTCGACCGCGCGGCTCACGACGCGTGGCTGAAGCACATGCGCGACGCCGTGGACGACCTGGGCCTGTCCCAGGAACACGAACAGACGCTGTGGAAGTACCTGACGTACGCGGCGGCTTCGATGATCAATTCCCCGGACTGACGACAGCCCTGCCGAAGAGCCCCTCCGCCCCTCCCCGATCGCATTCCGGTCCTCCGACGCCGATTTTCGATCACAATACGATCAATCCCACCCGCCAACCGGTTACCCCCACCCCACCCCCTCTGACAACATCACCCGGAGGTCCGGACAACCAGGGGGGGTTGCGGTGCCATCCGCAGGGGACTCGGCGACATTCGCACTCGCCCGCGCGCAAGCGCACAAACCCCTCCTCGCAGCCGCTCTCGTCACCGTCCTCCTCACCACGGCCGTCCTCGCCACCCTCACCGCCTACTCCACCACCATCGGCGACGCCTCGCTGCGCCACGCCCTGGCGGCCCCCCGCGACGCGGCCGACACCACCATCGTCGTCAAGGCCGAGACCGTCCCGGCGGCGAGCCGCACCGCCGCCGACAACGCCGTACGCGAAGGCACCCGCAAGGCCTTCGACGGACTGCCGGTGACGCTGCGCACCCTCACCCGCTCCGGCCCGTACGCCCTCCCCGGCTCCCTCCGCCCCCGGGACGAACGCGCGCGGACGGACGAGCCCGACCTCACACACTTCGCCGCGCTGGACCGCACCCAGGTGCGGCTCACCGAGGGCCGGATGCCCGCACAGGCCACCGGTGCGGAGATCGAGGCCGCCCTCCCGGAGAGCGCCGCCCGCGTCCTCGACCTGGAGCCGGGCGCCCGCCTCACTCTGGACGACCGGCTCGACGGACCGCCCGCGACGGTCCGGATCACCGGCCTGTACCGGCCCGTGGACACCGCCGCGCCCTACTGGCAGCTGGACGACCTGAACGGCCGCGGGATCGTCAAGGGACACTTCACCACGTACGGCCCCCTGCTCGCCCACCCCGCCCTGTTCACCGGAGCCGGGGACAAGGTCAGCGCGGGCTCCTCGGGATGGCTGGCCTCGGCCGACTTCTCGGCGATGACGGCCGAGCGGATCGACGCGCTGCGCCAGGCCGTGCGCCAGGGCATCGCCGGCCTGCCCAAGGCCGGGGCACTGAACGGCACGGCGACCGCCACGAGCGAGCTGCCCGCCGCACTGGACCGCATCGAGCGCTCCCTGCTCGTCTCCCGCTCCACCCTGCTGGTCATCACGCTCCAGCTCGCCCTCCTCGCCGCCTGCGCCCTGCTGCTGGTGGCCCGGCTGCTGAGCACGGAACGCGCGGGCGAGACCCTGCTGCTGCGGGCCCGCGGCGCCTCCCGCGCCCAGGTGGCCCGGCTCGCCGCCCTGGAGGCGCTGCTGCTGGCCGTGCCCGCGGCGGCCTGTGCCCCCCTGCTCGCGGGACCGCTCACCCGGCTGCTCGCCGACCAGGGCGCGCTGTCCCGGATCGGGCTGCGCCTGGACGCCTCCGTCGGCGCGGTCGCCGGACGCGGCGCGGTGTGGCTGGTGGCGGCGGGCGTGGCGCTGGGCTGCGCGCTGGCCGTCACTGTCCCGGCCCTCCTCTCCTCCTTCGCCGCCGGCCGGGCCAGGCCGCTGCCGGGCGTGGTGCGCGCGGGCGCGGACGTGGGTCTGCTGGTGGTGGCCGGTGTGGCGTACTGGCGGTTGAGCCGCCGGTCCTCCGGTGCCGCCGGCGAGGACCTCGGCGTCGATCCGCTGCTCGTGGTCACCCCGGCGCTGGCGCTGCTCGCCGGTACGGTGCTGACGCTGCGGCTGCTGCCGCCGGTGGCGCGGCTGGCCGAGCGGTGGGCGGCCCGCGGCCGGGGGCTGCCGGGGGCACTGGCGGGCTGGCAGTTCAGCCGCCGCCCGATGCGCGGGGCCGGTCCGGTGCTGCTGCTGGTGCTCGCCGTGGCGCTGGGCATGCTGGCGATCGGCCAGGGGTCCTCGTGGGAGCGCTCGCAGGACGAGCAGGCGGACTTCCGGGCCGGTGCGCCGGTGCGGGTGCTCGCCGCCGGGGAGGCCGAGCTGGGCAGCACCCAGGCGTACGCGGCCGTCCCCGGCGTGACCTCGGCCGCTCCGGCCTACCGCACGTCGGTGACGCTGTCCGGCAACCGGACGGCGACCGTGCTGGCGCTGGACACCACGGAGGCGGCCGGCACCGTGCTCATGCGGCCCGACCTGGCTTCCGGGCCCGGGGACCCGCTCCTCGGCGGCCTGGCGCCCAAGGGCGCGACGGCGGGGGTGCGGGTCCCGGCGGGCACCGCGCGCCTGGCACTGGCGGCCCGGATGAAGGGCGCGGAGGCGGGAACGGCGGTCGAGGTCAGGGCCACCCTGGCGGACCACTACGGAACGCCGTACAAGGTCACCTTCGGCCGGCTCCCCGCCGACGGACGCAGCCACACGCTCACCCTCGACCTGTCCGCGGTCGCCGAGGCGCCCCCGGGCGCGCTGACGCTGACCGGACTGCGGCTCACCCTGCCCCAGCCGGTCGGGCGGGCCGAGAACCACCGCCTCACCGTGGCCTCGCTGACCGCCACGGACACCGGTGGCCGGACCCGGCCCCTGACCCTGCCCGACGGCTCCGCCGACTGGACCCTGTCCTCGCGGATCGACGGCGGCGACCCGGTGTCGTCCCCCGATGCGAGGACCGCCCCGACCCGCCCCCGGCTGACCGCCGGCTCCCCGCCGGCCTTCACCTACGGCACCGGCTACGTGCCGCAGGACAACTCCTGGACGATCCCGTCGCTCACCGTCCTGCTGCGGATGTCGCAGCCCGCTAAGACCGAGGTCGCCGGCGTGGCCACCGACCGCTATCTGGCATCGACGGGCGCCCGCACCGGGCAGCGCGTGGACGTGACGGTCGACGGTTCCCCCGTGCCGGTGCGGATCACCCGGTCGGTGCGGGAGCTGCCGTCCGTACCGGCCGGGGAGACGGACGACGGGGGTGCCCTGCTGGTGGATCTGCGGTCGGTCAACCGGGTGCTGCAGGACCGCCGCGGCGAGAGTGTGACGCCCACCGAGTGGTGGCTGCGGACCGCGCCGGGCGCGTCGGCCGAGGTGGCCTCGGCGCTGCGGGACCGGCCCGACGTCGAGCCGTCCCGGGTGGTGGTGCGGGACGAGATCGCCGAACGGCTGCGCGACGACCCGTTCGGCGCGGGGGCCGGGGCGGCGTCCGCCGCGGTGGCCTTCGCGGCGGCGGCGCTGGCGGCGGTCGGGTTCGCGGTGAGCGCGGCCGGGGCGCTGCGCGAACGGTCCGCCGAGTTCGCGGTGCTGCGTGCCCTGGGCGCGTCACGCCGGCGGCTGGCCCGGGTGGTGATCGTCGAGCACGGGGTGCTGGTCGGTCTGGCGCTGGCGGTGGGGGCGCTGCTCGGCGCGGTGCTGGCACGGGCCGTGATCCCGTTGGTCATGCTGACCTCGGAGGCCTCCCGGCCGGTGCCCGAGGTGCTGGTGGAGCTGCCGGCCGGACGGGTGGCCGTGCTGCTGGCCGCCGTGGCCACGGCGCCGCTGCTGGTCACGGCCGTCCTGGCGGTGCGCCGCCCGGACCCGGTGACCTCGCTGCGGGAGCGGGGAGGTGAGTGAGGTGAGCGTGCGGTCCCCGAGACCGAGGACGGCCGCCCCCTGGGTGCGCACCCGGATACGGTCCGCCCCCGGCGCCGCACTGGGCCTGGCGCTGCTGGTGGCGGTGACCGCGTTCCTCGCCGCCGCGCTGCCGCGCGCCGTCGACCGGTACGGCGACGCGGGCCTGCACCAGGCCCTGCAGTCGGCCGAACCGGACCGCACCACAATGCTGTTGTTCGACCCGCGCCCCGGCTCCGGCCTGCCCCAGGAGGAACGCGAGGCGGCCGTACGCGCGGACGCCATGCGCGCGGACCACTCCGAGATCCTCGGTCTGGTTCCCCGGTCCCTCGCCGTCGACCCGGACCAGTCCGCCCACGGGGTGCGCACCTTCGAGGAACAGGTGATGGACGAGCCCTGGCTGCCCCGGCCGGACGGGCTGCCCACACGGCTCACGTTCGTCGCGCAGGGCGGGCTCGGCGACCACTCCCGCCCGCGCGAGGGCCGGCTGCCCGAGGCCCCGGGCACCGTCACCGCGGCGACGGAGAGCATCGAGGGCGCCGTCACCGCCGACACGGCCCGGGACCTGCACATCGAGGTGGGTTCCGTCCTGGACATCCCCGGCGTGGAGCGCGCACCGCTCAGAATCCGGATCACCGGCATCGTCGAACCGCGCGAGCCCCGCGGCGCGTACTGGTCGACCGACCCCCTGCTGCGTACCCCGGGCCTGACCGTCCTGCCCGGCGACCCGGATCTGCGGGAGTACTGGCTGGGCAGGGTGCTGCTCCCGCCGGACGCCGCCCCGGCGCTCCTCGGCACCGCCGCGGAGCCCATGCGCTACTGGCAGCTGGCCCCGGCCGTCACCGACCTGCACGGCTACGACGCGGCCCTTCTGAAGTCCGCCGTCGCGTCCCTGGAGTCCGGCCCGGTCCTCCAGCGGGTGCGCGCGGCCACCTCGCCCGACGTCAACGCGAGCACCGAACTGGACGACGTGCTCACCGAGTACACCGTGCTGCGCTCCGCCATCGGCCCGATGGTCTCCGTCGCCGCCTTCGGCACGGGTACGGTCGCCGCCGTGGTCCTGGTCATGGCCGGCTCACTGGCCGCGGACCGGCGCCGCGCCGAGCTCACGCTGCTGCGCGCCCGCGGCGGGTCCCTGCGCGGGGTCGTCGGACGGCTGCTCGCCGAGACGGCGGTGGTCGCCGTGCCCGCGGCTGCCCTCGGGCTGGCGGCCGCCCGGCTCGCGCTCCCCGGCGCCCGGCCGGAGCACGCCGTGGCCGCCGCGGGCGCCGTCGCCCTCCTCGGCTGCCTGGCCCTGCCCCTGCGGGCCGTCGCCGCGCACCGGTCCGTACGCGTGCACGGCGACCGCGAGGACGTCGTCTCGGCCCGCCCGTCGCGGCGCCGCACGGTCGCCGAGGTCACCCTGCTCGCGCTGGCGGTGGGCGCGGTCGTGGCGCTGCGCGCCCGCGGCACGTCGGACGGGGCGACGGCCTCCGGTGACCACCTGGTGTCCCTGGCCCCGGTGCTGGTGGGGACGATCGCCGCCTTCGTGCTGGTACGGCTCTATCCGCTGCCCCTGCGCGCGCTGGCCCGGGTGGCGAGGCGGCTGCGGGGTGCGGTCGGCCATCTGTCGCTGGCCCGCGCGGGCCGCGCCTCCGGCTCCGCGGTACTGCCCCTGCTGGGGCTGCTGACCGCGCTGACCACCGCCGCCTTCGGCGGGTCCGTGCTCACCGGGGTGGACGACGCCCGGGACCGCGCGGCCGTACTCACCGTCGGCGCCGACGCCCGCGTCGAGTCGCCCTTCCCCCTGCCGTCCGGCCTGACCGACCGCGTGCGCCGCGCTCCCGGCGTACGGGAGGTCACCGCGCTGAGCGTCGCCAGGTTCGCCCAGCCCGGCAACGACACCGGGACGGTCCCGGTGGCCGGTGTCGACCCGGCCGGCTACGCCGCCCTCGCCCGGCACACCGGGATCGGCGCCTTCGACCGGAAGGAACTGGAGGCGTCCGGGGCGTCGAAGCCCCTGCCCGCCCTGGCCTCGCCCGAGGTCGCCGACCGCCATGGCACCCGGCCCTTCCCGGTGCGCATGGAGGACGGCACTTCCGTCACCGTACGCATCGCGCTGGTGCGCGAGCGGACCCCCGCGGTCGTCGGCAAGGAGTTCCTGGTCGTGGACCGGTCGGGGCTCTCCGAGCGGTCCGCCCGCCCGACCCTGCTGCTGGCGACCGGCGACCGCCCGGACGGGGCCGCGCTGCGGGCGGCGACGGGCGGCAGGACACCGGTCCAGCTGCGCGCCGAGGAACGCGCCGGTTACGTCGACTCGCCGCTGCAGTCGGGCGCCGAGCGCGTCTACGCCGCGACGGTCGCGGCGGGCGCCGGCTACGCCGTGTTCGCGCTGCTGCTGACGCTGGTGCGCGCGGCCCCCGAACGGGCGGCGCTGCTCGCCCGGCTGCGCACCATGGGCCTCACCCGCGCCCAGGGACGCCGTCTCCTCGTCCTCGAGTCCCTCCCCCAGGCGCTGCTCGCGGCACTGGGCGGGGTCCTCACCGCGTGGGCCACCATCCGGCTGCTCGCCCCCGGCATCGATCTGACCGCCCTCGCCCTGCCCGTCACCGCGTCGTCGGCGGGGCAGGCGGCGCTGCGCACCGATCCGGTGTCGCTGCTGGTGCCGGCGCTGGCGGTCGTGGTGCTGACCGTCGGGGTCGCGGTGGCGCAGGCGTGGTGGACGGGGCGCCGGGGGTCGGTGCGGGAGCTGAGAGTGGGGGACGCCCGGTGAGACCGGACGACGCGAGGCCCGGGACGGCTCGCCGCAGGGTCCAGTGTCTCCAGGGCGCTGAGGACCACCTCGCCGTCGGCCCCGGCCGGTCCCCAGGACGGCTTCACACGGAACCGCGCGTACCCACCGTCCCGCCGTCCCGCTCGGCGACCCCGCACTGCAGCGGCGACCCGCCGCCCCGGTCGCTCTCCGGGGCGAGCACCCCCGGCCGGTCCCAACCGGGGGTGGCCGGCGAGGCCGTACGACGACGGGCGGCCCCGAGGACCCCACCACGTGCCGGCCCCCCACGGCCGCGACCGACCGACTCCCACCCAGGAGGTGCCCGATGACCTCGAATCCCACCCTGGCCGAGCTGGCCGACCGCGTCGCCGCCGACCGCGACCGCCCGGCCTACGGCCATGACGCGCTCATCACCTGCGACCGCCTGGTCCGCGTCTTCACCGCGGACGGGGTGGAGGTGCAGGCGCTCCAGGGGCTCGACCTCCTGGTGCGGGAGGGCGAGTTGATGGCGCTCGTGGGCGCGTCCGGCAGCGGCAAGTCGACCCTGATGAACATCCTGGCGGGCCTGGACACCCCCACGGCCGGCGCGGCGCGCGTGGCCGGCCGTGATCTGCTCACGATGACTGCGAAGGACCGCCTCGCCTACCGCCGTGAGGTGGTCGGCTTCGTCTGGCAGCAGACCTCCCGCAACCTGCTGCCCTATCTGACCTCGGCCCAGAACGTCGCCCTGCCGATGCAGCTCTCCGGCTTCCGCGGACGGTCCCGTGCCGCGCGCCGCGCCCGTGCCGAACGCGCCCTGGAACTGCTGGAGCTGCTGGAGGCAGCCGACTGCCGCGACCGCCGTCCGCATCAGATGTCCGGCGGCCAGCAGCAGCGCGTCGCCATCGCCGTGGCCCTCGCCAACGATCCGTCGGTGCTGCTCGCCGACGAGCCCACCGGCGAACTCGACTCCCACACCGCGGAGCAGATCTTCGCCGCGTTCCGCACCGCGAACGAACGGCTCGGCACGACCATCGTGATCGTCACCCACGACCAGGCGGTGGCGGGCGAGGTCCGCCGCACGGTCGCCATCCGGGACGGCCGTACCTCCACCGAGGTGCTGCGCCGCAGCGAGGTGGACGCCGTCACCGGCGACGAGACCGTGGTCGCCCGCGAGTACGCCATGCTCGACCGCGCCGGACGGCTCCAGCTTCCCGCCGAGTACACGGAGGCACTGAGGATGCGTGACCGCGTCGCGCTGGAACTGGAACCCGACCACATCGCCGTCCGCCCGGACGACAGGGACGGGCGGTGAGCGGGCCGTCTCAGCGCACGCTGATGCCGAGTGCCCCGAGCCCCGCCCGGCGTACGGCGACCGATCCGTAGGGCGTGCGCAGCCGGAGCCAGGACCCCGAGGAGAGCAGCGTCTGCTCGGTGCCGCGCAGGAACCCCAGCGACTGCGCGGCGTGCACCGCCCGCACCGGGAGGCCGGTGTCCGCGACCGTGCGGGACCAGATCTCCCGCCCGATGCGGTCGAGTTCGGCGCGGGTACGCCGCTCGGGCGCCAGTTCCTCCGTACGGGAACGGAACTCCGCGACCGACGCGGCGACGAGTCCCCGCAGCTCCTGGGCCGCCGGCAGCCCCGGTTCGGCCCGCCAGCCGCCGCGCGGGGGCAGCACCCCGGCCCACGGCGGGCCGGTCACCGCCCCGGGCACGGCCGCCGTGGCGGCGGACTCGTCCACCGATTCCAGCAGTTCACCCGCGGAGACGGTCACGTCCAGCGTGACGTCGAGCCCGTTCTCGTACGGTTTCGCCAGCCGTACGGCGCGGACGACGAGCACCTCGAAGGACGGGGGCCGGCCGAAGACGGCGAGCGCCTTGCCGGCCGCCTGCAGCCGGACGGCGGCCGAACGGTCGTAGTGCAGCAGCCGGGAGAGGAAGGCCGCGAGATCCGCGGCCTCCCCCTCGTCGGCGAGGTGGAGCACCGTCATGCGGCGACGGCCTCCTCCTTCTCCTCGTCGGCGGCGTCGTCCGTGTACTCCTGGAGGAACGCGCGCTCCTCCCCGGTGAGCCGGCGCGGACGCTGGGCCTCGAAGTCGAACGGCACTATCACCGTCGACGCGCGGACGTAGACGAGGTCGTCGTCCTTCACCTCGTAGGTGAGGGTGAAGGACGCCGCCCTGATCTCCGTGACCCACAGCTCGATGTCCACGGGCGTGTGCCGGTGGACGAGCTGCCGCTTGTAGTCGATCTCGTGGCGCGCCACCACGGACCCCTGCTTGAAGTCCTTCTCCGGGCGGAACAGGAAGTCGATACGTGCTTCCTCCAGGTAGCGGAGGAACACCACGTTGTTGACGTGGCCGTACGCGTCCATGTCCGCCCAGCGCAGCGGGCAGCGGTAGATGTGGCGCAAGAGATCAGCCCCGGGTCAGCTTCTTGTAGGTGGCACGGTGCGGACGCGCCGCGTCCGGGCCGAGCCGCTCGATCTTGTTCTTCTCGTACGACTCGAAGTTGCCCTCGAACCAGAACCACTTGGACTCGCCCTCGTAGGCGAGGATGTGCGTGGCGACGCGGTCCAGGAACCACCGGTCGTGGGAGACGACCACGGCGCACCCCGGGAACTCGAGCAGGGCGTTCTCCAGGCTGGAGAGCGTCTCGACGTCGAGGTCGTTGGTCGGCTCGTCGAGGAGCAGCAGGTTGCCGCCCTGCTTGAGGGTGAGCGCGAGGTTCAGCCGGTTGCGCTCACCGCCGGAGAGCACCCCGGCCGCCTTCTGCTGGTCCGGTCCCTTGAACCCGAAGGCCGAGACGTAGGCGCGGCTCGGCATCTCGACCTGACCGACGTTGATGTAGTCAAGCTCGTCGGAGACGACCGCCCACAGGCTCTTCTTGGGGTCGATGTTCTCGCGGCTCTGGTCGACGTAGGAGATCTTGACGGTCTCGCCGACCTTGATGGAGCCGGAGTCGGGCTCCTCCATCCCCTGGATCATCTTGAACAGGGTGGTCTTGCCCGCGCCGTTCGGGCCGATGACGCCGACGATGCCGTTGCGCGGCAGCGTGAAGCTGAGGTCGTCGATGAGCACCTTCTCGCCGAAGGCCTTGCTGAGGTTGTTCACCTCGACGACGACGTTGCCGAGCCGCGGGCCCGGCGGAATCTGGATCTCCTCGAAGTCCAGCTTCCGCATCTTGTCGGCCTCGGCGGCCATCTCCTCGTAGCGGGCCAGACGCGCCTTGGACTTGGCCTGCCGCCCCTTGGCGTTGGACCGCACCCACTCGAGCTCTTCCTTGAGCCGCTTCTGCCGCTTGGCGTCCTTCTGACCCTCGACCTTCAGACGGGCGGCCTTGGTCTCCAGGTACTTGGAGTAGTTGCCCTCGTAGCCGTGCAGCCGGCCGCGGTCGACCTCGCAGATCCACCCGGCGACGTTGTCCAGGAAGTACCGGTCGTGGGTGACGGCGACGACGGTGCCCTCGTACTTGGCGAGGTGCTGCTCCAGCCAGTTCACCGACTCGGCGTCGAGGTGGTTGGTGGGCTCGTCGAGCAGCAGCAGGTCGGGGGCCTCGAGCAGCAGCTTGCACAGCGCCACGCGGCGCTTCTCGCCACCGGAGAGGTTGGCGACCGGCCAGTCGCCGGGCGGGCAGCCCAGGGCGTCCATGGCCTGCTCGAGCTGCGCGTCGAGGTCCCAGGCGTTGGCGTGGTCGAGCTGCTCCTGCAGCTTGCCCATCTCGTCCATGAGCTCGTCGGTGTACTCGGTCGCCATCTGCTCGGCGATCTCGTTGAACCGGTCGAGCTTGCCCTTGACCTCGGCGACACCCTCCTGGACGTTCTCCAGGACGGTCTTGTCCTCGTTCAGCGGGGGCTCCTGCAGCAGGATGCCCACGGTGTAACCGGGCGTGAGGAAGGCGTCACCGTTGGACGGCTGCTCCAGCCCGGCCATGATCTTCAGAACGGTCGACTTACCGGCACCGTTCGGACCGACGACACCGATCTTCGCCCCCGGCAGGAAGCTCAGGGTGACGTCGTCGAGGATCACCTTGTCGCCGTGCGCCTTACGCGCCTTGCGCATGGTGTAAATGAACTCAGCCAAGAGAAACCGTCCGGCAGCTTGAAACAGGCAGTGGGCAGATACACCCCATCTTGCCGTACCGCCACCCCTGGGCGGAAACGCGTCTGCCACACACCCTCCGACCTGCCCTTTCCCGGACAGCCACGGTAGGTCGCCCGTCACTGTCGGTGGGCACCCTGTGCCCTCGGGCGTTCTCACCCGGCAGCGGGGGGGTCCTGGGCGGACAGTTTCTCCGCCAGTTCCATGCAGCGCAGGCGGGCCGGGGAGAGGTCGTAGGGCATCTTGCCGGTGGCTTCGAGCACGCTCATGGAGTCGGTGCCGCCCTCGCCGTCATCGGCGGTGTCTGGGTGCAACGTGTCCCAGGCGTCGAAGAGGGCGTCGTCGTCCTCGTCCAGGCCGGACTCCTCGATGGCGGCCTGCAGGGCGCTTTCGAAGGCGTGCCGCTCGGCGGCCACTTGAGCCACCCGTGGATCGTCGACGGCGACACTGTCGTCGAGTGCCTCCTCGGCCTCGTCGATGCGGTCGGATCGCTCCCGCAGCGCGGGATGCGTGGCCAGGACGACGAAGCGGGTGGCCTGGGCGGCCGCGCCGAGCGGGCCGAAGATCCGCTCGGTGACCAGCAGACTGTCCAGGTCCGCCTGACGCAGGGAGCCCTCGGGCAGGCTCTTGAGGCGTTCGGTGACGAAGCCGGAGAGCAGGCCCATCCGGCTGCCTTCGGCCCGCATCCGCCGCACGGCGGTCCGTTGCCGCCGCAATTCCGCCTCCTGCTCGGCGAGCCTTTCCTCCAACCGCTCCAGGATGCCCGCGATACCTTCTCCGCTGTCCGCGCCGTCGGAAGCCGTGCCGGTGGTGAAGGCGTCACGGATGTCGTCCAGGGCGATCCCGGCGTCGGCCATCCTGCGAATCCACAGCAAGCGGATCATGTCCTCGTACCCGTAGCGCCGGCGGCCATCGCCGCCCCGCTCGGGCTCGGGGAGCAGGCCGATCTCGTGGTAGTGGCGAATCGCCCGTGGCGTGCTGCCGACGAAGGCCGCCGCGTCACCGATCTTGACCTGACGGGGTGGCAGGAAAGACGAAGGCATGAGCAGGGACCTCTCCTCGCGGCATCGGCACGTGGTCCACGGGACCACATGCCGCTACGGAAGGTGCAACCCTCTCCACACACCGCGCCGCGCGAATGCCAGGGCCTGTGAATCGGGCCGGGGCGTGATCAGGCGGCTCTGGCGCGGACGGCCAGGGCTGCGACGAGGAGGGGTGGGGCGAGGAGGAGCGCGAAGGCTGCCGCGTAGCCGCCGAGCGGGTCGGCGCCCGCGGCCAGGCAGGCGTTGAGGACGGCGGAGGCCAGCGCCAGGACGACGACCTGGCCGAGGTTCATGTTGGTCTGCAGGGCGCTGGTGGTGTGGCCCTGCCGGTGGGGGGCGCTGTGCTTGAGGGACAGCACGGTGACGCACGGGTCGAGCAGGCCCATTCCGACGGCGGCCAGCGGCATGGAGGCCGCCGCGACCAGCGGGTGCACGCTGTGGAGGCTTCCCGCGACCGCGACCGCGACGGAAGCGGCCATGACGAGCGCCCCGACGGTGACGAGGCGGTGCCGGGCGACGTGCTGGAGCGCCTTGCCCTGCACCCAGGAGGCACCAGCCCACAGCACCGCGGACGCGGTGAACGCCACGCCGACCGTCACCGCCGCGACCTCCCGCTCCGTGATCAACATCAGCGGCACCAGGGCCTCGACGGTGAAGTACGTGCCCGAGGTGAGGCCGCGCAGCAGCACCGTCGTCGGCAGCCCACGCGCGCTCCGCCAGGTGCCGGCCGGCAGCAGGCGGGGGGCGAACACCACGAGCAGGACGACGCCGACGGCGACGAACGCCAAGTGGTGCACGTCCCACTCCGACACTCCGTACTGGCCGAGCGCCGCACCGAGGCTGAGCATCGCCGCCACGAACAGGGGCGGACGGGCGGCGCGTTCCTCGGCCGGCGGCAGGTCGGCGGGACCGGTGCCGTCGTCCGCCGCGGGCCGACGGAGCACGAGCACCAGCGCGATCGCGGGCAGGACGGTCAGGACGGCCAGGCCGTAGAACACCGCCCGCCAGGACCACCCTTCGGCGACCGCACCGGCCAACGGCGGCCCGACCAGCGACGGGATCACCCAGCTGGCGCTCATCAGTGCGAGCATCCTGGGCCGCAGCCGCTCGGGGTAGGACTGGCCGATCGCGGTGGTCACGGACACCGCGACCATCCCGGCGGCCAGGCCGTCCACGAACCGGCCGGCCGCGAGCTGCCAGATCGACCCGCTGGAGGCCGACACCAGCAGCGTCAGGACGGACAGGGCCATGCCGAGGGCCAGCGGACGGCGCGCCCCCGACCGGTCCGCCCAGTGCCCGCCGAGCACACCGCCCAAAAGGCTGGCGGCCACGAAACAGCCTGCCACCAGCGGGAACAGGGACACTCCGTCGAGGTCCCGGGCCGCCGTCGGCAGGGTGGGCACCACGGCCAGCGCGGCGAACCCGGTCAGGAACATCACCACGGCGAACGTCGTCGTGGCGGTCGCGTACGGGCGCGAGAAGATGCCCGGCTCGGTGACGGCGGTGGGAGCGGGCACGGGTCGCGCTTCAGCCATCGACACCCCGTTCCGGCAGGGCCAGGCTCCCGCTGTACGGACCGACGGGTGAATCCGGGCACCCGAGAGAACTGGTCTGGACCATTACTCGAGAACTTATGAGGGACGTCGAGGCCAGGTCAACAGCGAGATCCGGACCGGGGGCGCCGAGATCGCGCCAAGCGCCCCCGGATGTCGGCGCACCGGGTAGCGGTGGTGCCTCAGTCGTCGGACGGGGTCTGGCGGCGGCGGGCGATGACCAGGCCCGCGCCGCCGAGGACGACCAGGGCGATGGCGGTGCCGGCGATCCACGGGGTGGCGTCGGAGGACCCGGTCTCGGCGAGGTTGGTGTCGGTGGGGGTGCCGCCCAGGGGGGTCGGGGCGGTAAGGGTCTGGGCGGTCGTGCCCGTCTCGGCGGTCTTGGTCAGGCAGTCGAGCATGCCGGTGAACCGCTGTTCGAAGCCGTGCGGTCCCTTGACCGTGAAGTCGTAGGGCTGGTCCTCGCTCAGCGGAACCGTCACCGTGCGGGACGCGCCGCCCGCGACGGTCTGCTCCACGCCTCCCAGTTCGAAGGTGAAGGGCTCGTCGTCCTGGTTGGTGACGGTGAGGTCCACACCGCCCTTGGCGCAGTTCTCACGGGCGGACAGCGCGGGTATCGCGCCTTCCAGTGCCCAGGTGGCGGTCGCCGTCGCCGAGACGGTGGACTCGCTGGACCCGGCGAGGATCTGCGTCTGGCTCCGGGTGTCGGAGACGAAGGCACGGCCGACGGGCACCGTGGTCGAGGCCTGCGCGGTCAGTTCGGCGGTGGCCGCTGCCGCGTCCTCCGGCACCTCGAAGAAGATCTTGCTGCCGTTGGTGGCGGTGGTGACGGGCTCGCCGTCCTTGTTCACGATGCGCACGCCGCCGGTCGTGGCGTCCGCGGGCGGGACGAGCGTCACGCTGCGCGCGTCCGTGCGTACCGTCACCGGGCCGATCCGCTCGCCCGGGCGGCCGGAGACCGCCGGCGGGTCCAGGGCCAGCGAGGCCTTCGGCTCCGCCTGGTTGCGGGCGTTCTTCTCCAGGTAGTCGGCGAGCTGCTCGGCCTGGGGGTCGACGGCGTCCACGGCCACGTCGTCGGAGTGGCGCCAGATGGCCACCTGGGTGCCGGCCGCGGCGTCCTGTTCGGTGAGCTGGCCGCGGACACCCGCCTTCTTCGCGAGCTCCGCCAGGTTGTTCACCTGGGGGTAGGAGTGCTGCAGGATCCAGCGGATGCGGCCGGCGTCCTCGTTGGTGCCCAGCGAGGTCCCGCTCCAGGCGGTCTCGTGGTACTTGGCGTCCTTCTGCGTGGGCGTGTGGATGTCGACGCAGTACGTCTGGAGCATGCCGCCGCCCTCGACGGACATCTCGAACAGCCCCGCCGACAGCTGCTGGTCCCCGTCGGCGCCGTGTATGACGGCCGCGCCGTACGTCTTGAGTCCGGCTATGGTCGCCGCGGCTCCGCTGCGTCCGGTGTGCCCGGGCGCCGTTCCGCCGTCGCCGTCGGCGGCGGCCGTTGCGGCACCGGCCAGCACGGTGGTGGCGACCAGTCCGGACACCAGCGTTCCCGCCGCGAGGCGGGCCGACCCACGTCCGCGCGCGGACCACGCGGAGAACGAAACAGACACCGAATTCCCTTCCGAGCAGGACCCGTTGAGCGGGGGGACGGTCCCACCAGCAGAATCTCCGGCCCCGAGGGTCCCGGGAGCCGTCCCGGCATCCTAAGGAGACGGCGGACAGCGCTTGCCGATGATCGCATCGGAGGAGTGATCCGAATCGGAATCGTTATCGCCCGAGCTCCCGCGAGCAGGGCTTATCGACAAATCCACCCGGGATGGTTCGGTACGCATCCGCCGATAAGCCTCAGTTCGGCCGGTGGTGGCGCCGAGTCGCCGTCCGCTGACGTCATGTCACGGCGGCGGGCTCCGGCGGTCGTTGTGACGCTGTGTCATCCGTCTGCGGCGAACTGTCGGGCGGCGTCTCCCAGTTGGGTTCAGGGCGTTCCGCCGCGGCGGCCGTCTGGTCCGGTCGCTGGGCGCGGCGGAAGGCGGTCGTGCCGCGGGCCAGGTCGTGGCCGATCGCCACCGCGTCGATGTCCGCCGACATCCAGCCGGGCTGCCCCTCCCGGGTCTCCGTGCGCACCTTCAGCCGGCCCTGGACGACGACCGGGTCGCCCACCGACAGGGATGCCGCGGCGTTGGTGGCGAGCTGCCGGTTGGCCCACACCGTGAAGAAGTTGGTGTGCCCGTCCGCCCAGGTGTTCTTCTCCCGGTCCCGGTACCGGGCGGTGACCGCGACCCGGAACCTCGCCGCGGGGCCGGTGGCGGTCTCCCGGTACACCGGCCGGGTGGCCACGTTCCCCACCACGCACACCATCGTCTCGTTCATTGCTTTCCCTCCCTCGCCCGGGCCCGCCGGCGTCCGCGCCGGCGCCGGGCGGACACGCGTACGGGACCGTCCCGTACGGCTTCCGTCTGGCGCGGCGACCTCAGGCCGTCCCGCGATCGCCGTGGAGCCAGACTCCCGCCGCCGGACCGGACCCGCCGAGCGCTGTGGACCTTCCCCGGCCTGTGGAGAACTCCGCCACCCGAACGAGGGATCGGCCACCCGCATCGGGGTTCCGCCATCCGGGAGAGGGCTACGGGCCGGGTCAGCTGCCTCCGGTCCCCACCCCGACCACCCGCCCGTACTGCTCCCGTACCTCGCGGTAGCGCAGCAACTCCGCCGCCACCGGATCCAGCACGCGGGCCCGCCCGCACCCGGAGGCGGCTTCCCGCAACCGTCTCTCCGCCTCCAGGCCGTACCGCCGGGCCGGCCCCCGGGCGGCCATGCGGCAGCTCCACTCGACGAGCGGCCCGCCCACGATGCCGATCACCATCAGCAGCACCGGCACCCCGAGGTTCGGCGCCGTGATACCGATGATCTGCCCCAGCAGCCAGAGGCCGCCCATGAACTGAAGGACGGTCATCGAGACCTGGGCGAGCACGGCCACCGGCCACCAGGCGGGCCGCGGCGGTCTCCCCGGGGGCAGCCCCGCGCGGACGGCCAGTTCGTCCAGGGCCTCCGGCAGCCCCTGCGAACCGCGTACGGCGGCTTCCCGCACGGCCCGCGCCCACGGCGCCGGCAGTCCGGCCGACGCCCGGTCGGCCACCGTGCGCACCGCCTGCTCCACGCGCTGCCGCGCGGTGGCCTCCTCGTCGGGCTGCCCGCGCAGGGCGACCCTGCCGGTGTTCGGTTCGCTCCGCTCCTGGCACCACCGCCACAGCCGCAGCCAGGGCGTGCCGCACGCGCGGTTGGCGTTGCGCAGCCACGCGCGCTCGGCCGCCTCGCCTGCCGCCGTGGCGCCCACCGCGTCCGCGAGCCGGTCGGAGAACTCCTCGCGCGCCTCCTCGCTCAGTCCGGTGCGGCGGCGGGTGGCGTACACGGGCCACAGCCGGGCCGCCGCGATGTCCAGGTCCGCGGAGATCCGGCGGGCCGGGGCACCGCGTTCGGAGACGAACCGGCCGAGCGCCTCCCGCAGTTCGCCGACTCCGTCACCGGTGAGCGCGGACAGGGCCAGCACGGCCGTGCCGGGTTCGCCGTACTCGCCGAGGACGATGCCGTCCTCGTCGAGCAGCCGCCGCAGGTCGTCCAGGACCTGTTCGGCGGCCTCCCCGGGCAGCCGGTCGGTCTGGTTGAGCACGACGAACATGACCTCCGCGTGGGCCGCCATGGGCCGCAGATAGCGCTCGTGCAGCATGGCGTCGGCGTACTTCTCGGGGTCGACGACCCAGATGACGGCGTCGACCAGCCCCAGTACGCGGTCCACCTGCTCGCGGTGCTGCACGGCCGCCGAGTCGTGGTCGGGCAGGTCGACCAGGACGAGCCCGCGCAGCCGGTCGTCCGCGTCCGCCGTCGCCTGGAGGGGACGCCGCCTGAGCCGGGGCGGGATGCCGAGGCGTTCGATGAGGCTCGCGGCGCCGTCGCTCCAGCTGCACGCGATGGGCGCGGCGGTGGTCGGCCGCCGTACGCCGGTCTCGGAGATGGGCACGCCGGCCAGTGCGTTGAACAGCTGGGACTTGCCACTGCCGGTGGCGCCCGCGATGGCGACGACGGTGTGCTGTCCGGACAGGGCGCGTCGCGCGGCGGCCTCGTCGAGGACCCGGCCCGCCTGGGCGAGGGTGCGGTTGTCGAGCCGGGTGCGGGACAGGCCCACCAGTTCGCGCAGCGCGTCGAGCCGCGACCCCAGCTGCGGGCCGTACGTCAGGGGCGTCACCTTCTGCGGTACGGACGAGCGGGGTTCCGTCACCCGGTGCTGCTCCTCCCCCGCGCTCCCGTTGACCCGCCGCGCGATGAGCCCGTCGTCCCAGGGGCCTTGGGCATCCGCGCGGGGAGCGCCCTCGGCGTCACGACCGGAGCGTTCGTGGTGCTCGGGGTGCTCCGGGTGCTGCGGTTGCTCCGGGTGCTCGGTGTGGTCCTGGTCAGTGACGGCGGTCACCGGTCACCTCTCCTTCTGCAGTACGGACAACGCGGCGATGAGTTCGGGCTGGGGTTCCGCGTGCACCTCGAGCGCGTCGAGCGGGGCGAGCCGGCGTTCGCGCTCGGCGTGCATGACCCGGTCCACGTGGTCGACGAGCAGCCGTCCGCCGCGGTCCCTCAGGCGCAGCGCGCCGTGCGCACCGATCCGCTCGGCGAGTCCCTCCCCGGCGGTCCGGGCGCGGCGGCCGCCCAGGAGCACCGTGGCCACCAGCGCGGCGACCATCTCGGGGTCGGGCGCCAGGCCGCGGTCCAGCTCGCGCACCTCGTCCTCGGCGTACTCCTCGAGTTCGCGCCGCCAGCGCCGTACGGCCAGCCCGATACGGTGTTCGGCGCTCTCCGGGGCGGCGGCGCGGGCGGTGAGCTCGGGGGCGTCCGCCGCGGGTTCGCGCCGCCAGGCGTCCTCGACGCGCTCGTCGGCGGCGGCCACGGCGCACAGCAGTAGCGCGCTGAGGCTCTCCACCAGCGTGTCGAGGAGTTCGCCCGGGGTGCAGTCGAGGGGGAAGGCGTGCCACCGCTTGAGGGCGTCCCCGGCGAGCACGGCCCCGGCCTGGAGCCGGCCCCGTACGCGCGAGTGCTCGCTGTCGTACGCGCCCTCGATCGCCGCGGTGAGCCGCAGCGCGGCGGCGTACTGGGCGGCGGCGGCCCCGGCGAGTTCGGGGAGGCGGGCGTTGAGGGAGTCGAGGACGCCGTACGCGGTGCGGGCCATGACGTGCTGGCGCGCGGCGGGGTCCAGCGTCTGGTGGACGAGCCAGGTCCGCAGCGCCGCCACGGCGGTGGCGGGCAGCAGGCCGCCGCCCCAGGCCGACTCGGGCAGCTCGGGCACGGTGAAGCGGGGCACGTGGCCGAGTCCGGCCTTGGTGAGGAGGGCGCCGTACTGCCGGGACACCTCGGAGACGACCTGGTGGGGCACCCGGTCCAGGACGGTGACCAGGCTGACGTCGTACTCCTTGGCGGTGCGCAGCATGTGCCAGGGGACGGCGTCGGCGTAGCGGGCGGCGGTGGTGACCATGACCCAGATGTCGGCGGCGCTGATGAGTTCGGCGGCGAGGACCCGGTTGTCGGACACCAGGGAGTCGATGTCGGGCGCGTCCAGGAGGGCGAGGCCGGGCGGCAGGGTGTCGGCGCTCTCGACGCGGAGCACCCGGGCGGGGTTCTCGCCGGGGAGGAGCAGGTCGTCCGCCGGGTCCTGGTGGTGGGGCACCCACACGCGCGTGAGGTCGGGCAGCACCCGCATCCCGCTGAACCAGTGGTGGTCCTCCGGATGGCAGACGAGCACCGGCGTCCGTGTCGTCGGCCGCAGCACGCCCGCCTCGCTGACGCGCCTGCCGACCAGGGAGTTCACCAGGGTGGACTTCCCGGCCCCGGTGGAGCCTCCCACGACGGCCAGCAGGGGCGCTTCGGGATCTCTCAGCCGGGGCACCAGATAGTCGTCGAGCTGTGCGAGCAGCTCGTCGCGGTTGGCACGCGCGCGTGCGGCCCCCGCCAGGGGCAGCGGGAAGCGTGCGGCGGCGACACGGTCGCGCAGGGCGGAGAGTGCGTCGAGCAGCTGAGGCCGTACGTCCAAGGTCACCACATGCGAAGAATGCCCAATTTTAGGGGAATTCTGAAGCATATGAGCATGTCTGCGTGCCGACAGGACACAACGGATGGAAGGGACGACTGAGGCGCAGGGGCGGTCCAGGCATAACGAGTGGACAACACCCGATGCGCCAGAGGCCAAAAGCAGTGCACGATTCGTACCTGCCTGCGATTATCAGGACCGCTTCACCGAACCTCCACATGGAGTCACGGAGGCGAGGCGGCAGGGACAAGGATGCGGGAGCCCTATCCTTGTCTCCGGCAACGTCAGGGACGCGCCCGACCAGGGCACCTTGACGCCAGGCCATCACACCGGCCCCCGTAGCTCAGTGGATAGAGCAGGCGCCTTCTAAGCGCTTGGCCGCAGGTTCGAGTCCTGCCGGGGGCGCCACTGGCCTCGCGTCAGATGGACCGCGTATTGCCTGGTCAGACCGTGTCTGACCGCCAATGCCTCCAGAATACGCCGGACCGTCGAGAAGCGCGGGCATCCGGCTGACACCGGCGGAAACCGAGTTTCCACGGGTGTCCGTCCCCCATACATCCCGCCGCCTCCACCACCTGGACGCACCACAGGGACGTCTGCCGAGCCACGCCGAAGGGCGGTGCGGAACCCCGTCCACGGGGTCCCGCACCGCCCTTCTCACATCCGGCTCACCCGGTCCTGCCGACGCACGGGCACGCTGTTCAGACCGTCGTGACCACCTGGTCGTAGGTGAGGCGGGGGGAGCGGTCGAACCAGGCGTTCTCGCCCGGCTTGCCCATGTTGACCACGGCGAGGACCGAGTGCTCGCCGTCGGCGAAGAACTCCTTGTTGAGGCCGTCGGCGTCGAAGCCGGTCATGGGGCCGGCGGCCAGACCCGCGGCGCGGACGCCGAGAATGAAATAGCCCACCTGCAGGGCGGCGTTGAATTGCGCGGACTGCTCTCGCACGGCACGGTCCGAGAACATGAGGTCCTTGGCCTGGGGGAAATGCGGCAACTGCTCCGGGAGCTCCTCGTGGAACTCGTTGTCCGCGGCGAGGATCGCGACCAGCGGGGCCGCCTCGGCCTTCTTGTTGTTGCCTTCCGCGAGGTGCTGGACCAGGCGCTTGCGGCCTTCCTGCGAACGGACCAGGACAACGCGGAGCGGCTGCTGGTTCATCGAGGTGGGGGCGTACTTGATCAGGTCGTAGATGGCTCGGACCTGCTCGTCGGTCACCGGCTCGTCGGTGAACGTGTTGGCCGTGCGGGCCTCGCGGAAGAGGAGGTCCTGCGCCGCGGCGTCGAGAGCGAGAGTCATAAGGGAATTCCTTGGTGAATTGTTGGAGGGAATGAGAGGGAAGCCGTTCGGAACAATGCCCCGACGGCCTTTTCTGCATGATCGGCAGATTATCCGAGAAATATTCTCTCCTCTACCGAACGAGGTTTTACCGCACCGGTCATGGCTGTTTTCGGCCCGTTCCGGCGGGACGGAGAACGGCGTCCCGTTCCCGTTCCGTGCCGGCTCCGTGCCTGTTCCGCCCCGCGTCGGCCGGTCAGCCGGTGGTCCGGGGGACACCGAGTCCGAAGAACGCGCGGTAGGAGTCCATCTGGCCGGTGAGCATGTGCAGCCCGTGGTGCACCCGGTGGCCCCGTGCCGCCGCCTCCTTCAGGAGGGGGGTCTCCTTCGGCTGCATGATGATGTCCGCCACGACGCCGCCCGGCGGCAGGGCGGCGGGCGCGAACGGCAGCGGGTCCTCGGCGCGCAGGCCCAGCGGGGTGGCGTTGACGGCGATATCGGTCTCGTGCAGCGGAAGTTCGGTCACCGCGGCGACCCGCCCCGGCCAGTGCCGGGCCAGCCGGTCGACGAGCTCGGCCAGCCGGGAGGTGTCGGGGTCGCACACCGACAGGTGCGCCGCGCCCGCGGTGAGCAGTGCCGCCGCGATGGCGCTGCCCGCACCTCCCGCGCCGGCCATCGACACCCGCCTGCCCCGCGGTTCGTGGCCGGCCCCGGCCAGGCCCGCCACGAACCCCGAGCCGTCGAAGTTCTCGGCGAGCCAGGTCCCGTCGGGCTCGCGCCGCAGGGCGTTCGCGCTTCCGGCGATCTCCACCGCGCGGCTGCGGCGGTCGGCCAGAGCGGCGACGGCCGCCTTGTGCGGCACGGTGGCGAACAGGCCGTCGAGGTTGCCCACCCCTTGCAGGCCGCGGACCACGGACGCGAGGTCCGCGGCCTGCACGTGCACGGGCACCAGCACCGCGTCGATGCCCAGCTCCGCGAAGACCGGGTTGAGCAGCCCGGGAGACCGGACCTGTGCGACCGGGTCGCCCAGGACGGCGTACAGACGGGTGTTCCCGCTGATGGGCGCCGGGGGCAGGGTGGCTTCTGTCGTCATCGGTTTCGGCTTCCTCGGCTGGACTGCGACGGGCGACGGGTACGGGCCTCACCCGCTGCGGACGGTTCGGCCGGTGCCGGGTCAGATCTTCTTGGCCACGTAGAGGCGGTAGCTGTCGACCGGCGGCATGAACTGCGACGGCAGTACGCCCATCCGCTTCAGCAGCTTGGTGGAGCCGCTGTCGGTGTAGCCGGCGAAGGAGCCGCCCACGGCCTCCGGGCCGACCCGCTTGGCCATGTGCCGCTGGATCACGCCGACCCGCTGCTCGCGCAGCGCCTTGTGGAAGGAGCCCCCGGGGGAGAGCCGTCCGTGGATCGCGGCCCGCACCTGGGCCGAGATGTCGCGGTCGAGCACCCACTCCAGACCGAGCTCCTTGTCCTGGAGCTCCTTCAGGAAGGCGTGACGCCGGGTGGTGTAGAGGTCGACGTGCGTGAAGTAGCCGCCCGGCTTGAGCACCCTGGACACCTCCTCCAGGAACTTCTCCAGGCTCGGGTAGTTGTGGGCGCTCTCGATGTTCACGAGGACGTCCACCTCGCCGTCCTCGAACGGCAGGTTCTCCGCGTCGCCCTGGACGTAGCTCAGTCCGGCGCGGCCGAGGGAGGCGTTGGCGCGCTTGACGGCCTCGTCCGACAGGTCGAGGCCGACCATGCGCTCGGCGTCGACGATGCGGGAGAGGAAGTTCAGGCCCTCGCCCAGTCCGCAGCCGACCTCCAGGACGAACTTGTCGGCGTAGTCGTCGAGGTCGAACGGCACCTCCCGCAGCGCGGCGAAGTACAGCTCCTCGGAGTAGCCGTCGGTGTCGTAGTCGAGGAAGCCGGGTATGCGGGCGGTGATCTCCTTGGCGTTCTGCTCGTCGTGGTAGCCCCAGTTCCACAGGATGCCCTTCTTGGACATCCGGGCCTGGAGGTCGTAGCTGGTGGAGATGTTCTTCTTGTGCATGCCCTCCTTGGCACTCTGACCCGTCTGGTCGTCGGTCAGATTGATCTCGTTCACGCTGGTGAACAGGCCGTACATGTCTTCGCGGGCACCCATGGGCATGGTCCTATCTAGTGGTGCTGCAGGGGGTTTCTGGGGGGACGTGGTTTTCCGGGGGCTTGGAGACGGCGCGGGTCAGCCGGCGTCGGCCGGGACCGGTGTCCCCAGCCGGCGGGCGAGTCCGTCGACGAGGTCGCGCAGGTCCTCGGGCCCGTGGGCCGCGCCGAAGACGGTGAAGTCGGGGCGCACCAGCACCGCCGTCGCCCCGCATGCGGCGAGATACGGCAGGTAGCGGTCCTCGGTGTCGGCCACGGCGCCGGGACCGGCTCCGGCCGGGTCCGTGCCGGCGGGCAGGATGTGGGCGAAGCGGGTGCCGATGCCGTCGAGGAAGGCCCGCCGCCGGGCGTCCAGCGACGTCGCGGGGTCCTCGGCGGCGAGCAGGACGAAGCCCAGGCCGACGATCTCGTCGAACAGGCCCTCCCCCTCGGCGCCGGCCACCCGGGCCTGCGGGAAGAGGGTGCCGGCGGGGGCCGCCGGCGTGCCGTCCCCGGTGCGGCGGAGCAGTCCGTCGTCGAGGGGGATCGCGGTCGACATCGGCAGGGCCGCGGCGCCCTCGCGGTCGCGGGCGGCGAGCATGATCGCGTCCCGGTCGGCGGCGGCCGCGGGGTCGGTCACGCAGATGACCTTGCCCAGTTTCACGGACGTGGTGACGGCGTTCCGGACGTGGGCCCGGCGCTCGACGGTGTAGGTGTCGAGCAGGGACGCGTCGGCGCGGGAGCGCAGGACCAGGTCCAGCTTCCACGACAGGTTGGCCACGTCACGGAAGCCCGAGCACATGCCCTGCCCGGCGAAGGGCGGCATGAGGTGTGCGGCGTCGCCCGCGATCAGCAGCCGGCCCTTGCGCCACTCCTCCGCCCAGCGGGCCTGGAAGGTGTACACGGCGTGCCGGTCGAGCGTCGCGTTGTCCGGCCGCACGTCGAACATCTCCAGCATGCGCCAGTGCGTTTCCTCGCGCCGCAGTTCCTCGATGTTCTCGCCGGGCAGCCTCATGAACTCGAAGCGGCGGTGCCCGGGGCCCGCCGACACGGCGGTCCGCGGCCGCCGGGGGTCGCAGATCTGGAGGTTGTTGGGGCGGAAGTCGCGCGGCTCGTTCAGTACGACGTCGCAGATCAGCCAGTCGTAGAAGAAGCCGAGGTCGGTGAGGGGGCTCTCCATGGACTCCCGGACGAAGCTGTTGGCTCCGTCGCATCCGACGACGTACCGCGCGGTGAAGGTGTGCTCCTCCTCGTCGGCGTCCTCGGAGATCACCTCGACCAGGTCGCCGCGGTCGTCGAGTTCGACGACCTCCTGGCCGCGCACGACACGCAGGTGGGGGAAGTCGGTGCCCCGTTCGATGAGGGCGGCCTCCAGGCCCGGCTGGTACATGGCCGTCGCCTGCGGCCAGCCGCAGTGGCCGTCCACGGCGCTCTCCAACTGCAGCAGGGTCTCGCCTTCGGCGTTGCGCCAGGCGTAGTCGCGGGAGTTCTCCCCGAACGTGTCGAGGAAGGCCCCGATGCCGACGGCCGCCAGGTTGCGGGCGGCCTCGTCGTCGAAACCGACCGCCCGCGGCATGGGGTACGGCTGGGCGTAGCGTTCCACGACGGTGACCCGCCAGCCGCGCCGGGCCAGCAGGATCGCCAGTAACTGCCCGACGGGACCGTAGCCGACGACGGCCACGTCCGTGTCGGTCTCCGGGCCGGCGCCGGCCGTCAGTGTCTCCACTGTCATGTCCGTTCTCCGTCCGGTCCCGTCTCAGCCGTTGCCCGTGCCGGCGAGGATGTCCTTCACCGTGCCCTCGAACTCGGCCTTGTCGATGAGCGTGCGGACCGACTCGTGGCCGTTCTCGACCGTCAGCAGCCGCCGGCCGGTGAGGACGAGCTGTCCGCGGTCGGTGGCACGGCCGCGCAGGGCGGTCCCGGCGAAGAGGGAGTTCTTGACGATCTCCTCGGAGGCGGTGTCCTGCGGGCTGTCCCAGTCGGAGACCGACCGGGGCGTGAGCTCGAAGCGGTACACCGACCGCCAGTCGCCGGCCGCGGCCTTCCGTTCCAGCACGTGGTGGCTGCCGTCCGGCGTGAGCCGGTAGGAGCAGCCGTACTGGTGCTGCACCTCCTCGGTCATCCGCAGCGGCTCCAGGTACGAGGGCCCGGCGAAACCCACGTCCACCAGCCAGGTCTCCCCGTCCAGCCGCACGCAGTTGAAGGTGTGCTCGAAGTCGGGTCCGAACTGCCCGTCGGGCCAGCGCTGGGACGCGGCCAGGATCGACACGTCGTAACCGAGTTCGGTCAGCAGCCTGCGGAACAGCCCGCTCAGGTCGTGGCACACGCCGCCCGCGCCCTCGACGACGATCGCGCGGAACGTGGCGTCGACGTCGATGTCGACGACGTTGCGGAAGCCGGTGAAGCTCTTGATGAAGTGGCTGCTGTCGTAGGCCAGCGACATCAGGTGCCTCTTGTGCAGGAGGCGGAGCGTCTCGGCGTCGGGCGCGGGCGCCTCCTGGAGTCCCAGCCGGCGCAAGTAGGTCTCGACCTCGAACATCTGCTTACTTTCCCTTCTCGGTGTGGTCCCACTTGGCCAGCAGTTCACGCAGGTGCGTCACGGCCCGCTCACGCGAGGTGTCGTCGTGCAGCGCCGGGGCCAGCGCCGATTCCAGCCTGCCGATCTCGTCGGCGACGGTCTCCGGCGTGACGGCGAGTTCGGGTTCGAGCGCCTCCAGCATCAGCTCGGCGATCATGCCCGCGGTGGGGGCGTCGAAGATGAGGCCCTGGGGCAGGTCGAGTCCGGAGATCCGATGGAGCCGGTTGCGCAGTTCGAGGCCGGTCAGGGAGTCGAAACCGATGTCGAGGAAGGCGACGCCGTCCTCGATCACGGCCGGTCCGGTGGAGTGCCCGAGGATCTGTCCGGCCTCCTTCAGCACGAGATCGGTCAGCGCGGTCATCCGCTCCTGCGGGGGCAGGGGCAGCAGCAACGTCCGCAGTGCCCCGTCCCCGTCGCCCGCCTGCGCGTCGTCGACGGTGCCGGTGGTCCGGGCGGGGGCGGCCTCGGGCAGTTCCCGCAGCAGCGGGCGCTGCCGGGCGGCGGTGTAGGCCGGTACGAACCGCGACCAGTCGATGCCCGCGACGACGAGGTGTCCCTCGTCCCGCGCCATCGCCTGTTCCAGTGCCCGTACGGCGAGTTCGGGTCGCATCAGCTCGACGCCGACCTCGGCGAACTCTGCGGCGACGGCGTCGTCGACCATGCCGCCGCCGGCCCAGGCGCCCCAGGCCACCGCGGTCGCCGCCCGGCCCTGGGCGCGCCTGCGGCGGGCGAGGCCCTCCACGTGGGCGTTGGCGGCGGCGTAGCCGCTCTGTCCGGCGCCGCCCCAGACGGCGGCTCCGGAGGAGAACACCACGAAGGCGTCCAGCGGGTGCTCCGCGAACAGTTCGTCGAGGTGCACGGCGCCGGCGATCTTCGCCCGGCCCACTTCGGCGAACTCCGCGACGGTGCTGTCCGGCAGTCGCCGCGGCTCCTGTGCGGTGCCGGCCGCGTGGAAGACGGCGGAGACGGGCAGATCGGACGGGACCGCGTCGATCACCTCGGCGAGCGCGGCTCGGTCGGTGACGTCGCAGGCCGCGACGGTGACCCGGGCGCCCAGGGCGGTCAGTTCGGCCTCCAGCGCGTCCGCTCCGTCCGCCGCCCTGCCGCGGCGGCTGAGCAGCAGCAGGTGCTCGGCGCCCCGTCCCGCGGCCCAGCGCGCCACGTGTGCGCCGATGCCGCCGGTACCGCCGGTGACGAGCACCGTGCCGCACGGCGTCCAGCCGTCGGCGGAGGCGGCCGCGCCCTCGCCGGACTCGGTCGGGGCCGGGGCGGGGGCCGGGGCCGGGGCCGGAGTCGGGGCCGTCGTGGCGGACGCGGTCGGGGCCGGAGTGGTCGTGCCGCCGGTTTCGGCCTCGCCGGCACCGGCACCGGTGGCATCGGCGGTCCCGGCGTCGGCGGAGGCGCGCCGGGAGGCGGTCTCGGTGAAGGGCGCGGCGCGGACCATCCGGCGGGCGTACGCGCCCGCCGGACGGATCGCCACCTGATCCTCGCCGTGCTCCCCGCAGAGCACGGCGACCAGCCGGGCCAGGGCCGTCGTGTCCGGCTCGGCCGTCACGTCGACGAGTCCGCCCCAGGACCTGGGGTGGTCGAGGGCCAGTACGGTGCCGAGCCCCCAGATCATGGGCTGGTCGGCGCTCCGTACCTCCCCGTCCTCCCGGACGGCGACGGCTCCGGAGGTCAGGCACCACAGCGGGGCGGTGACGCCGAGGTCGTCGAGTGCCTGCACGAGGGTGACGGTGGCCGCCGTGCCGCGCGACAGCGTCGGGTGTTCGGTGTCCGGCCGCTCGTCCAGCGCCAGCAGGGACGCCACACCGGCCAGGGCCGCTGCCGCCGGGTCGAGGCCCGCCCGCAAGAGTCCGGCGCGAAGGAGTTCGGCCAGGCCCTTGCGGTCCTCGCCGTCCACGTCCACCCGTACGACGCGGCCGCCGTGCGCGGTGAGCGCGGCGTCCAGTGCCTCCGCCGGCACGCCGGTGTGCTCGGCGGGCGCCAGCACCAGCCACGTGCCCTCGGCGCCGGTCGCGCCGGGCACCAGCCGGTCCGTCACCGGCTGCCATTCGATCCGGTACTGCCAGCCGTCCAGCACGGCCTGGTCCCTGTGTCGTCGGCGCCACGAGGACAGGGCGGGCAGCACACCGTCCAGTGCCGTGACGTCGACCTGGAGGGAGCGGGCCAGCGAGTCGGCGTCGCCGCTGTCCACGATGTCCCAGAACGCCCTGTCGGCCGGGTCGGAAGCGGTCGCCGTCTCAGCAGCGACCGGGGCGTCGCCCTCGATCCAGTAGCGCTGGTGTTGGAAGGCGTAGGTGGGCAGAGCGGTGCGGTGGGCACCGGTCCCGGAGAACACCTGCTCCCAGTCGACCGTGACACCGCGTGTGTGCAGGTGCCCCAGCATGCCCATCAGCGCCCGGTCCTCCGGCACGTCACGACGCAAGGACGGCACACAGTCCTCCGCGATCATCCCGGACAGGACACCATCAGGGCCCAGTTCGAGGAACGTACCGACCTTGTGCTCGCGGAGGGTCTGCACACCGTCGTGGAAACGGACCGTGCCACGCACGTGCTCGACCCAGTACTCCGGATCGCACAACCGCTCCGGCTCCGCGACCGCACCCGTCAGGTTCGACACCACGGCGATCGTGGGGGTGTTGAAGGTGAGGCCGGAGACGATCTGCCGGAAGTCGTCCAGCATCGGGTCCATCAACGAGGAGTGGAAAGCGTGCGAGACCCGCAGACGTCGTACCCGACGCCCCTCCAAACGGCCCACGACCTCCTCGACAGCCGCCTCGGCGCCGGAGAGGACCACGGACGTCGCGCCGTTCACCGCCGCGATGCCCGCGCCCCCGACCAGCAGCGGCGCCACCTCGTCCTCCGACGCCTCGACCGCCACCATCACCCCGCCCGACGGCAACGCCTGCATCAGACGACCCCGCGCCACCACCAGAGCAGCCGCATCCTCCAACGACCACACACCCGCCACGAACGCGGCCGCCACCTCACCGATCGAATGACCGGCCACCACATCCGCGCGCACACCCCACGACTCCACCAACCGGAACAACGCCACCTCAACAGCGAACAAAGCCGGCTGCGCATAACGCGTCTCGTCGAGCAGCGCCGCGTCGTCGCCGAAGACCAGGTCCTTCAGCGAACGGCCCAGGGGCCGGTCCACGGCCGCGCACACCTCGTCGAAAGCCTCCGCGAACACCGGGAACGCCGCATACAGCTCACGCCCCATCCCGACCCGCTGCGCACCCTGACCCGTGAACAGCACGGCGAGATCACCCGCGACCACCGGCTGCGGGTCGACGGACGCGAGGCGTTCGCGCGCCTCCTCCACCGAACCCGCCACGACCACCGCACGACGCTCCAAGTGCGCACGCGCCGTCGCCAACGAGAACGCCACATCCGCCAGACCCAGCTCGCCATGCCCTTCCAGATGTCCGGCGAGCCGCTCCGCCTGAGCGTGCACGGCTTCCGACGTCCGCCCCGACAGCAGCAGGGGGACGGGCCCGTTCGCGGCCGTCGGCTCCGGGGCGGCCTCCTCCTCGGCGGCCTCCAGAATCACATGCGCGTTCGTGCCGCTCAGTCCGAAGGAGGAGACGGCCGCCCGGCGCGGACGGCCGGGGAGCTGCGGCCAGTCACGGGCCTCGGTCAACAGCTCCACCGCACCCGCCGACCAGTCCACCTTCGGCGACGGCTCATCCACGTGCAGCGTCTTCGGCAGCA
Organism: Streptomyces malachitofuscus; assembly: GCF_055571035.1. Taxonomy (NCBI): domain Bacteria; kingdom Bacillati; phylum Actinomycetota; class Actinomycetes; order Kitasatosporales; family Streptomycetaceae; genus Streptomyces; species Streptomyces malachitofuscus. The sequence continues at coordinate 70 of NZ_JBVIGA010000045.1, read as the reverse complement.
CCCCGTGCCGCATCGCCTGCACCATCTTGATCACACCCGCCACACCCGCGGCGGCCTGCGCATGACCGAT
>NZ_JBVIGA010000044.1:0-43671 GCF_055571035.1 Streptomyces malachitofuscus | reverse complement strand
CCGCTTCGCTCTGCCTCCGGCAGCCGAATACTCGCTACGCTCGTTTCGCGCGTCCCCGCGCGAATTGCCCGCCTCCGGCGGTGGGTTGTGGAATTGGCCTCCGGCCATTCCATAACCCTGCGTGCCTCCGGCACGAAAAGCGCGGAGAGGGTTTGTGCCTCCGGCACAAATTTGGGTGCTGATTTTGAGTGTGGGGGTGGAGAGTTCGGGTTTGAGTTGGGGATTGGGTTGACGGTTGGTCATCCGTCGTTTCCCGGGGTGAGGTTCGGGGGGAATCTCCGATCCCCTTCAAACCGAGAGGACTTGAATTGTATTCCGTGGGAAAAGTAAATCACGGAATACGAGGGAAAGGCAATACGGGCCCCTCCGGGGCCCGATCGCCCGTTCAAGGGGACGGGGGTCGAGGGGTGGGGGGTTAGGCTGCCTCCGGCAGAACGGCCCGGGTGTCCCTCGTCGGGGTGGAGGAGAGAGACAGACGGACGGAGGGCAGGGAGCTGGACGACGAGTAGAGGACGGGAGAGGAGCCCTCCGGGCCCCTGCTCCCCCCTCCCCCACCCCCCTTGCCCGTCCACCGGGCCCGCAGCACGGCACGGCGCGACGGCGCCAGCCGACGCGCAACCAACACCAGGCCGCCCCCAATCCCCGAAGCCCCCCACCCCACCCGCCCCCCCCCAGCACCCATTCCTCACTCATCCTTCAACCGGCACGGGAAAAGTGGCAGCAGAGGGGATGTCAGACCCCCGACCACGCGCGGAACCCTTGGTTGACCTGCGGACACGTCGCCCCTCCCCGAGAGGCTCGCGCAAGAGATGTCGCAAGAGAAGGCGCAGGAGTAGCCGCAAGAGATGTCGCAAGAGATGTCGCAAGGTTCGGCGTTTCGGGTGCCTCCCCAGCCCGGAGAGTGTATTATTGATTTTGAAGTCAGACGGCAACCTGACTCAGTCTCAATCACCAACACGAGGAGCCCCCTTGAACACGGAAGCGGAAACCGTTGACGCGGTAAGCCGACTCACGATCCACCTTGCCGGAGAGCACGAGACCGACGCATCCATCGGTCTGACGCTCATTCCCCTTCTGAAGATCCCCACGGCAATCATCGAATTCCGGCACCCTACCGGCGCGCGCGTTTGGTGGGAAGGCTGGTGCGAGGCCGCCGCAATGCTCGACAGGATCTTTCCCGAGCAGGTCGACGCGGGAGAATTGCGCGAGCCCGAATTGACCATCAATTCCTTTGTGATCCTGGACGACGCGCCTCGTCGCGCCAAAATCCGGGCCCGCAGCGCGGCTGTAAGCCCCGACGGAATCGGCGCAATGTCCGTCACCGTCGGAGGCCTGACGATCGCGTGCGCGTCCCGCGCGGCTGTCGAGTGCCAGGTACGCGGGTGGCGCGAGGCGTACGACATGTTCGCCAGTGACGGAGGGTTCGGACTGCCGTCCGCCGACGAGGTGGCCGCGCGCGTACGGGCCGACCACGCCCGCCACGGGGTCAACGAGCTGTTGACGGCCGCCGAGGAGCAGCGGGCAGCCCGGACCCAGTGACGCGCCCAGGGTGGGGCGACCGCCGGTCGCCCCACCCTCCCGGAGCCACAGCCGCCAGAGAGGGGACAGCATGACCACCACAGGACCGATCAGCCGAGGGCAGCGGGTACGCATCGAGCGCAACCCCACCCGGAGTCTGGCCGCCCACGCCCGCCCGAGGACCGCGAACCGGCCCGCCCCGTGGCCCGAGGTCTGGGAAGGCACCGTGTTGCAAGTGACGTATGACGAAGGTGAGTTGACAGACGTCGAGGTCTACGGCAAGCGCGAGAGCACCGGCGAGACCAAGCGCGTCACGTTCAGCCTCAGCCGCAACCCGTTCTTTCGTACGAGCGTGACGCCGGTGGAGTCGCCGTAACTCACCAGGTCCGGGGGGTGATTGAGGGTTGACGATCACCCCCCGTGAGAGTGTATTATTGATTCTGCGGGTGAGCGGCAACTCACCTGCCACCAACTCGACAACCCAAGGCAGGGGAACGATGAGCGAGTACCAAGACCACGTACGGCAGAGCCTCGAAGGGCAGAACGTCGACCCGGGCGAGGATCTCAGCATTGACGCGATGCGGTGGACGCCCGACCCCGTCAGCGAGGACGGGACGGACGAGGCGACGCGCACCGCCGCCGACACGGCGCACGCGCTGCTCGACCGCTCCGCCGACGCATACCTGTCGCTCCTGAACGCCGTTCTTGGCGACGGGACGCACCACATGGTGGCCAGCGCCAGCACGCCGCACGGTGACCTCACCGAAGGCCAGGAGCTCACGGTGATCGGTGACGCCCTGATCATCAACGAGGCCGCATCCATGCGCGTCTGCGCAGTGATCGCGGCAGCCATGGTCGGGTGCGGCACCGGTGGACTGGTCGTGCGCACCTTCAGCCCCGACGGGTCGGAGTTCGTACGCGGCTGGAGGGTCCGGAACTTCTGGCTTCGACCGCTCACCGCTCAGGAGATCCGGGAGGCGTACACCGTCGACACCGAGACCGGTGCGCCGGTGGCCCCGGAACCGGGCGTTGAGTACCGGCAGGCCGAGCGGGTGCCCCGCCCGGACCAGGCCCCGACGCACGGCGCGAGCGCCAGCCACACCGCGCCGAGGGACAACCGGCCCCCGAACCGCCGCAACTAAGCACCACCCCGCCGGGGCCGGTCACCCGACCGGTCCCGGCGGGAACGCCCCTGCCTCCCCCTGCCCTGCCTCCCGGTGTGAGCGGCAACTCACCCGGCACCAACCCGACCAGGAGTGACCCGACATGACCAGGACCACACACCCCGCAAGCAGCTCGCGCACCCGAGCCCAGGAGCCGGCCCCGACCCCTGCCGAAGCGCCGGCACCCACCGCCCCGACCGCCGAGCTCCCCCGCAACCTGGCCCGCCTCACCGCCCAGGCCGAGGAGGCCGGATGGACCGCCACCGTCCAGACGCAGCCCGGACACTGCGCCCTGGTGCTCACCGCCCGCCAGGAAGCCGGTGAAACCGTCCTGCGCTGCGTATGGCGACTCACCGCCCGGGGGCACCGCTGGGACGGCGCCACCCTCACCCGCAACGGCCAGCAGACCGCCGAAGGCATCGCATGGCGCGCCGTCGGCGACCTGGTGGCCGCCGAGGCCCCCACCGCCCGCACACAGCCGACCGCGCCGGACCGGGCGGACGCTCCGGCGCCCGTTCCGGCCAAGACCGCGGCGGAGACTTCGGCCCCCCGGAAGCGTGCCCGTAAGGCGCCGTCCGTGGCGGAAGTCGAGCGCGCGCGTAGGGCGGCGGAGGAGTGGCCGGAAGCCATGCAAGCGCGGTCGCTGGGCGACCGCTACGAGGGTGAGTTCCGGCGCTCCGACCTGCTCTCGGAACTGTCCGTGTGCGGTGAGCGGTTCCCGTTCCGCTTCCATTTCCAGTCGGGCGGCGGACACACCGTGACCCTTCCGACAGGGGACGTGCGCGGTACGTGGGGTGAGGTCACGGGGGCCGCAATCGCGTACGTGATCGCCGAGCGTCCCGCGTCAGTGCTACGGGCGACAGCCGAGACGGCGCGCGTGTACGACATCCATGCGGAGCGGGCGGCGGAGAGGGCGGAGGAAAACACGCAAACGGCCGTGTCGGTCGGCATGACGCGCGCTGCACTGGACACGGTCCGTGCGTTCGCTCAGCGCATCGATTGGGACGGGCTGACGGATGAGCAGTACGACAGCGCCCGGGGTGCGGTCCGTGAGGTCGAAGAGTGCGCAGAGGGCGCAGAGTCCGCGTACGGGCGGGGCGACGTCGACACGGCCCGTTGGGAAGCGCGTGACTCTCTCGCCGTCGTGCGCTGGTTCGGGCTTGACGTGCCGTCGGCCCAGGCGTGCGCGGAGCGTGCGCCGGAACCGCGCGCGGTTGCTGGGCGGGTGCGGCCGGAAGCGTCGGCGTTCCTGCTGCGGATCACCCGCCCGGGATGGGAGCGACCGGCAGAGGAGGCCGAGGTTCCAGCCGGTGAAGCCGCCCCCGCGGCTGACCAGCGCGCGGAGGCGGACGCGTCAAAAGAGAACTCGGAGGAGGCGCCCGAGGTAGCGGCGGACGCCGGTCCGGCCGAGGGTGCGCCGGTCGTGGTGGAGCGTCCGGCGGTATTGCCCGACGTCGTGTCGGACCCCGGCAGGGTGGACGGGTGGGAGACCGACGGGGGCGCGGTTGAGGTGCTGCCGGTGATCTGCCACGGCAACGCGGGTGGAGTGTTCCCGGTGGCGTTCCGTGGCCCGTATGAGGGCACGGTGCGAGTGTCGCGGGCATGGCTGACGGAGCGTGCGCGCCGTGCGCTGACCGTGGCGCGTCAGCGGCTGACGGTGGCGGAGGAGCACGCGGAGACCTGCGCGGCGTGGCGGCGGGATGCGCACGACCTGCACCAGGAAGTACGCCGGTCGGCTGGTGTGCTGGGTGAGCGAGTGGTGGTGCATTACGAGACGTCCGGCGGGTGGTCGGAGCGTGCCCGCGAGGCGTCGTGGGCGGCGGATACGCGGCGGATGAATGCGCGGGATGCGGTCCGGCGGTGTGAGCGTGAGCTGTCCGGCCTGGAGGCGGAGGCGGCGGAACCGGGGCACCGGTCGAAGTCAGCGCGTGCGTTCCTGGCGCGTGCCGTGTCCGGGGATGTTCCGGCCGGCCGCGGGGCGTGGGTGTCCGCCGACGGCGGTACGGCGGTGATGTTCGAGCTTCCCGCAGACGTCGACGTGAACCCGGACGTGAGGCACGGGGAAGCGAACGAGCAGCGTCGGGCATTCGTCGACCTGTTGGCCGATGCCGTGGCCGCGCGAGATGAAGGCCGCGCGCTGATCGGCCGTGACCTCCCGTCGAAGAAGACGCACGGACGTACGGCCGGAGTCGAGAAGGGCCAGGCGTCCGCCTCGGTCAAGGGGCTGGACGTCAAGCCGTGGAAGGCTCCGAAGGTTCCGGCGGAGGGCTCGCCCCTGGATAGCCAGACGCTCGCCACGTGGGACACGGCGGGGGACGTCGTGGCGGAGAGTGAGACGGCGCCCGGGGTGTGGCTGCCCATGGCTGCCGTGTCGTTTGCGGAAACGGCCATGGCCAACGGTTGGACGGTGGCCATGCAGCGCAGCACTGACGGGGGCATGGTGGCGGTGCGCGTCGCCGGTGTCGCGGTCAAGGACGGTGAGCCGCTCGCCTATGAGTTGCTCGCGGTGTGGGACGGCGGGGTGTTCCGTGAGGACCGTTCGGCGGTGTGGGTTACCGGTCGGCGGGTGACGGGCAAGCGCACGCCGTTGTGGTCGGCGCCGGTCCGGGTGGACCGGTCGGGCAAGCACCAAGATCCCTCAATGTTGGCGACGGTGCAGCATGCGGCGGAGCCGGGCACGCTCGCACGGGTCGCGCTGAGCAGCTCGGCGCCTGCCCCCGAGGGTGTGAGCGACCCCGGCGGCATGGACGGATGGGAGAGCGAGGGCGGAGCGCTCGCGCGGGATGATGGCGGAGAGCTCCCACCGCCGGCCACCCGTTACGCGGTGTCCGCGCGGGCGGCTGACGTGGTGTCCGACCCGTCCGGGGCGGACGTGTGGGATGCAGAGGGCGGCACGGTGCCGGACGTCGACACACCGGCCCCCGCCGCGGCGGCTGTGGCGGTTATGCCGATCGACTGGGCGAAGCCTGCCGGGCGCGGTGACTGCGCGGCGGCAAACACATGTGGCGGGTTCGGGGTGCTGCTGTGGGACGTGCCCGGCTGCGCTCCGCGCTGCGCCGAGTGCGCCGAGTGCGCCGCAAGGATCATGGGACACTCACCGGCGGCACTGCGCGCGCTCACCCTGCCCGGGGACATCGTGGAAGCGGAGGAGGAGGCCGAGGCAGCCGACATCGTCATCCGGCACACCCACGAAGACGGCACCACCGTTGAGGGCTCCGCCAAGGGTGACGGCGTGTGGGAAGCGTTGCGCCCGCTGGGCTGGACCTACCGGCGTACCCCGGGGATCTTCATCCGTGGCAGCCGCTACAAGGGCGCCGACCGATGGAAGATCAACCGGGCTGCGCACGCGGTGCGCGCACTCGGCCTGTCGTGCGCTGTGGTGATCGAAGAGGGCATGTCGTTTGCCGAGCGGGAGGCCGCCCGCGTGGACGCGGCCGAGGACCGGGCGGAGCGGTACGCGGACCGGGCCGGACGGGCGGCGGCATCGTCGCAGTCGGCGCGGGATACCTCGGACCGGATCGGCGAACGGTTCTGGATGGGACAGCCGATCCTGGTGGGACACCATTCGGAAGGGCGCGCCCGCCGGGACCAGGAGCGCATGCACAACGCGATGAGCAAGAGCATCGCCGAGGGCGAACGGGCCGGTTACTGGGCATCCCGCACGGCGGCAGCCGAGGCGTACGAGCGGTACCGGAAGAACCCGGGGCGCACGCTGCGCCGTATCGAGAAACTGGAGGCGGAGCGGCGCGGCGTTCTGCGGGAGCGTGACGGCGTTGACGACAAGGGCCGTAAGGCTGATGTGTGGCGACGCGAACCGTCCGAGGCGCGCCGGGAGGAGCTGACGCGCCGTCTGGCCGAGTACGACGAAGAACTGACGTACTGGGCAGAGACCATCAAGGAGGCGGAGCGGCGCGGCTTCAAGGTGTGGGGTCGGGCCGACTTCATCAAGGGTGATTTCGTGCAGTGGCGGGGGTCCTGGTACGAGGTGACCCGGGTCAACGCCAAGACGGCGACCGTGCCACACATCCACGCCGCGTTCGACGGCGGCACCGTCGGCGCCGTCGACGGATGCCGCGTGGTCACCCGCGCGGCAACGGCTGAGACCCGCCACAAGGGCAGCACGCACACGCTCCCCTACAACGAGGTGAGCGGGCGCATGTCGGCCGAGCAGATGCGGGCCGCCCTGGCGGGCGAGGCGATCCCAGCCGACCCGCGCGACATCACCCCGGAGCCCGCCCCGTCACCGGGTTCGCCGACTGATGCGGACGAAGCGTTGAACCCTCCCCAGTGAGAGCGTATTATTGATTCTGCGGGTGAGCGGCAACTCACCCGCCATCAACCCAACTCGCAGCAGAAGGACAGGGCATGGACTACATCGACACCAAGGACGTGGCCGCCGAGCTCCGTAACCGCCTGAAGAAGGCGTTCCCCGGCGTGAAGTTCAGCGTGCGCAAGGGCACCGGCACCGCCTCCGCGTGGATCTCCGTCTACTGGGCCGACGGCCCCTCCACGGCCGACGTCGAGGAGCACACCCGCCCCATGCAGGGCGCGCAGTTCAACGGCATGGAGGACCGCTACGAGTCCACGGACAACACGGTCACCGTCACCGTCAAGGGCCGGAAGGTCACCGGTAAGCCGCTGGTCGACGGCATCAACACTCACCGGGACGTCTCCGACGAAGCTCTGAAGGCCGCCGCCGTCCTGTGGTCCGAGGCCCACGACGGCGCCGAGCCCCCCGCCAGCGGCATGCTCGCCGCCTGCGTCGTCGATGGCCACGTCATCCAGGAGAACTGGGCCCCGCAGCAGATGTGGCAGATCGCCAGTGATGTTGTCCTTCCCCAGCGCTGGGCCGCCGCCAAGGAGCAGGCCGCCGCCCAGGCCACCCGTCCGGCGAACGCCCGCGAGCAGGGCGACGAGGGCGCGGAGGGACTCGCGCTCCAGCACACGGACGAGGACGGGACGACGGTCACCGGTACGCGTCTGGGCGACGGCGCCGCCGAGGTCCTCAAGCGCCACGGCTTCAAGTGGCACCGCAAGAACCAGTACTGGTACGCCCCCGGCAGCCGTGACCAGCAGGCCGACACCGGGTTCATGGACGCGGTCGCCGCCGACCTGCGCGCCGAGAACCTGACCGTCACCACGGCGCAGCCCGAGCCGACCCCCACCGCCTGAACCGACACCCGACCGGCCGGGCGCCCCAGGCGCCCGGCCCACCGAGCGGAGCCCCCATGTCCACACACCTCCCCTCTCAGCTCACCGGCGATCGCCCGGACCCGGGCGCCGCCGTCACCGACCCAGGCACCGTCGAGGCGTGGGAGACGGACGGCGGAGCCGGCCCCAGGGTCGAGCCGACCGGCGACACCCCCGCGGCCCGTCCCGCCGCACCGTCCGCCGCCGAGCTGCCCACGCGGGCGCGCACGCTGGTCGAGGCAGCGACGGCGAACGGGTGGGACGTAACCGTCACCTCCCAGGGCATCATGGAAGATGCCCCCGTACGCACGATCACCCTGACCGGTGCATTCCCGACGCCGACCACGGTCGCTGAACTCACCGCCCGGTGCGTCTGGTACGGCTCCAGCTACTGGGGAGAGGTGTCCGAGCGCAACGGCCGCTATGCCGGCGGTTTCGGTGAATTCCTCGCGTGGGTGCGTGACGCGCCCGCCATGTGCCGAGCGGGCAAGGAAGCGGGATGGATCCAGCCCGGCAGTCCGCTGCCGGGTACAGAACTGGAGACTGTGCCGCTGCCGCAGTGGTACGACGGCGCGCCCCGTCCGCGCATCGTGGTCCGCGATGCGCGGATGTACGCGCGCTATACGCAGACCATCCACCACGACGACACCGGCATCCCCGTGCGGGAGGCCCCCGGATACGGTCGGCCTCACCTCAGCGGCGACGCGGTACGCGCATTCCTCGGCGGATCACTCAAATTCTGGCTGTCCAGCCAGGCCACCATCACAGACGACGAAACGATCATCTACCGCCAGACCAACGGGCATTCAGCGATCACATTCACGCCGGATCGCGACTCCGGCATCATCATCACCCACCCGGAGCGGTACATCACGGCCGACGCGTACCGGGTCACCGGACACGGCCGCCTTCCGCAGGTCTGGACGCAAGCAGCCGTCCGTGAGGCAGTTGCCGAAGCCACGCGCCCTGGCCCGATCGACTGGCCGGACGGCTGGGCACTGCTCATGCCGGACGAGTCCGTGAGGTTCGCCCCGCGAGGCTTCCCCTGGAAGTCCGCAGACGTGTACATCGCCGAACCCACCGCCCCGCCCCAGGCATGGGGGCCACGGTGCGGGACGTGCGGTTGGTACGAGACGGAGCACGACCCCGCGCGCGGGTGGGGCCGTTGCAGCAGCTTCCAGCCGCCGACCGACACCTGACGAACGCCTCCTGCTGGCGCGCAGCGCGGCCGCCGTAGCCATCGCTCCCCACCGAACTCACGACCGCCCTGGAGCGGTCCGGACAACCGCGTCAGGACCGCTCCCCCACACCACCGCGAAAGGCGGCATGCCATGGCCGGAAAGCTCAGCAAGGAGCAGACCAAGCAGCACAACCGAGCGTGCGAACTGGTTGACCTGGAACGGGACTTGACCGAGGAGGAGCGGGAATTCGTTCTCGACCACTTCCACGAGTCCGCGAACATGGGCCGCACCCTGGACGGCGCGTTCTTCACACCGGCCGAGCTCGCCGGCGAACTCCACCACGTGGTTCCGGGTGACCGGATCATCGACCTGTGCGCGGGCATCGGACGCCTGGCCTGGCACGCCCGCGACTACTGGAACCGGCGCTGGGAGCGTCTGGCGCCGCGCGAGATCGTGTGCGTGGAGAAGAACCCGGAGTACGTGAAGGTAGGGCGGCGCATCCTGCCGGAGGCCCAGTGGATCTGCGCCGATGTGCTCGACGTGCCGGGCATGAACCTCGGTTCCTTCGACTGCGCGATCAGCAACCCCCCGTTCGGGCGGATCAAGCGCAGCTTCAACGCCCCCGGGTACCGGGGACCGCTGTTCGAGTTCCACGTGATCGCGGTCGCTGAAACCCTGGCCCGGCGGGGGGCGTTCATCATCCCGAGGGAATCCGCCCCGTTCCGCATCGAGACCGGGTTCGTCTCGCAGGACTCGCCCGCGTACGAGCGTTTCCACCGCGAGACCGGGATCAAGCTGCGCCCCAACCCCGGCATCCCCACGGACGAGTACCGCGACCAGTGGCGCGACGCCTCACCGGCCGTCGAAATCGTGGTGCACAACCGCGACGAGGACGAGTTGGAGGCCCAGGCCGAGCAGGCCGGGCGCGCGGAGCGGGAAGCCTCAGCCAGCCGCCCACCCAGGCCGACGGCCGAGACCACCAGCGTCACACCCGCAGCCGCGCAGTCGGCCGGGTTCGGCGACGGCGGCGGGGACACCCTGTTCTGAAAAGGGGATTGATCAACCCCTGAGGGTGTATTATTGATTTTGCAGGCGAGCGGCAACTCACCGGCCGCCGACCGACACGCAACGAGCAGACAGGGAACCGCACACGGGCGCCTACGGACACGACATCACCGCCGGAACGCTGGTCTTCGACCGGGAGGACTTCACCGCCTACCGGCCCGGCTCGGAGCCGGTCTGGCTGGTCGAGAAGGTGGCCGGACACGAGGAGCGCCGCCCGGGCGGCAGCACCGTCTACAGCAGGTACGCACACGTCCGCAACGCCGAGGTGCACGGCAAGGACACCACCCCGGCGAACTCCGGATGGACCGCCACCAAGCCCCTGGGACGGCTGGTCGAGGCCGCCGCCGAGGACGACCACACCAAGCCGGGAACCTTCCGCATGGACCGCGCCATGGTGGCCTTCCTGCGCGCCACCCGCTTCCGGGGGTGCACCTCCGACGACTACACGACCGTGCGCGACCTGGTGAACGCCGCCCCCTACGACCGGCACGGGTTCCTGGTGGGCGCACGCACGGTCACCCCGCACGGCCTGCGCTACGAACTCGGCGCCCTGTCGGTCTGCCTGGGAAACCTGCTCTGCGACCTGTCGGCAGGCCGCATGACGGCCGCCGACCTGGAGGCGGGCGGCATCTCCGTGACGCTGCTGGACGCCACCCGCGAGGGCCCTGCGCACCGCCGACTCGGCCGCCCAGGCCTGACCAACTTGCCGGGCGCCGACCACGGCGCCCGGCCCCCTACCGGATTGAGCGGCAACTCATCCGGCACCACTCGATACAGGAGGACGCACCATGACCACGATCCGCCGGAACTGGACCAAGCGCGTGGCGGAGATCCGCACGGCAGCCCGCACCTGCCAGGCCTACGACTCCGACAGCGGCAACATGGTGCCGGTCGACCCGGCGCGCGCCTTCGAGGCGTGGGAGAGCACGCCGCGCGCCCGGCTCACCGAGGACACCCCCGGGCATAAGTGGACGGTTCACGTTCACTCCAACCGGTTCTACGTCCTGACCGCCGAGGAGCCCGCCACCTCGGCGGACGACGAGCCGGCCGCCGAGGTTCCCGCGGCCCCCACCACCGCGCCCGGCTCCCGCCACGCGCACCAGGCCGCCGGACCGACCAGCACGCAGGACCGCAGCGCGGCGCGCACGCTCGCCCGGCACGCGCGGGCATCCGGTGTGCCGGACGGTGACCGCCTGCCCGGTCATCTGCCCGCCCTGGCGGTCGATCTCGTAGGAAAGACCGTCCGCGTCAAGCTCGCCCAGGGCTACAGCCATGAGCAGATCCGGGACGAGTTCGAGCAGGAGCGGGCCGAGGCGCAGGCCGCCGGAAACGCCGGGAGGGTCGCGGCCCTAGGGACGGTGCTCGCGGTGCACGCGGCGATGGTGACCGAGGAGGACGCCGCCCCGTCGCCCACCGGCCCCGCCCCGGCCGACCACGGCCACAGCTCACCGGAGGAACAGCAGCCCGTCCGGCACCGCCCCGGCTCGCCGCGCGAACGGCGGGTGAGCCACGACAGCGTGCTGTCCCGCATCGACTCGGTTCTGCACGACGCCGCCGTCACCGACGACTACACCGTCAGCGGCGACGCCATGCGGTCGGTCCCCCTGACCGACCCAGGCGAGATCATCCACGCCTACACCCGCGCCCAGGCCCTGGCAGACGGCGTCCTGGTCGCCGCCGACGCCGACTCGGTCCGGGAGGCCGGCTTCCGCGTCCCGGTCGCCCTGACCAGCGCCGTATGGGAGGGCTGCGTGGCCTGGAACGAGGGCGACAGCGAACGGCAGGTGCCGCAGGACGAACGGGGCCGCCTGTGGGACGTGCTGACCATGGCCCGCCACGCGATCCGGCGCAGCGGCGGGGGTGACGGGCAGGTCACCGTCGACCTGCGGCGGGTACCGCGCGACGGCCGCGCCCGGCAGGCCCAACCGGTCCAGCTCGTCTGCGCGATCGGGCCAGGCGACCAAGGCGAGCCCGTGGTCACCATCATGGAGCCTGACGAGGACTGAGCGTCCGGCCAGCCCGGGGGCGCACCGCCCCCGGGCTTCCAACCCGAAAGGACCGGTTCTCATGACTACCCCCGCTGCGGTCGCGGACCGCGTGGCCGAGATCCTCGGCGACCGCTGGACGGCCACTCCCGGCCCGTGGAAGGCCACCGGCCATCTGGAAGCCGAGGGCGCCGACACGTACTCGCTGGACGTCGACGAGCGCGGCGAGCTGTGCCTGTGGGCCAGCCTCAACCCCTCTGGCCCTATTGCCGTGTTCCGAGAAGTGCACGCCATCGAGGAGATCGAGGCGGTTGCCAAGGGCATCGCGGAGGCGATCCGCGAGCACCGCGCCACATCCGGCCAGGGATAAAGGGTGTTACCTCAAAAAGAGCGTATAATTGATTCTTGAGAGCAAGCGGCAACTTGCTCGACACCAACCGATCGCACGAGGAGCAATCCGTGAGCGACACCGCAACCACCACACCGATGCAGCGGGTCACCCTGCGGCTCGGCCAGATCCGCGTCAACGAACACAACGTCCGCCAGGACCTCAACCTGGACGAGAAGTTCCTCAAGTCCGTCGCGGCCAACGGCGTGAAGGTTCCCGTCGTGGTCCTCCCGCTCGGTGAGGACACCTACGAACTGAAGATGGGCCACCGGCGCTACTTCGCCGCCCGGGCCACCAAGGAGACCGAGGCGGAGCAGGACGCGATCGAGGTCCCCGCGTACGTGCTCGACCCGTCCCTGCGCGAGGCGGGCGAGGACTTCATCGACCAGCTGATCGAGAACGACGACGACTACCGCCGGGGCCTGACCGAGCTGGAGCAGGCCGACGCTCTGTTCGGCGCGGTCGGCGCGGGCATGAAGCAGGCCCGGGTGGCGGAGCTCACCGGCCGCTCCCGCAGGGACGTGTCCCAGGCGGTGAAGACCGCCAAGTCGGTCGGCGAGCGGACCCGTTCGGTGCTCGCCGAAGCCGGTACGTACGACCTCGACCTCGAAGTCCTCGGTGTGCTGGGAGAGTTCGACGACGACCCCGCCGCCGTAGACCGGCTGCTGGACGCCTCCGCCAAGGGCCGCTTCGAGTTCCAGGTGCAGTGGGAGCGCGACGATCGCGTCGAGCAGCGCGCCCGTGAGCAGGTCCGCCCGCAGCTGCAGGCGGCCGGGGTGCGGCTGGCCGAGGACGGCGACACGCTTCCGCAGACCGCCGAGCCGGTCAGCGAGCTGGACGGCCCGGACGGCCCGGACGGCGAGCCCATGAGCGCCCAGGCGCACGCCGACTGCCCCGGCCACGTGGCGACCTGGGCCGAGAACCCCCGCGAGCCCGGCGAGGTGGACTACTTCTGCACCGACCCGGAGCGCTTCGGCCACTACCCGCCCCAGGAGGACGCCCCCGAGGCGGACGGCGACCAGGACGAGGAGCAGCCGCAGGCGGCGGGTGAGGCCAAGCCGTCGGAGCCGTCGCGCGAGTACGTCAAGGCGGGAAACAAGGCCTACCGCGCCGCCGAGAAGGCCCGGCAGGCGTGGCTGAAGGACCTGGTCGGCCGGAAGACCGCGCCGAAGCCGCTCGCCGCGTTCATCACCGAGCAGCTCCTTTCCTGCCCCAAGCCGGTGGCTCAGTGGGTGGGCGACGCGGGCCGCCGGGACCTGGTCAAGGAGCTGACCGGCTTCGACCAGCCCGCCGAGCGCGCCAAGTCGGCGACCCCGGCCAAGCTCACCCTGCTGAACTTCGCGGTGCTGGCCGCGACGTTCGAGAAGCGCATGGGCGAGGTCCGCACCTGGCGCACCGACAGCACCGCCCGTTCCGCCGTCTGCGAGCTGCGGGAGATCCGCGAGGACGCCCGCACGTGGCTGTCCTTCCTCGCCGAGATCGGCTACCCGCTCTCCAGCGTCGAACAGGCCATCGTCGACGACGAGTCCTACCACGAGGGCGAGCCGGACGCGGCCGACACCGACGGCCAGGCCGATGAGGACACCCCGGACGACCCGGACGGCGTGAGCGCCGAGGACTCCGAGGACGCGTCCTGACCTGCTGCCCGGGACGGACTGACAGGTCCGGCCCGGGCCCCCTCCCCCTTCCCTCTCTGCGCGCTGCCCGCCCGGAAGGCCTCGCCATGCTCCGCTCCGAACTCCGCCTCAACGCCTCTCTGTTCGTCGCCCAGGCCGCCGTCAGCAACCACACGGGCCTGATCGCCCGGGCCGGTCTCGCCATGCCGGCCGCGCCGTTCGGCTCCCCCGCCTGGCAGCTGCCCGCCCTGGTCTCCTACCTTCACCGCCTCCACAGGTGCGAGGAGGACCCCTCCCCCGAACTGTGGCGCGCGCACACCGAACGCCAGACCGGTCCCGTGCCCCGGCCGCACATCCGCTACCACGGTGACGGCCTGCACGATGCGGACGCGGTGTGCGTGCTCGACATCCAGCTCGGCCCGCGCGACGAGGACACCGGCTGGCCCGCCGCCGATCTCGCCGTCATCGAGCAGGAGGAAGGTGCCTGCCCCTTCGGGCGTGTCACCCGCCTCCACGGGGTCGAGGCGATCGCCGCGTACGCCGCCCAGGAGCTGACCGCCGAGCACGCGGCGCTGATGGACCGCGCCCGCCAGCATCAGGACGCCGCCTTCGTTCGCCTCGCCGGACTGGCCCAGCGTGCCGCCGACTGGGCCGACAAGGTCCGCGCCGCCGCGCACGCCGATGCCGTCCACGTCCAGGCCGACCGCGCCCGGTCCCGCACACCCGCTGACCGCCCCCGCACACCCGCGCCTACTGCCGCCGTTGGAGGCCTGCGCCATGTACGAGTTCGAGCCCGCCTCTCCGACCTACGCCATCTCCGACACCATCGTCGAACACCACCTGCGCGGACGTGACCGCACCCGCGCCGACCTGCCCGGCGGCTACCGGCTCACCCTGCGCACCCGCCAGCTGAACGGCCCGCTTGAGGCCGCCCTGGCCGCGCCGTCGCCCACCGCCGCCCGAATCTGCACCGCCCGTGTCAGCGCCCACACCCCGACGCCCGTCACCTCCCGCATTCTCGACACGGTCACCCGCTACGCCCCGGCCCTGCCCGACGCCCGCGACGCCCACCCGCCCCTGCAGGCCGTTGCCCGCCTGCTCACCACCGGCGCCCCCTTCCAACGGCCCGGCGAGCCGGGACTGTTCGTCCGGTTCGGGCATGCGGAAGCCTGGCTGGAAGGCAGACGGCTCAGCGTCACCCTGGGCAACCCTGGCAGCGGACTCAGCCTGGTCCTGGGCGGCCCGTGGGACGCTCTGTCCACCGCCCGCCTCACCGCCGCCGTCCTGCGCGAGCTGACCGAGGCCGACCAGGTCGCCGGCCAGGTCGCCTCGCTGCTGCACCCCGGACCGTGGCAGGTCCTGTCCGACCAGTGGCACCCCGCCGCCGCCCTCGTCCTGCCCGAATCGCGCCGCGTGGACCCGGAAGACCCGCTCGGCCGCCGCATCTCCCGGGCGCTGCGCGAGGTCGAACACAACCTGAGCGCGGCACAGCCGGACTGGGACTTCCAGCAACTGATCTCCGCCGACGGCTCGGCCGTGGCCCTGCGCGTCACCCCGCGCGAGCACGCCGTCCCCCGCATGGTCCGCAAGGTGGTGGGCGACCGCGCCTTCGACCCGGACGAGTTGGGCAACACCCGCACGACGTTCCTCCCCGCCGACCTGCCCCCACCACCCGACTTCGCCCCGGCCCGGCATCCCCACGATGTCCCGTCCCTTAACCTCCACGTCGCCCCGGAGAACCAGGCCTACACGTACGGCGTGAAGCTGGACCTCGGCGACTGGGCCTACGCCCTGGACCGCCGAGCTGTCTTCTACGGGCCCGGCTGGTACCCCTTCCACGAGCACGTGACGCGCCAGGAGAAGGACCCCACCGCCCCGCTCAACACCCTCGACGTGCCCACCGGACGCACCGTTCCCGCCCGGGTGCAGCTCTCCCCCGATGTCGAGGAATTCTCCTGGGGCAACGAGTACGTACAGCTCACCCCCGTCGACCACCGGGTTGAGGCGCGGCTGCACCTGTACGTCGACCAGGAGCAGGCCCGCACCCTGGTGCGCACCGTCACGCTGGAGGTCGATCTGCGGGCGAGGCGGGTGGTGCTCCCCGTCCAGATGCCCGCAGATCTGCGCCACCAGGCGGAGGTCAAGGGCTGGCGGATCCTCGATCTGCTGCTGGCCGCACGACGCGAACGCCGACGAGGGGCGAGCGAGCCGCGGGCCGTCCTCGCTCCCTGGAACCGCGGCGACCCGCCCAGGGCGGACACCTGACGCGGTCGCCGACCGCGTGAGGCACACCCGCTCTCCGTTTTGCCCCACCGCCGGTCCGGGGCGGCAACCCCGGACCCGCCCCCACTCACCAACTCGAAGGACACGCCCGTGAACGCCGTCCTCACCGCCCCGGCCCGCCCGATGCCAACGCCGCCGGTGTACGCCCCGTATCCCGAGACGTGCACCTGCACGCCCGCCGTCCGCTACGCCTGCGGCCACTGCTACCACGAACAGTGCCTGGACTGCGGGTTCTGCACGATGGGCAGCTGCGTCTGCCACTGCGAATACGGCCTCGGCTTCCACCCAGGTGACTCGCCGCCCGAGGGGCCGATGTTCTGGCTCGGCGGACACCACGCCAAGTCGCTGTCCACCTGGGGCGTTCCCATGTGCGTCTCGCGCTCCGCCCTGACCGGCCGTGCCACGCTGCCGCGCGCCGCCGAGGCCTGGGTGTACGACTCGGGCGCCTTCTCCGAACTCGACACCCACGGCGGCTGGACGATCGGCCCGCACGCCTACGTCCGCGAGCTGCGCCAGTTCCGCGACGGGATCGGCCGCCTGGTCTGGGCCGGTCCGCAGGACTGGATGTGCGAGCCCGACATGGTCGCCAAGACCGGTCTGTCCGTGCGCGAGCACATCGACCGCACCGTGGGCAACTTCGTCGACCTTATGGCCGAGGACCCCGGCGTCGACATCATCCCGACCGTCCAGGGCTGGCGGCCGGCCGACTACGAAGCCTGCCTGGACCTGTACAACAAGCGCGGTGTACGGCTGGCGAACTATCCGCTGGTCGGGTCGGCTCCGTGTGCCGCCGCAAGTCGGTCAAGGACGTCTCTGCCGTCCTCGCCACGGTGGCCGCCGCCGGGCTGCGCCTGCACGGCTTCGGGCTGAAGACCCAGGCGCTGGAGACGTGCGCCGAGTACCTGGCCTCCGCCGACTCTCTGGCGTGGTCGCGTGACGCCCGATGGAACGACCCGCTGCCTCAGTGCGAGGGCAAGCACAAGAGCTGCTCCAACTGCGTGCACTGGGCGATGCGCTGGCGCGAACGCGTCCTGGACGTGCTGCACGCCCCCCGTCAGCTGATGCTCCCCACCACGACCTGACCCACCGCCGGCCGTGCCGGTCCCGGGGCGGCAACCCCGGGACCGGCCTCCTTCACCAACTCACCGACCCGAGGGGAACACCCTGATGTCTGCTTACGAGCAACCCCCGCTCGATCTCGGCGCCGTCTGCCAGCGGTGGAAGCATCGCCGGCACAGCTGGAGGCCGACCAGCGAGGGCGGGTTCGATCCCGCTCGCTACCGCGTCCGCGAGATGCCGAACGAGCTGGTCCCACACGGCGATGGCCTTCGTGCGCGCCCACCACTACAGCGGCTCGTGCGGCCTTATCTACACCTGTCAAGCTCCGAAGCTGGTCAGGGCCATGGCTTACTTACAGTCACATCAGGCACGGGTGGCGAAGACGCGAAGGACGCCGCCGTTAGTCGATGGCTCGCTGGAGTTCTCGGTCGAGGTGTCGGGCGAGTTCGAGGGCCGTGGTGTAGTGCGCGCCCCACGCCTCGGCAAGAAGATTGTCTGCGGCATCAGCAGCCAGCAGGTTTCGGAAGTCGTCCTGATGGCCGGCCAGTTCCTGCAGGGTCAGCCATGCTTGGTAGCGGTCGTTGACAGCACGTAGTTGGGTGGCCTGGCTTTCGAACTCGTCCACGAGGCGCTCGAGCGCTGCACGCTCCTGCTCAAGGGCCTGGTCTGATCCTCCGAAGGCGGCGGTCGGCAACAGGCCTTGATGGTCTTGCTTGCCCAGCTGCCAGGTCGCGGTCAGTGTTCATGCCGCCACCGACACGCTTCGTGTCCGTTGGAGTGGCAGTTGTATCTGCCGCGTGAGTGGACGGACGAGCCGGACCGGTGCAGCAGGGCAGGAGTCCCCGACGACGTGGTGCACCGGGAGAAGTGGCGTCTGGCGCTCGGCCTGCTGGACACGCTTGCCGAGTGGCGGCTGAAGGCTCCGGTCGTGGTCGCCGACGCCGGCTACGGCGTCAGTACCCCGTTCCGGCTCGGCCTCCAGGCGCGAGGGCTGTCCTATGTCCTGGCCCTGAGCGGGAAGGAAGTCGTCCACCTGGAGGATGCCGAGCCGCACCAGCCTGCTTATGGCGGGCTCGGACCACCCACCCTTCCCCGCTACCGCACCCCACCGCGAGCCGTCTGCGTCCTCGCGGCGCAGAGGGGTGCGGAGCGGTTCACCGAGGTGACCTGGAGGCAGGGCAGCAAGGGCGCGATGACCTCACGGTTCGCGGTGCTGGCCGTGCGGCCCGCAGGCAAGCAGTCCCTGGCAGCGGCTCAGGAGGCCGGCGGCGGCCGCAACCGCTGGGACGGCGTCCTGCCCGTCCAGACGCTCCTCATCGAATGGCCGGACGGCCAGGGCACCCCGACGGACTACTGGATATCGGACCTGCCCGCCACCACACCCGTCGCTGACCTGGTGCGGTGGGCCAAGATGCGCTGGCGGATCGAGCACGATTACCGCGAGCTCAAGCATGGCCTCGGACTGGACCACTTCGAGGGCCGCACCTGGCGCGGCTGGCACCACCACGTCACCCTCGTCACCGCCGCCCAGGCCTTCCTCACCCTCAGGCGGCACGACCCAAAAGTCCGCATACCGGCCTGACTCTCTACCAGGTCCTCGACGTTCTTCAGGACCTGCTGAGGTGCTGGACCGGTACCTGCGCCACCTGCGGACGACCCCTGCCCAGCCCTCGGAGAAGCCGCAGACAGCCCAGAACCTAACGAAGCACTACTAGTGACCTGAGTCGGAGATTCGTCGTTGGTTGGGTATGAGTCGTCCGGGTCCGAAGATCCCGCCGTTGTCGTTGACCGATGCCCAGCGGGCCGCGCTGGAGGGCTGGGTCCGTCGTCGCACGACGGCCCAGGCCCTCGCCTTGCGGTCGCGGATCGTGCTGGAGTGCGCCGAGGGGCACTCGATCATGGAGGTGTCCCGTCGGCTGCGGGTTACTCCGGACACGGTCCGCACCTGGCGGCGGCGCTTCCTCGAACGCGGCCTGGACGGCCTGTCCGACGAACCGCGGCCTGGTGTTCCCCGGAAGATCACCGACGCGGACGTCGAGCGGGTCATCGTCAAGACGCTGGAGGAGAAGCCGAAGAACGCCACCCACTGGTCGACCCGATCGATGGCCGCGGCCACAGGCATGTCGCAGTCCGCGATCTCGCGGATCTGGCGGGCATTCGCCCTGGCCCCACACCGGTCACAGACCTTCAAGCTGTCCACAGACCCTTTGTTCATTGACAAGGTCCGTGACGTCGTGGGCCTGTATCTCGATCCGCCGGAGAAGGCCCTGGTCCTGTGCGTGGACGAGAAGTCGCAGATCCAGGCCCTGGACCGGTCACAGCCCGTGCTGCCGATGATGCCCGGTGTTCCCGAACGCCGCAGTCACGACTACGTCCGGGCCGGCACCACCACCCTGTTCGCGGCCCTGGAGGTCGCCACTGGCAAGGTCATCGGCTCCCTCCATCGGCGGCACCGGGCCGTCGAGTTCAAAAAGTTCCTGGGCAAGCTGGACAAGGAAGTGCCCGCCGACCTCGACGTGCACCTGATCCTCGACAACTACGTCACCCAGAAGACGCCTGCCATCAAGCAGTGGCTGCTGACGCATCCCCGCTTCCACCTGCACTTCACGCCGACGAGTTCGTCCTGGCTGAATCTGGTGGAGCGGTGGTTCGCCGAGCTCACGCAGAAGAAGCTCAAGCGCGGCGTCCACCGCTCCGTCCAGGCCCTCGAACGCGACATCCGCAGCTGGCTCGCCGACTGGAACGCCAACCCACGGCCGTTCGTCTGGACAAAGACCGCCGACGAGATCCTCGACAAAGTCGCCGCCTACTGCCGACGAATCTCCGACTCAGGTCACTAGGGCCTGTCCGATGAGTCAGGACCAGGAGCGCCCCCCTGATTGCCATGAGGAGCTTTAATGCCAAGGTGGTGAACTGGACGCAGATGCAGGACTGCTACGGGGATGTCGATCGCGTCCCCGCCCTTATGGAACAGGTGGAGCTCAAGGACAACGCCGATGCATGGGAGGAGCTGGGATACCGGCTGGTCCTGGAACACGACCTCGTCTTCCCCGCCAGCTTTGCCGCCCTGCCGCGCCTGGTGTGTCTTGCCTCTACGAGCGCACCTGCGCGTGAACTGGCGGGAACGATCCTGCGACTCGCGGCAGGACACCACGGCTGCGATGATCTGCTGGTGAACTGCGCCGACGCGATCGCTGAGTTCCGCCAGCTGTTGGACCGGCACCTGCAATCGCGGCCGGTCGACTACCTCGCGGCGTTCCTCGATTCGCTCGCGGCCAGGGAGGAGTACCACTGGAGTGCCGTCCTGGGGGACTTCACGGATGACTTCTACCACCTGCCCTGCCCCAGCTGCGCCGTGGAAGTGACGATCGCCATCGGGGACCACGGGCGCTATTCAGCGATCCGGGACTGGAACCTGGGCGACGTGGACCGTCGCGGCCTACGTCCGGCGTCCCCCGACGAACTCTCCGGCACCGGCCGGTGGATGCACGAGACTGCCGTCCGCGACGGGCACGAGGCCCTCGCCGATGGAATCGCCCACCTCTTCGGCAAGGCCGAATGCCCACACTGTGCGAGCGTGTTCAGCATCGCGGACGAGTACACATCCGCCAACCGTCCCGTCCTGCGGTAGGCCAGGGCTGATCGGGAGTAGGCGAGCAAGCTCAGGAGCGGAGCCAGAGACGGATCGCGGTGACGGTGACCGTTCCGTGGAAGACGTAACCTCGTTTGTCGAATCGAGTGGCCACGGCGCGGAAGCCCCTTGAGTGCATTGATCGTGCGCTCGACCTCGTTCCTGCGGGCATACAGGGCCCGGTCGAAGCCGGCGGGCCGCCCGCCCTTGCTGCCGCGGTTTTGCCGATGGCCTTGCTGGTCGCGGCGCTCGGGGATGGTGTGCCTGATCTGCCGGCGTCGCAATCGCGGACACCTTCTCCCGCCGGAACGTCGGCTGGGCGGCGGCCACCGTGAAGGAGACCGTCTTTGTCCAGCGGCCTTGGAGATGGCGCTGTGGCAGCGCGGCGGCGAGCAACAGCCGGTCCAAGCAGGCTAGCTATTTCACCTCTCGGACAACGGGTCGCAATACACATCGTTCAAGCTTGCCGAGCATTTTCACGCCGCCGGCATCGCCGCGTCCATCGGCTCGGTCGGCGACGCTTACGACAACGCCCTCACCGAGTCGGCGATCGGCCTGTACAAAACCGAACTGTTCAAGCCGCAGCGGCCCTGTAAGAGCTCTCGCCATGTCCGAACCCAGCCACCGCGCGATTCATCCGCTGGCTCGCACCGACGGCTGATCACGGAATATGGAGAAAAGGGACAGCTTTTCGGTTTAGGGCGGAATATTGGCCCGTCGCTTCGTCAGTTGCCTACCATGAGGCCATACACGGCGATCGACTCTTCATCTCCGCGCTTGAACCGGTTGATTACGCGCTGGACGGGCCAAATATGCCCCCCATCGGGGAGCACAAGTGTGGCGTTGATTTCCCCTCTTGGATCACTGTCGTCCGCCTGCCAGGTTCCACCATGTCGACGGCGGAGCGTTTCGCCGACGTAAGCCCCAAGCGCGAACAGCTTTTTCCCCAATCCGTCGGCTAGGATACCACCCGGATTGGCTACGCCGTTGACAGAGTTGTCGTCAATGAATCGGTCAATGTCACCGAGGCTTTCAATGGAGAAGTCGGCACGATATCCCGATGATTCCAGCGCTTTCGCCACCCATGCGGACATGCTGGCGATATCATCAATAATGCTTGACAACTATCTCTCCTTTTTCCCTTTCGTGCATCGCCCCCGCCTGGGCGCCACTCCACAGCTGGAACGGCGCCCAGATGCTTGTCGCAGTCTACTTCACCTTGACAACCTCGACCGTGACGCCCTTGCCCGCGCCGTAGGTCGTCACTTCCTGCAGCGCTGCCATCTGTGCCTGAGATATGTTTGCAGGAACCGCAATCTTGAGTCCGCGATTCTTGATCGACGCGCCACCCGGAACGGTAACACCACTGTAGGTGCCGCCGTTGTACGAAGCCATCTGATTCGTGTACCGCTTAGCTTGCGATTTCAGAGCAGATACCCCCTTTGATCCGTTTGCGTAGCTTTTTGCGTTTGTGTCGATTGATTTGTAGCTGACCGCGGTTCCGGTAGATGCATCCCAGTGGTCGATCGTCTTGAAATTGTTCGGAAGATTACTCCCTCCGAACACATCATCCTCGATCGCGAATCCGCGCTCGTTGGCTGGGAGATCCCACGGGGAACTGGCAGCCTCGTCGGCACCTCCCTTCAGGAGCTTCTTTCCGAGGTATTTCACAGCCGACCCGAGTCCAAGGAGAAAGGTGCTTACTAGTACTGCCCCTTCGCCTGCATCGTTGGCCTTGTTGTTCTTGTCAATACCGTGCTTCCTGCTGATGTCATCCCAGGCGTCGCGGACTGGGCTACATGTGTCTCCGAATGCCCAGCAGGAAGGGTGGAGCTTGACGCCGATGTCTATGGCGTCCGCGGCTCCCCCGACGAGGCCATTCAGAATTCCGAGACCGAAATCCTTGAACGATCCTTGCGCTCGAGGGTCGGCGGGTTCGTTGCTCATGCAGCCGGGTTTGAAGGCGGGGTACCCCATCCCGCAGGTGCTTGAGCCGCCCACTCCGCCGCCGCTTCCGTAGTTGGCGCTGCCTGAGGGGGACATCCCGCCACCGCCACCGTCGCTGCCGCTGCGGATTAGGTTGAAGTAGGCGGTTACTACCTTGATGACCGCCACGATCAGCGCGATCAAAGAGCCGAAGAACTTGCCGTCCGGGTCAGCGAACGCGACGGGGTTGTTGTTGCTGTAGGCGTAGCCGTTGACCTGCTGGGGGTCTTTCAGGTCGCCGATAGGGTCGATGCTGACGAATCGGCCGGTGGCCGTGTCGTAGTCGCGGGCGCCCAGGTGGGTGAGACCGGTGGGATCTTCGGTGCCGCCGACGAATCCCTTCTCACCCTGCCATGCAGCGGGCTTGGGGCCACGTTGCTCACCGAACGGCTGGCTGTGGCGGCGGGTCAGTGCCTGAGTGGTGGCGTTGATTTGGAGGCTGGCTGTTCCGTTCTGATCGGTGCACATCCAGGTCAGCGCGCGGGGGGTGCGCATGGCGACGGTCTTGCCTGCATGGGTGTAGTAGCGAGTGGCTTCGATTTTGCCGCTCGCCTTGTCGAGGCGGAGTTCGGTCTCGCCGAGGTACAGGGTGGTGCCGGTGGAGTCGCGTCGGATGAGGCGGTTGCCGTCGGCATCGTTGAGGAAGGAGGTGGTGTCGCTGTTCGCCTCCGTGACCTTGCTCAGGCTTCCCTCGATGTCCCAGTCAAGGTTTTGCGTAGTGCCGTTGAGGTTGCGGGTTTCGGTGTTTCCGCTTGCGTCGTAGGTGTAGCTGTTGGTCGTCTTCGTTCCGGCAGCCAGTTCGGTGACGGTGTTGGCGAGGGCGTGCGGGCGGGGCTGATCGGTCGTCTTGTAGTTGTAGGTAGTGGTGGCCGGTCCGCCGCTGGCCAGGTGGTTGGTGGCGGTCTTCCGGTTGCCGGCGGTGTCGTAGGTGAAGCTCTGCCAGTATGGTGCGCGACCTCCCACGTTGCTGGTGCTCGGGGTGGTGGCGCAGTCGGTGGTGGCAGTCCAGGCAGCCTTCAGTCGGCGATGGCCGTCGTAGCTGAAGCACTGTTTGTCGCCGGGGCTGGTGGCGCGGTCGTCGATCTCTAGCGGGTTGCCCGCCTTGTCGTAGCGGTAGTAGATGTCGGCGTCGGTGCCGGTGTGGGTCTCCGACTTGACCGTCTGGCGTGCCAGGCGTTTGGTGCCGTCTTCGTACTCGTAGTTGACCTCGGTCCAGTCTGCGGTGGAAGAGACTCCCAGAGTGGTGCGGATTTGCTCGCCGGCAGGCAGGTAGTCGGTGTCCTGCACTAGGCCTGTCAGGCCACTGAGGGTGTCGGGCAGTCGGGTCGAGGTGTAGCCGTAGGAGAGGGTTTCAACGCCGAGCCCTCCCATAGCGGGGATGGTGCGCTTTTGCAGGGTGCCATCGAGGTTGTAGGCGTTGGTGATGGTGTAGGTGCCTGTGCCTGCGAGTGCGCCCTCTTTGGTGCTGATCGTGTACTGCTCCTTGAGAGGCCGGTAGACCTTGTCGTAGGACGCGGCGGTGATCGCGTAGACGTCGCCGCTCTTGCCGCCGACGTAGCGGATGGAGGAGGTGGGCTGTCCCTTGGCGATGGTGTCGTACGACCAGCGAGCCAGGTACTTGGCATCGGCCGGAGTGGGAACGCCGTCGACGATCGGGACGGTTCCCTCGACACGCGCGGTTTGCCGGCCGATCAGGTCGTAGGTGTAGCCGAGGGTCTTGCCGCGGGCATCGGTGGCTTCGATGACCTGGTCAAGGTCGTTGTACTTGGTGGAGCTGGGTCCGGCGTCCGGGTCCTTCGCGGAGGTCTGGCGTCCAAGCAGGTCGTACCCGTAGCTCCAGACGTTGCCGTCGTCGTCCTCGACCGTCTTGAGCCGGTCGGCGTGGTCGTAGGTGTAGTCGAACTTGGCGGACGCGGCCGCAGTGGTGTTGCCGTCGTACTCACGCTTCTCGACGAGGCGGCCGCGCGCGTCGACTTCTTCTCGCACCGCTGATGCGCCTTCCGGGGGTTGCACAGTGGTGGCGTTTCCGTCGTAGGTGTGGGTGGTGCGGGAGAACTCCTGACCGTTGACGAGAGTCTTCTCAACGATGGGGCGTCCGGCCCCGTCATAGGTGGTCTGAGCGCCGGCGGGGGCTGCGGTCGTGAGGTTGGCCAGCGTCCCGGTGGGGGCGGTCGTGTCGATGAAGTCGGCCGATGTCTCTGACTCGAGGCCCCTCGTGTCGTACTTAGTCTCGGTGATTACTCGCCCGGTGCCGACAGCCGCTGGCACCTGGGTTTGCCGTGGACGAAGGAGCGCGTCGTAGATCGCGTACTGGGTGAAGTACGTGTCTCCGTCATTGTTCAGGGACTTGGTGGCGACCCAAGAGGCTGCCGTGGCCTGCACCTTGTACTCAAATTTGTGGTTGGGCGTTTGGTTGGCCGATCGATCCCGGTCGGCGAGCCAGACGTCTGTAAGGCGACCCATGGCGTCATAGGCCATCTCGGTGCGGTTGCCGTTGGGGTCGATGGTGGCGGTGTTGACTCCCCAATCGGGTGCTATCTCTGTGGTGACGGTATGGCCAAGGGCGTTGCTTTCAACGCGCTTGGTCAGCGGGCCACCGTTGGCTGGGGTGTACTCGGCGTGTTTGGTCTTAGTACCTGTGTTCTGTGGACATACGCTGTGTTGCCTCATGTCGTGTTGCGGCTGAGGGAGTCAAGTGGCGTACGAATGGCGGCTGTTCTGGGTTGGTGACGGGGGTGATCCCGTCGGAGACCGACCCGTCCCTGGCTGGGAGGACTTGAAGGAGCGGGAGCGCGCGCTCGGGCTGCGCGAGCGGCAGCCGATCCTCGTCGCGCCGGACGGCCGGGTGGACCCCCGGCTGATCGAGTGCCTGCGGCGTTCGGCCTTCTCCGCCAAGGCGCGGGGCACGCAGGTCACGTACGCCCCGCTCTACCGGCTGTTCTTCACGTTCCTGTGGCAGCGCGGGTTGGACTGGAACGAGGCGTCAGAGGACGACGTCGAGGACTGGGAGGACTGGCGCCGACGCGGGGCGGCGAACCCGGCACCGGTCGAGGACGGGACGTGGGCGAAGGAGCAGGCC
This sequence comes from Streptomyces malachitofuscus, assembly GCF_055571035.1. NCBI lineage: Bacteria > Bacillati > Actinomycetota > Actinomycetes > Kitasatosporales > Streptomycetaceae > Streptomyces > Streptomyces malachitofuscus. The sequence goes on along the minus strand of NZ_JBVIGA010000044.1, from coordinate 17,527 downwards.
GCGTTGAAGCTGCTGTACGGCATCGCGGCCAAGCGCGGCCTCGTCCCGTCGAACCCGGTAACGCTCGCCTCGCCGTCGGACGTGAAGACCTCGGACGTGAAGTGGCTGTCGCCCCGCGCCTTTCGGCTGTGGCGCAACGTCGGGCTCGGCGGCATGCTGCCGAGCGGCCTGGAGAACGAGACGTGGCGCGGCCGATCGGCCGGCCGGGACACGGCGTACGCCGACCTGATGTACTCCAGCGGCCTGCGGCGCCGGGAGGGCGGCACCCTGCTGCTCTGCGAGCTCCCGGCCCTGGGGCGGCGGAACTACTACCCGGGAAAGGTAGGCAAGGGCGTGGCCAAGCGGGCCGGCTACACCTTCTACCTCGGCCACCCGGCGCTCCAGCGCGTCGAGGGCTACAGGATGAGCACGCGCGCCCTGGCGGTAGCCCGCGCGCGGCGGCGCGGCGTCTACGACCGGCTTCCCGACCTGCGCATCATTCAGCAGATCAGCCGGGCGGGCCGCGTGCGCTGGGCGAGTCGGGACGGGCGTACGGGCGAGAGCGCGCTCGGGAAGCTGACGGCCTCCGATCGGATGCTGCTGTTCGTCGAGGGCGAGGACGGCCCGGAGCCGGCGATGCTGTGGCTGACCGAGAGCGGTCTGCCCCTGCGGTACACGAGCTGGACGAAGATCTTCGAGCGGGCGAGCGACCGGTGCGCGGCCGCGGGGCTCGAGGTCTTCGCGACGCCGAAGATGCTGCGGCACTCCATGGCCCTGCGGACCCTGATCGCGCTGCACAACGCGCTGGACCGCCGGCTCGGGCTGACGCCCGCCGAGCGCCTGCACTACGAGGAGGTGTACGGGCAGGTCTGGCTGATGGTCAAGGACATGCTCGGCCACCGCAGCGACCAGGTGACGCGGGACGTGTACCTGGAGCCGGTGCGCGGGCTGCAGTTGGAGTCGCTGCTCGGCGACGACGACAACCCGGTGAACGCGGAGAAGATCGCAGAGCTGGCGGCGCGCACGGGCCTGATCCTGGACGTGGCGTGAGCGGGCGGGGGCGCCGGGCAGCGCTGCCGCCGACGGACTACCGCAAGGCGCCGGTACTGGACGCGGACGGGCTGGTCATCCGCCCGGTCAGCGGCGCGGGGAAGCCGCTGGGCGTGTGGGACTTCCGGGCCAGCCCCGGTCCCGTCGACTTCCGGCGGGCGCTGGTGGCCGCGCTGGCCGCGCAGGGCCGGGGCTGGGGCAGCCAGGACACCTACCTGTCGAACGTCGGCGCGCTGAAGCTGTTGTTCAAGGACGCTGCGGCGGCCGAGCCGCCCGTCGCCGCGACCGGGCAGATCACGGTGGAGTGGTGGAAGCAGTGGAGTGGCGACATCCACGTCCGCAGGGTCTTGGCCGCGGTCGTGCGGCGGGCGCCCGGGGTGCCGGAGGCGACCCGGGTGTTCATGGAGAGGCCGCGGCGGCGACCGCCGGCCCGGCGCGGCCGGCCGCGCAAGCAGGCCCACACCCGGGAGGAACTGCGCCGGATCCGGGACGCGGCCGCCGCGACGGTGCGCGCCGGGCGGCTGCGGATCGCGGCGAACACCGCGGTTCTTGAGCGGTGGCGGGCCGGGGCGATCGAGCGCGGGGACGGCGACTGGCCTCTGGGGGAGGTGCTGGATGTGCTGGCCCGCACCGGGGACCTGCCGCGCTACCCCAACAGCGCCACCCGCGCGGTGACCGCGTACGCGGAGCGCGCGTTCGGATTCGAGGGCAACGCCGCCTCGCTGAGCCGGCTCTTTCCGACTCCGCCGGAGATCGGGGCGGCGGCCGTCCTGCTGATCGCACACGAGGCGTGGAACCAGTCGGTGCTCAAGAAGATGGACGTGCCCACCTGGTGGCCGAACGCGGACCGCGAGGACCCCGCCGTGCACCAGGTCGACACGGACAAGGCCCGGCGCGGACGGCGCCGGCACGCGAGCAACACGCTCGTCGACGTCGGCGAGGGCTCCAGCGGCCGCGCTCTGCGCCACGTGCTGGAGCTGACCGCACAAGCCCGGACCACCTTGGAGGCGCTCGGCAGGCCCGCGACGAAGCTGCTGGTCGGCCACCGCGGTCTCGGAGGAGCGGAGAATCTCCTGGACCACGAGGCCGGCAAGGCCTTGGAGGGCGCGATCCGGTCCTGGCAGCGGCAGGCCCGCGCGGCCGGCGTCGACCTGCCCGCCCGGGTGCACGCCCAGGCGCTGCGCCACAGCGCGCAGGCGCATCACGGCCGGGCCCGCAACAACACCCAGGACACCCACGAGCGGGAGTACCAGCTGAAGGACGAGGACGTCCGCGCCGCCTCGCGCGGCGCGGTGGAGCTCGGGCTGGCCCAGGCTCTGGCCTCCGCCCGGCAGACGGTCGCCATGCGCCTGGTCGAGGAGGTCGACGCCGCCGGCGAGGTGAGCGCCGAGCTCGTGGCCAAGGAGGCCGGGATCGACGTGGAGGTGGCGCGCCGGATCGTGGCCGGCCGGCTGCGCACCCCGGTCGCCTCGTGCGCGGACTTCCTCAACTCCGACCACAGCACGGCCGGGATGTCGTGCGCGGTGTCGTTCCTGCTGTGCTTCGCCTGCCGCAACGCGGTGGCCACCGGCCGCGACCTGCCCCGCATCGCCTACCTGCACCAGGCGCTGGAGTCCCTGCGCGCGGCCGTGACGCCGGCGGTGTGGGCCGCGGACTGGGCGACGCACCAGGCGCGGATCGGCGACTTCCTCACCACCTACACCCCTACCGACGCGCGGCCCCAGCTGCTCGCCGCCGTCGCCGACAGCGAGCGGGAGCTGATCCACGCGATGCTGGAGAGGAGGCTCGACCCGTGAGTACGACCTTGCCCCTGCCCGCCGGTCCGGAGGTCGTCGACCCGGCCCCGGACGCCTTCGTCTTGCCGTTCAACCGGCTGCGGCCCGGCTTCGACTCCGAGCAGCTGCCGCGCTTTCGCGATCTGGCCTGGCGGCTGGCGCTGATCAGCCCGAGGGAGACGAGCCGCTCGCTGGTCATCGACTGGAGCCGCTGCCCCGCCGGGCTGCGGCCCGGCATGATGCGCGCGGCCTTCGCCGAGCTGAACATCCCCACCCCGGCCGTGCTGCTCCAGCAGCGCGCCGCGCGCTCCACCACCCAACCGGGCACCTTGCGCCACAACTTCCAGATCTGGATCCGCTTCGCCGACTGGCTCGGCGCGCGCGGCATCACCGAGCTCGCCCAGGTCACCACCGGCGACCTCGAGGCATACGCCGAGCACCTGCGTCCGCTCGGCCGCCAGTGGCGCACTGACGCCAAGGCCCTGTGGGTGATCTCCCGGCTGTGGGCCTACGCCCCCTTCCTGCCCCAGAGCGACCGGCTGGTCATGCCGCCGTGGGAGGACCCGGCCGCGGTCATGTCCGACTTCCTCGGCACCAACGACGACACCCCGGGCGGCGAGAACAGCATCGCGATCGTGCACCCGGCCGTCATGGCCCCGCTGCTGGTGTGGGCGCTGCGCACGGTCCTGGACCTGTCCCCGGACATCCTGGCCGCCGCCCGCGAGCAGCGCCGGTTGCTCGCCGCCATCCCCGACCGCGCCGCGCGCGACGGCACCGAGACCGCGGTGGCCCACCTGCGCGGCCTGCTCGCCGCCGGGCAGAAGCTGCCCTCCAGCGGTGCGCCCGGCGCCACCGCCGTGCGCGCCCGCTTCGGCGGACCGCTGCCGCCGATGGCCAACACCTTCCTGGCCGGCACCCTCGGCGTCACCACCTCCCAGGTCGCCCGCGCCCGCGGCCTGCTGACCGACGAGCTCACCCCGGCCGACTTCGGCCCCGCCCCGCTCCTCGACGTACCGGTCAACGCCCGGATCGGCGCCGCCCCGTGGCGAGCGGCGATCGGCTTCGACGAGGTGGACGTGCTGATGCTGCACCTGTCCACCGCCGCCCTGATTCTCTGCGCCTACCTCTCCGGCATGCGGCCCGAGGAGGTTCTGGCCCTGCGCCGCGGCTGCTGCACCCGCGTCGAGCGCGACGACGGCACCGTACGCTTCGAGATCCGCGGCCGGCACTTCAAGGGCGTGCTCGACGAGGACGGCAACACGATCGGCGAAGGCGAACAGCGAGCCGACCCGTGGATCGTGCTGGAGCCCGTCGCGCGCGCCATCGCCGTCGTGGAGGAACTCGAAGACGGCGAGCAGCTGTTCACCCGCACCCTCTACCGGCACGCCAAGGGCACCTGCATGCCCCGCACCGGCCTGTCCTCTGACACCGCCGTGGAACGGATCCGCGCCTTCACCGCCTGGGCCAACCAGCTCGCCGCCGCCCACGACCGGCCCCACGAGTTGATCCCGCCCGACCCCGACGGCGCCGTCGCTCTGCGCCGCTTCCGCCGCACCGTCGCCTGGTTCATCTACCGCCAGCCCGGCGGCCGGATCGCGCTCGCGGTGCAGTACGGGCACGCGGCCACCGCCATGTCGGAGTCCTACGCCGGCCGCTCCCAGGCCGACATGCTCGAAGTGCTGGACCAGGAGAAGGGCCTGGCCCTGGCCGAGACCCTCACCGAGGCCACCGAACGCCTGGCCGCCGGCGAGAAGGTCAGCGGCCCGGCCGCCGACCGCTACCGCGCCGCGGCCACCGAGTTCTCCGACCGCTACGCCGGGACCTACCTCGGCAGGCGCGAACTGCGGGCGCTGGTCGCCAACCCCCGCCTCCAGGTCTACGAGGACCCGAAAGCGTTCCTGACCTGCAACCACGACGCGTTCACCGCGCTGTGCAACCCCGACCGCGACTGGGCGCGCGACGCCGGCCGCAGCACCCCCGACCACTCCCGCTGCCACCCGGCGTGCACAAACATCAGCCGCACCGACAGCCAGATCACCGCCCTGCGCACCGAGGTCGCCCGGATCGACGCGGACGCCGACGCCGGCCTCGCCCCCTACCCCATCGCAGCCCGCGAACAGCAGCGCAAGGACCACCTAACCGCCATCATCCGCCGCCACGACACCCAGCAGCCGGCCGACACCGAACCCACGGAGCGCCGATGAGCACCCCCACCACGGCCGCGCCCGGCCCGCGCCACGGCGCGGCGCTCGCCCAGCTCGTCGGCGAAGCCCTCACCCACGCCCAAGGCCACGCCGACACCGAGGACGCCGCCGAGGTCCGGGCCATCACCGACGCTATGGTGCGCTTGCTGATCGGCGCCCCGCTGCGCTCCGACGGCAAGCTGACCGTCGTCTCCCTGGCCGCCGAAGCCGGACTGCGCCGCAACAAGCTCACCCACAAGCACACCGGCCTCAAGGACCTGTTCTACGCCCTGGTCAGGGCCCGTGCCTCCGCCCCTGAAGAAGTGCCCGACTCGGCGCGCGCCCGCGCGGCCAAGCAGCAGCAGGACCTGGCCCGCGTCCGCGCCGAACGCAACGATCTGCGTAGCCAGGTGCAGCTCTTGGCCCGGATCGTCCACGTCCTTGAGTTCGAGAACAGCAACCTAAAGGAGAACAACGCGGCCCTGGAGCAGCAGGTCGCTGCCCACGAATCCGTCCCCGACCTCACGCGCAGGCGCCATCGGCACTAACGCCGAGACACTCCTGCTTGGTGCCTTTCCCAGCGGCGTTCGCACGGGCCGTGCCTTTCGGACAGGCCGGGCGCCAGATGCCCGTGCGGCGGCAGGGCCTTTCAGTGGTTGGCGGCCTTACCTCTCAGCCGCGAGGAGGCCGGTGACGAGCAGGTCGACCAGGTGGTCGGCGTCGTAGCGGCCGTCGTTGCCGGCGCCGATGCAGAGGTTGCCGATGCCGCGCATGAGCATGTACCCGGAGATCCGCCCGGTGCCGGTTTCGCCGAGCGTCGCTGTCAGGAGGGTGTCGCAGACAGGCACCAACTGGTCGATGAAGAACTTGTGCAGGTCGTCCGCGCCTTCGACGTCGGCCCCCATGGCGCCGGCCAGTCCGTGCTTGGTGACCAGGAACTCCACGAACCCCGCCACCCACCGCCGCAGCGCCGCGCTCGGTTCTCGCTCCTCCTGCAGCAGAGCGGGCCCGGCCTTGGCCAGTGCTTCGACCTGGTGACGGTAGACCGCCGCGATCAAGGCAGGGCGGGTGGGGAAGTGCCGGTAGATCGTCCCCATCCCCATGCCCGCCTGCGCCGCGATCTGCCGCACCGGCGCGTCGACGCCGTGCGTGACGAACACGGCTGCCGCCGCATCGAGCAGCGCCTGCTCATTGCGGCGGGCGTCGGTCCGCTTGCCGCGCGGAGCAGCGGCGGAGGCGTTCGGGTCGGCGGGCATCTGAAGGCACTTTCGTTCGCAGGATTTGAAAAGCGGAACAATGCTCCGTATTATGTGGAGCGTCGTTCCGCTTCCATTGTGGACGGCATCCCCCTCGAACGCAAAGAGCAGGTGCCCTCATGAGCAGCACTCCCGCAACAACCGACACTCCGATCGTGCGCGCACTGGACGAGATCGTCGGCGCCGGTGACCAGGTGGTGTCCGTCGCCCCCGTCGCGCTGGACGCCCCCGACCGGACCGTCCCGCTGGCCGCGCGTGTCTCCGCACCTGTGAGTGGTGACAATCTGCCGGTCCTGCTGTTCTCGCACGGCAACGGCTGGTCGCTGGACGGGTACGCCCCGCTGGCCGCGTACTGGGCATCCCAGGGCTTCGTCGTCGTTCAGCCCACCCACCTGGACTCCCGCCGCAACGGCATCGGATTCGACGACCCCGCCTTCGGGCAGATCTGGACCGAGCGGCACGCGGACCTGGTCCGCATCCTTGACCAGTTCGACACCGTGGAAGCGGCGGTACCGGGGCTTGCCGGGCGAGTGGACCGTGACCAGGTCGTCGCCGCCGGCCACTCCTGGGGCGCACAGACGGTCCAGATGTTGCTCGGTGCCCGCATCCTCGACGCCTCCGGGCAGGTGGGCCAGGACTACGCCGATGAGCGGGTCAAGGCCGGAGTGCTGCTGGCCGCGACCGGCATCGGCGGCGAGGAGCTGCACCCGTTCGCCAAGGAGCACTTCCCGTTCATGAACCCCTCCTTCGCCCAGCTCACCACCCCGACGCTCGTGGTCGCCGGCGACCACGACCAGTCCAAGATGTCCAGCCGCGGCCCGGACTGGTTCACCGACGCCTACACGCACAGCCCCGGCGCCACCGACCTGCTCACCCTCTTCGGCGCGGAACACTCCCTGGGCGGCATCCCGAACTGGGAAGCCGCGGAGACCACCGACGAGAACCCGGAGCGCGTCGCCGTCCTGCAGTGCCTGACCACCGCCTACCTGCGCAGCGCCCTGGATGCGGCCGACACCGCCTGGGCCAAGGCCACCGCCGCCCTCGCCGAGGCCGGAACGACGCTCGGCCGCATCGACAGCAAGTAGCCCTCCCCTGGGCGGTGCCCCCGCTGCGGCACCCGCACACAGGGGGACGGCCCGCCCCATGTAAGCGAAAGGACCACATTTATGACTGGCTGGACCTCACAGCAGCTCGACGCGATCGCGTCGGCTGACGACTTCCGCACCGCGCCGCTGCGCGAGGACGGCATCACCCCCGGCACGCTGATCTGGGTGTGGGCCGTCCACGCCGACGGGGCAATCTACGTGCGCAGCGGGAACCCGCAGTCCCGGTGGTTCGCCGCGGCACTGCGCCAGCAGGCGGGAATCGCCTCGTTCGCAGACTTCAACGGCCCCGTCGCCTACACCCACGTCACCGACGGCCCGACGAAGGACCGCGTCGATGCCGCCTTCACCGCCAAGTACGGCAACGACCCGTACTTCTCCGCCGATCTCCTCACTCGCTCAAGGGATCAGATCGCGCGCGTCCTTCCCGTGTCCCCCTGATCGGAGCCCACACGATGGCCGACACCTCCCGGTGGGGCGCCGACGACGAGCACGGAACCTTGCACTACATCACCGATGCCGTCCGCCGGCGTGCTCTGGCAGCGGCCCGTACCGGCCGCACCGTCTCCCTCGCCCGCACGGTGCATCCGCGGCCCGCGCCGCTCGGTCCCGGCGCCTCGACGGACGGTGAAGCTGCCTGGCAGCAGTCCATGCTCTACACCGGCACCCCACCGGCAGCGATCGCCGAACAGTGGGTGATCACCCCGCACCACCCCGCCATCACCCACCTCGACGCGCTCTCCCACGTCATCGTCGACGGCACCGTCTACCCAGGCGTTGCCGTCGGGGACCGGGTCACGCCGGCAGGTGTCGCCATCGGCTCCACCGCAGTGTTCGGAGCCGGCATCCTGACCCGGGGCGTGTTCATGGACCTCGCTCCCGCCAGCCGTCTCGCCGACGGACACCAGATCACCGCACGCACCCTAGGCACAGCGGCCAAGGCCGCAGGAGAGCCCATACAACCTGGGGACGCGATCGTCGTTCGAACCGGCTGCGATCCCCTCAACACCAACGGAGCGGCCATGCCAGGAGTCGACCGATCAGCGGTCGAATGGCTCGACGAACACCAGATCAGCGTATGGGTCGGCGACACCGGTGACGCCTGGCCACCACTCGACGCCATCGACCCCCTGCCCCTGCACCGCCGCGGCCTCTACGGCCTGGGCCTGCCCCTCGTCGACAGCGCCGACCTCGAAACACTCGCCAGCACATGCGCAGAGACCGGCCGCAATACCTTCCTGCTTCTCCTTGCCCCGCCCCGCATCCACGGAGCCAGCGGAGTACCGGTCAACCCCATCGCCGTGTTCTAGCCCCGCCCGCATCGTGACAACTCGCACCTCGACCTATCTGCTCGCAGAAGCTGCGCAGTTGCGGAAGCTGCATCCGCGCAGGGCAGTGTCTTGGACCGTAGTCATCAGCCGCGGACCCGTCGCCCTGGTACCGTCGTCATCTGAGCGGCAACACGTATGAAGCGTCCGCAGAACCGGTGGTGTCCCAGGTGTCGGTGGCGCGGCCCAGGGCATCGTAGGCTGCGGTACCGACGGTCTGATAGCGCGGAGTTCCGTCGGTGGCATAGCCGGTCAGCCGCTCGACCCGGGTGACGGCACCCTTGGTGGGGGCGGCGCCGTAGGCGTGCCCGTCGTAGGACGACCGGACATCGGAGATGACGTCGGTGGTGTTCGGGTCGTTGGTTCGCTTGGGTGTCGCCGAGCAACCGGTGGAGACCTTCTCCACCCGCTTGGGGTAGCTGAGCATCCATTGGGTGGTGTTGGTGGCGTACTGGGTGCGGGTGCAGTCCTTGGTGCCCGCGGCATCGGTTTCCACGGTCAGGGGCTGACCAGTGGTCTCGTCGTATGTGGTGGTTGTGGTGGACGTGAGTTCGCTGCCGTTGTTGAGGCGAGTGCGCTTGACCTCACTTCCGGTACGGACCAGATAACCGTTGACGGTGCCGTAGGAGTGTGTGTCGGTGGAGGTCTTCTTCGACCATGGAGTGGTGACCGTAGCAGTGACTTCGGTGCCGGAGGCGCCGTTGTAGGTGATCTGTTCGCGGACCTGGCCTGCGTATTGTTCAGAATCGGTCTTCGCCACGCCCTTGGAGTCGGTGATGGTTTCGCTGCGGGTCGTGCCGTCCGTCTGCTTGTCACCGTCCATGCCGCGGTAGTAGAGGGCGGTGGTTTTCGAGCGGGTCCCGGAAAGTTCGCCGATGGTGGTGGTGACCTTGTTGTAGCCGCGCCAGATGCCCCATGTGCGGTATTTGGCAGGGGTGATGGGCGACTGGTCGTCGTAGGCCCAGGCGCCGCCGCCGCTGTAGGTGTAGTCGGTCTGTTTCAGGGGCGCGCCGCCGGTCGGGTCGGACTCCAGAACCTGGGTGACCACGTATTTGTGGAAGAAGTCAGTGCGAGGTTTGGGGTCGGTGCCCGGTGTCGGGTTGGACGGCGGGATCCATTTGACCGGGTAGCAGCGCTTGGAGTTCTTGTCCAGCGCGGTCGGGATGTTGGTGTCGGCGATGCATTCCGGGGCGGAGTAGTTGACCGTCAGGACGGATCCGGTCTCCGACGTCACCGTGCGGACGCGCCACTTGATGTACGGCGGGACGTCGTCTCCGGTCTTGTCGACCCGGTTGTGCATTTGGACACCGGAGAACTTCACCGCGGGCATGGTGATGGCGGTGCCCGACATGCCCGTGTGCTGGATCGAATCCAGCCACAGGCCAGGTGCGGAGCCGTCGCCGGGGTCGGGGAATGATTGCTTCAGACTCCACTTGTTGACGTTCCGGTAGTCGGTGTCCGCCCCGCTGCCGGCGCCGTCGTAAACCTGCGTGGTGATGTGCATGAGCCGTTTGCGGGTGAAGAACGTGGGTGCGGGCTGGTCCGTGCACGGCGTCCCAGCGGCGCAGATCTGATCGAACGGGACGTCCGGCCAGGCGCTGCGGTTGGATTCGGTCAGAGACGCACACGTTTCTCCACCGGTGACCTGGATACACCGCTCGCCGACGGTGAACACCACGCGGGCTGCGGCAGGCTGGGTGGTGGAGAAGATGGTGTCGGTGCGCTGGCCGTAATCAATCCGCTTCAGGTATCCAGCACGGGTGTACGCGCTGCCGTTTCCGGTGGTGCCGTTCTTGGCGTAATAGTTCGTCTCCTTGCTGTACCAGTACGTCGTGACGTTTCCGTGCGGGTCGACGACGTAGTCGAGGTTCCAGCGCCAGGCCTGGGAGAGCGACCGGTCGGCGAAAGCGCTGCCCTTGTTGTAGCCGGGTTCGCCGGAGTCGTCACCGAAGACCGGAACGGTAAATGTTGACCCGGTCTCCGGCTTGCCGGTCTCCCATCCGGGGAGGCGGTTCTTGCCGAAGACGTACTGGGTTCCGTCGGTCGAGGTGATGATCCAGTGCTCGCCGTTGTCGTCACCGTTGGTGGCGCCGGTTTCGAGTTGGATCTTCTCGCCGTCGTCGTTCTTCATGTGCCAGCTGCTGCCGACTTTGATGAGAGGGCTCGACTTGCCGTTCAGTACGACCGAGGCGTTGTCCTCTTTCCAGCACTGATCAAACTTGCCGTCCTGTCCATCGTCTTCGCAGGACCCGTAGGACCGCTCGATGTAGGAGGTGGGCAGCTCGAAGCCCTCGCCAATCCACGAGGGTTGCGCAGACGTGGAGGACGTGCGGCCGTCCACACTCTGTGATGAATAGCCAAGGGACAGCGACGGTGTCTTGCCCGCGGGGGCGGGCACTGCTGCCAGCGGATAACTCCAGGTGAAGTCACCGTTCGATCCGCCGCCGGCCCAGGTGGCGGACGCCGAAAGCGGAGTCGCCTCGTAGGTGCCCTGATCTGAGCCGGCACCAGCGGACAGCGCCAGTACGGTGAGGGTGCCAGCCGCGTCCTTGGCCTGCGCGGTGGTCACCTGTGCGGTAAGGGTGTCATGCTTGGTGTCGTTGTCGGTGGGCAGCGCCCTGGTGGTTCGGCACGCCGCCTTGCTTGGTGTCGTCACGGCGCATGCCGGCAGTTGGACGGCGCGCAGGCGGCTGGACCAGTTGCCGCCGTACGCGTGGGCGAAATCGCTGTAGTCAACGGTGAGCGAGAGTGCAGCCGGGTCGGTTTCCCCGTCAGAGCGCTGCACAGACAGCAAGACGCCGTCCAGACCCAGCTGCTGAGCCTGCTTCCGCTTAAGGACGGTTACCTTGGCCTGCTTGGGTGCCGGCGCGGTGGCCGTCCTGGCCGCGCTGGACCTGGGCGTCGCGGTGACGCTGAGGCTGACTGGCAGCTTGTCCGCTTTCGCGGATTGGCTTTTGGTCCCGGGCATGTCCAGCGTCACAGAACCAGCGGCTGGCCACGTCGGGGGGGTGCCCGCCCGCTGGCGGGTCTTCTGCGCGGCCTTGACCGTCGGATCGTCGATCTTTGTGGATTTGGTCTTGAACGGCACCGACTTGCCGTACTGGGGCGCCTGCAGGGCGCTGTGCGGCTGGCTGGTGTCCTGCGGTGGTGTTGCGCCGAGCAGCGTGGCTATCACGGCGCCGGCAACGGGCAGGCTGACGAGGGTCAGCCTGCGACGTCCGGCCTGTTGCCACGACCACGCAGGCAGCTCATATCTGCGGCGTTTCACAGGTGATGTCCTCAGGTTGTTATGGCGGTGCGCCGGGCGGCTGGCTGGCACAGTCCGGCGCACCGCAACATGTGGTGCGCGAAGGGGAGGCGGGGGTGCGGGCGTGTCAGCCGATGTCGACCGGCGGCTCGTCCACCAGGGACAGTTGAGTGATCTCCGGCTCTGACAGGACGCCGGCGTATACGCGCATGTCGTCGAGCTGTCCGGTCAGGAGATTGCCGTAGGTACCGGTGTCATGGCGTCGTCCCATACCGACCATGAGTGAGCTGCCGGGCTGGAAGCCTCCGTGAGACAGGGCACCGTTCTCGTCACCTTGCCGTTCACCCGTGACATAGAGCTTGACCGACTGGTTGGCGGAGTCGAAAACGCCGACCACGTGAATCCATCCGCTGGGCGGGTTGACCTCGTCGGAGGCCACTGTGCCCATCGGGCCGCCGAGAACGTCCGTGTCGAAGGTTCCAAAGTTCCAGTCGCCCACGGACTCGCCTGCTTCCTGCCGGTACCACAGCCGGAAGGCGTCGCGTTGCATCCCAGGGCTGGAGAACACGGTCGGCGAGTGGGCGCCGGTGGTGTTCTCCAGGCTCGAGGCATCGAGGTTGGCCCAGCCTGCGACGGTGAAGCTGCCTCGGTTGTCCAGCCTGACTGTCGCCTTGGCATGCCCGGTCTGGGCGCCGTCCAGGCTCAGAACATTGCCGTGCGCGTAGTCGTCGGTGGTGCCGAACGTGGCCCCGGGCTGCAGGTGCAGGGTGCTGGCGTGACCGGTGCTGTCCACCCCGCTGGTGCCTGATGTCTCGTCGAGTTTCCAGTGCGCCATGAGTTCGGCCTGCGGGTATCCGGTCTCCGAGCTTTCCAGGTTGACCAGACCCTGCAGTTCGTCGGGGTAAACGACGCGGTTGTAGACCGCGACATGGTCGACTTCGCCGTCCAGTTGGTTGCCCGAGCCCCATCGGCCGATTTCCAGCGCGCCCTGGGCTGCCCATGGCGTGGTGAAGGCGGTCTCCGCATGGAGGGTGCCGTTGACGTACAGCCTGATCTTCTGGGCCTGTCGGTCATACACGCCCAAGAGGTGTGTCCAGGCACCGAGCACGGGCGGTTCTTTCGCGACGGCCCGCACAATGGTGGCGGTGTCATCGCTCGCGTCGCGGTCATAGCGGTTGAAGATCCAGCGGTCGTAGCCCGTGGAATAGTACAGCTGGAATGCGCCTACGTTGGTTCCCCGCTGCTGGATCACCGTCGACTGGGTCTTGGAGTTCAGCCTGACCCACGTGGAGACGGCGAAGCTCGTCGCGGTGTCCATGACGGGGCCACTCGTTGCTGCGTAGCCGTTGCTGCCAGTGCTCCTGAACCCCTTCCCGAGGCGGGCTTTTGCCGCCCAGCTGCCGCCCGTCATGGTGAGCGAGTGTGATGAGCCTTGAGCGTTGGCGACGGTAGTGCCGGTGCCTTCGTCGAACTTCCACACGCCGACCGGCGCCGAGGCCTTGGCGACGTTGAAAAGGTAGTCGCGGGTCTCACCGGGGTTACCGGCCGCGTCGAAGGTTTGCACACGCAGTGTGTTGGTGAGCCGTTTGTCCGGAGTGACATTGGCCGTGTGGCTGGCCGTGTTGACCGCGTAGACCTTGTCCTCGATCTGCACGCCGTTCAGAAATATCAGGTAGCGGCGTACGTCGGTGGCACCTGCAGTGATGGTGAACTTGCCGGTCATGCCGACGCTGCCGGTCTCCGGGGAGCCTTCGCAGGTGGTGCCGGCACACTCGGGGTACTGATTATCGACCGAGGTAATGGTCGGCTTGGGCGGGCCCGTGGAGTCGACCTTGAAGTAGCAGTACGAGGACCACGGACCGTACAGGTAGCTTGTCGTGCCACCGTAGGTGTACTTGTACTCCGTCCGCGCCCGGAAGCGATACGTCTTCTCGGTCAGAGTGGCGGTCGGCACAGTGCCTGCGGTGCCACTGCCAGTCCACGTGGTCGGCTTCAGTGATGTGGGCGTGGTGCTGCTACCCGCATACAACTCGAAGTTGGGGCGCAAGCTCGCCTGCGACCCGTCCGCCGACGTCGGCGTCGCAGTCAACCGCGGTGTCGTATCACGGTCATCGCCGGGCTGGTCGAGGCCGAGCAGGACACCTTCGGCTCCGACAGCTTCACGGACGACGGCTTCGCCGTCGGCGGGCTCACATACGTGATGGACAGGACGGGCTTGCGGCCTGTCGTGGAGTCCGAGTCCTTGGGAGACATGAACTGCTTCCACGCAATCGGGTCGCTCTCACTCGCGCGCAGACCCAGCGTCGTCGTCGTCGCCTTGGCCTTCGCCGTGTAAGCGACCGCAGCGGTCGCGTCGAACTCCACCGTGCCATCCGGGCAACTGGACGAGTGCCCCTTGGCCGCGGAGACCGTGTCCACCTTCGACGACCAGGACAGACTCGACGACCACTTCGTGGACGAAGAGATCCTGCCAGTCCGCCACAGTTCGATATTGCGCTTCTCGCAGTTCGCCGACCAGATCTCATACGCGGAAAAGTCCGCGTGCAAGATCTTCTTGCCGGCCACACTGCGGGTGTCGAACTGGAACAGCGAGCGGACCTTCTTGTTGTCCACGTACGCGTCGTAACCCACACCCAAGGCATGGCTGGTGTTCCAGAACGAGGTGCCGCTCGCGTTGGACCACAGGGCGGTCCACCCGGTCAGTTTCCCCGCCACCGTGGGCGGATCGATCACAACCGGGTACGTCGTCTTCGGATCCGCCAGGAACTGCTGATCGGGAACCACCGTCAACTCGTCCTGCTCGGCGGCCATGTCAGCTACCACAGTGCGGGCCTGAGCAGGCGGTGTGACCGCGTCCACCGGATCAGACGCAGCCCGCGCGGCCACCCTGAGGGCCGCCGGTGCCGGGCCCGAGTCCCACATCAGTGGCGCACTGTTGATAAACGCCGGATGCCCGCCCTCATCCACGAGGGCTACTACGCCGTCCTGATTGCGAACGGTGAGTCCCTCGGCCTTGACCGGGTAGGTGATGGACTTCAGGCCGGCTGCTGCCTCAGGCGTGTGCACGACCAGGTTCTGAGTGAATCCGTCCGGCAGTACCTGGACCACCAAGTCGACGTCGGGACGCACCGACTTGTAGACCGCGTGCGAGCCGTCAATCTCCGGCGCGGGCAGCGACCACGGCGCGTACACTTCATAGGCGTGGCCGCCACGTTCGATCCGCACCATCGGCGCCCCGTCACCGCCGCCGGACAGCGTCATCTCCAACGAAGCCTTCGGCGCGAGCGAACCATCCGCCTTCTTCACCAGCGATGTGTCGACCGGTACCCAAGCATCGTCCCTGCGTACGCGCTCGATCACCGCGGACGTCGTCGAAGTGAAGGTGCCGTCCGGGTTGGCAAAGACCTGCCCGGTTTCCGTGGTCAGCGCAGTGACGTCGACACGCTGCCCGGTCTCCGCAGCTTTCTCGGAGGCCCGCTGCTCCGCAGTCGCCGGAGGGAGCCCATCGTCCTCCCAAAACGCCTTGCCCTTAGCCGCCTCGTCTGCCGGCACCGAGGACGCAGCCTCTGACCGCTCCACATCGCTGGCCGATGCTAGCCCCGCCGGCGCCAGCACCCCTCCCACGAGCGCTGCCACGACAGCCGCTCCCACCAATCCGGATATAGGGCGCCAACGGCGCCCTATCCCCCCATCATTCATCCTCGCAACCTTCACTCCCTGGAACATTTATGTTCGCCGAGTGAACTTTAAAGATCACGTAAGGATGCTGTCCACGCTCATAAATACGGCAAGTGGTCACTTCTCGTGACCAAATACTGCCGGACGGTAAACTTTTTCGATCACGAAGTACCGCCCAACTCCTCTTCCAGCTACGGCACTTGGTCGTTGGCACCATCAACGCCGCACCACTTCCTTGCCACCACCCGCTAGTACTCCAGCAGGATTTCGGTGTCTGACCTGGTCTTTCGTCGGGCGGGCGGAATGTAGCGCGGCTTCGATCGTGAGGGGGCGGTCTCACGGGGACTGCCCCTCGATCGTGCGACAACGCTGCAGATAGTGACAGCGGCGGGGCAGCCTCCGAGGGTGATCACCGAGTATGCCGCCTCGCAGTGGGACCTCGAACTGGACGATCTCTTCCTGACCATCGGACACCGCTTCGGCCGAGTCGAGCTCCGCCGACACATGCGTGACTACGTACGCGGGCTACTTGCCCCGGTGGCCCGCAAGAACAGCTGGCAGCTGGCCGAACAGGCCGGCCACCGCACGCCCGACGGCCTGCAGCACCTCCTCGCCGGATCGAAGTGGGAACCCGATGACATCCGCGACGACCTGCAGGAATACGTTGCCGACAAGCTCGGCGAGGCTAGCGGCGTCCTGATCATCGACGACACCGGGTTCATCAAGAAGGGCACCACCTCAGCCGGCGTCCAGCGCCAGTACTCCGGAACCGCCGGCCGGACGGAGAACTGCCAGATCGGCGTCTTTGCTGCCTACGCCTCCGCCCGCGGCCGGGCTCTGGTCGACCGCGAGCTCTATCTCCCGAAGTCGTGGACCGAGGACCTGGAACGCTGCCGCACCGCAAGGGTCCCCGATGAGCGGGAGTTCGCCACCAAGGGCGAACTGGCCCGGCACCTCGTGCTGCGGGCCCTCGCCTCGCCACTGCCCATCGCCTGGGTCACCGCGGACTCCGCCTACGGCCAGGACAACCGCTTCCGCCGGCTGCTGGAACAGTCAGGAGTCGGCTACGTACTGGCCGTCCCCAAGTCACAGTTCAGCGTGGGCTGTTCACGGATCGAGGGCCTCTTCGCGCAGGCCCCGGACGAAGCATGGGAGAAGATCTCCTGCGGCGACGGCGCGAAGGGGCCCCGTGTCTACCACTGGGCGGCGGTGCGGCTGCCGGCCGTCGCCGAGTTCGACTACCAGGGCGAGGCCCCCCACCGGATGCGGTGGGCACTGGCCCGGCGCAGCATCAGCAAGCCCGACGAGATCGCCTACTACCTCGCCTACGCACCCCTTCAGACCACGGTCCGGGAACTGGTACGAGTCGCCGGGACGCGTTGGGCGATCGAAGAGTGCTTCCAGGCCGCGAAGAATGAGTGCGGCCTGGAGCAGTATGAGGTCCGCCGCTACGTCGGCTGGTATCGGCACATCACGTTGGCCATGCTCGCGCACGCCTTCCTGGCCGCCACGACACACCAGGCCCGGGAAAAGGGGGCGGAACAGGAGGGACAGGCGGGGTCATCGGGCTCACAGTGGCGGAGGTTCGGCGACTCCTGGCAACTTGTCGTGCCCAGCCCCCGCACCTGAGTGGACACCCGGACGACGTCACGCGCTGAGCTGGTCGAACTGGCGCCGCCGGCGCCAAGCAGTCGCCCGCCGCTGTCACTATCTGCGGCGTTGTCGCACGATCAAGGGGCAGTCCCCGTGAGACCGCCCCCTCACGATCGAAGCCGCGCTACACTCCGCCCGCCCGACGAAAGACCAGGTCAGACACCGAAATCCTGCTGGAGTACTAGTGTCCTGAGTCGGGAATTCGCTTCGTAAGTCAGTGCTGGTTCGGCATGATGGCCGGGTGGCGAGGACGGGACGGCCGAAGGCCGAGCTGG
>NZ_JBVIGA010000043.1:0-45289 GCF_055571035.1 Streptomyces malachitofuscus | reverse complement strand
CGCTGTTGAGTTCTCAAGGAACGGACGCTTCCTTCGTACTCACCCTCTCGGGCTTTCCTCCGGGCGCTTCCCTTCGGTGTTTCCGACTCTATCAGTGTTTTTCCGACTCCCTGACCACTGTCCTGCAGGCATGCAGAAAGTGATCCGAAGATAGGATCTGATGAGTTGGTTGCCTGCCGGGCACGGGCACTCGACGTGTCCCTCATCCCCGAACAGGAAGTACGACTCTACAGCGGTCGCGGACCGCGTGCAAATCGATTAGAGTAGGTGGTCTAGACCTCTCGTCT
This sequence comes from Streptomyces malachitofuscus, assembly GCF_055571035.1. NCBI lineage: Bacteria > Bacillati > Actinomycetota > Actinomycetes > Kitasatosporales > Streptomycetaceae > Streptomyces > Streptomyces malachitofuscus. Next base: position 45,002 of record NZ_JBVIGA010000043.1, on the reverse strand, counting down.
AGACCACCTACGAGCCTGTCCCCGGAACCGGTACGTCACATGACATACCCTGCTGAACAGCACGCCGGAGACAGGCAGTGACGGCGCTCGTACAGATCTCCACGCCTTGGGAGGCTTCCCATGACCACCGTGACGTCCCCGCTTGCCGGACGTGCCATCGGACTGGCGTCCGTGCCCGATCCCGTCTTCTCCGGGGCCATGGTCGGCCCGGGGACGGCGATCGACCCCGCGCGGGAGCCCTCCGAGGCCGTCTCCCCCGTCGACGGCGTGATCGTCTCCCTGCATCCGCACGCGTTCGTCGTGGTGGACGAGAGCGGCCATGGCGTGCTCACCCACCTCGGTATCGACACGGTGCAGCTCAACGGCGAGGGCTTCGAGCTGCTCGTCAACAAGGGCGACACGGTGACCCGAGGTCAGAGCATCGTGCGCTGGGACCCGGCCGCCGTGGAGGCCGCCGGCAAGTCCCCGGTCTGCCCGGTCGTGGCCCTGGAGGCCACTGCGGACGCTCTTTCCGAGCTTCGCGACGACGGTGAGGTGAAGGCCGGCGACAGTCTCTTCCTCTGGAAGTGACACCACGCCGTCCCCCGACGGCCCCCAGGACAAAACACCACGGCGGCTGCGGCCGCCGGACTAGCGGAGACGGGTGAGATGGAGACAAAGCTGCGAGGCGTCGGTGTCAGCCACGGTGTGGCGATCGGCGAGGTCCGGCACATGGGTACGGCGGTGCTCGAGCCGCCCGCCAAGCAGATTCCGGCGGAGGACGCGGAGCGTGAGCAGGGACGCGCCCGCAAGGCCGTGGAGGCTGTCGCGGCCGATCTGATGGCACGCGGAAATCTCGCCGGCGGCGAGGCCCAGGCGGTGCTCGAGGCGCAGGCCATGATGGCCCAGGACCCTGAGCTGCAGGCCGACGTGGAGCGGCGCATCGCCGTCGGCAGCACGGCTGAGCGGGCGGTGTACGACGCGTTCGCCGCGTACCGCGAGCTGCTGGCGAACGCCGGTGAGTACCTGGCCGGCCGGGTGGCCGACCTCGACGACGTGCGGAACCGTATCGTCGCGCGGCTGCTCGGAGTGCCCATGCCCGGTGTGCCGGACAGCGACGAGCCGTACGTCCTGGTGGCCCGGGACCTCGCGCCGGCGGACACGGCGCTGCTCGACCCGACGCTGGTGCTCGGTTTCGTGACCGAGGAGGGCGGGCCGACCAGTCACAGCGCGATCCTGGCCCGCGCACTCGGTGTCCCGGCCGTGGTCGCCCTGCCGGGTGCCGGCGAGCTCGCCGAGGGCACGCTGATAGCGGTCGACGGCAGCACCGGCGAGATCTTCCTGAACCCGAGCGACGAGAAGCGGGCACAGCTCGAGACGGCAGCGGCCGAGCGCAAGGCCGCACTGGCCGCGTCGACCGGCCCGGGGGCGACCGCGGACGGTCACAAGGTGCCGCTGCTGGCCAACATCGGTGGTCCGGCGGACGTGGCGGCCGCCGTCGAGGCGGGGGCGGAGGGTGTTGGTCTCTTCCGCACCGAGTTCCTGTTCCTGGACGACAGCACGAGCGCTCCTTCCGAGGAGAAGCAGGTCACGGCGTACCGGCAGGTACTCGAGGCGTTTCCCGAGGGCCGGGTCGTGGTGCGCGTGCTGGACGCGGGCGCGGACAAGCCGCTGGACTTCCTCACCCCGGCGGACGAGCCGAACCCGGCGCTGGGCGTGCGCGGCCTGCGGACGCTGCTGGACCATCCCGCCGTGCTGCGTACCCAGCTGACGGCGCTGGCCAAGGCCGCGGAGGGACTGCCCGTGTACCTCGAGGTCATGGCCCCGATGGTGGCGGACCGGGCCGATGCCAAGGCCTTCGCGGACGCGTGCCGGGAGGCCGGCCTGCAGGCAAAGTTCGGCGCGATGGTGGAGATTCCGTCGGCCGCGCTGCGGGCGCGCTCGGTGCTGCAGGAGGTGGAGTTCCTGTCGCTGGGGACGAACGACCTCGCGCAGTACACGTTCGCTGCGGACCGTCAGGTGGGTGCGGTGTCCCGGCTGCAGGACCCGTGGCAGCCCGCGCTGCTCGATCTGGTGGCGCTGTCCGCGGAGGCGGCGAAGGCCGAGGGCAAGAGCTGTGGTGTATGCGGTGAGGCGGCCTCCGATCCGCTCCTGGCGTGTGTGCTGACCGGTCTCGGTGTCACCTCTCTCTCCATGGGTGCGGCGTCGATCCCGTACGTACGGGCGTCGCTGGCTAAGTTCACGCTGGCGCAGTGTGAGCGGGCCGCGGCGGCCGCACGGGCGGCGGACAGTGCCGAGGACGCCCGTGCCGCCGCTCATGCGGTGCTGTCGGGCGAGTAGCCGGATTCCGAACGGCTTCCGCAAGGGGGCGCTCCACCGGAGGTGGGGTGCCCCCTTCGGCGTTGCCGGGGTCAGTGGTGGTGGGCCGGGTTCGGGCCCTCCTCTCCGAGGTCGGGCGGCTCGCAGTAGTCGACGCCGGACTCCGGGCCGATGAGGTCTCCGGATTCGGCGTCGGTGCAGTAGGCGTCGAACACCTCTCCGGCGGTGAGGGGCTCGAGGCCGTAGGCGCGCAGGCGCCAGCCGTGGACGCGGTCGTGGGTGCCGGGTTTGCTGGTCCGCATGACCAGTCCGCCCGGGCTCGCGGTGGCGAGGCCGACGGCCAGGACGGTGGTGAATTCGAGTGCCTCTGTCTCGTCGATGTCCAGGCGGCCCGCGAGGTCGTCCGCGTGCAGGACGGCCACGAGGGTGTCCGGGGGGCCGGAGACGCTGCAGACGAGGTGCCGGTCGCCGGGCGGGGCGGTGTCGAGGATGCGCACGAGCAGGTGTGAGGCGCGGGCGAAGGCGGCGCGGCCGAGATCCTCGCCGCAGGAGACGCAGGGGCCCAGGCGGGCGAGGAGTGTGGTCGCGTACTCCCAGGTCGCCTGGCGGACGGCCTCGTCGACGAGCGTGGGCAGGAGGCCGGCCAGCGGCCGGCCGTCGTAGGGGACGGTGGGTCCGGTCGACGCCAGTTCGGCCGTGAACCGGGAGCGGCTGGTGTGGCTGTCGGGGTCGAGGCCGGTTTTCGCGCAGAACTCGGCGTAGTCCGCGGGGTCGAAGAGGGCCACGGTGGTGTGGCTGCCCTGCAGTGCGCGTGTCCTGAGGACGGCTTCGACGTGTTTGAGGTAGGTGGTGTGGTCGTCGAAGACGAAGCTGTCGTAGCGCCGCATGGCGCGGAAGTCGTGCTCGTCGGTCAGCAGGCCGATGGTGCCGACGATCTCGCGGCGCAGGACGCGTCGCATGGTTCGGTGGTCGGTGTACGCCATGTCTCCCCCTCTGCACAGTCGATCAATGCTCACTCACAGTAATCGGCGGCACTGACAGTGAGGGTCGGGGGAGACAATGGCGTACCCGGAAGGTCCGGAGTCGGCTCAGGCGCGCTTGCGGGCGAGGTCCTCGTAGAAGGCGAGGAGGTCGAGGTTGTCGATGGAGCCCGGGTTGACCGCCTTTTCCAGCGGGGTGCCCTGGAGGAGGCGCTTGACCGGGACCTCGATGCGCTTGCCGGTAAGGGTGTGCGGGACTCCGGGCACCTCGATGATCTCATCGGGGACGTGGCGGGGTGAGAGCTGCTCGCGGATGGTCCGCTTGATGCGGTTCAGCAGGTCCTCGTCCAGGGTGGCACCGGGTGCCAGGTGGACGAACAGGGGCATCCAGTAGCCGCCGTCGGGCTGTTCGATGCCGATGACGAGGGATTCCCTGATCTCGGGGAGGCGTTCCACGGCTTCGTAGATGTCGGCCGAGCCCATGCGGACGCCCTGGCGGTTGAGGGTGGAGTCGGAGCGGCCGTGGATGACGACGGAGCCCCTCGAGGTGATGGTGATCCAGTCGCCGTGCCGCCAGACGCCGGGGTAGGTGTCGAAGTAGCTGTCGTGGTACCGGCTGCCGTCGGGGTCGTTCCAGAAGCGGATCGGCATGGACGGCATGGGGTTGGTGACGACGAGTTCGCCGACCTCGTCGGTCAGGGGCTTGCCGCTGGGGTCCCATGACTGCAGGTCGGTGCCCAGGCCGGGGGCCTGGAGCTCTCCGACGTGGACGGGGAGGGTCGGTACGGCTCCGGCGAAGCAGGAGCAGACGTCCGTGCCGCCGCTGACGGAGGCGATCCACAGGTCGTCGCGGACCTCGTCGTGCAGCCAGCGGAAGCCGTCGGGGGGCAGGGGGGAGCCGGTGGTGGCCACGCATGTGACGGCGGAGAGGTCGTAGTCGTGTGAGGGGTGCACGCCGGCCTTGCGGCAGGCCATGACGTAGGCGGCGGAGGTGCCGTAGAGGGTGGCTCCGGTGCGTTCGGCGATCCGCCACTGGGCGCCGGTGTCGGGGTGGCCGGGGCTGCCGTCGTACAGGACGATCGTCGTTCCGGTCAGGAGGCCGGAGACGAGGAAGTTCCACATCATCCAGCCGGTCGACGTGTACCAGAAGAAGCGGTCCTCGGGGCCCAGGTCGCAGTGGAGTCCGAGCTGCTTGAGGTGTTCGACGAGGATGCCGCCCTGGGACTGGACGATCGCCTTGGGCAGTCCGGTGGTGCCGGAGGAGTAGAGCACCCACAGCGGGTGGTCGAAGGGCACCTGCTCGAAGACCGGCTCGGTGTCCGCCGAGATGAGGGCGGCCCAGTCGAGCGCACCGTCCGGGGCGTCGGTACCGAGCAGGGGGATGTGCACGACGGCGCGCAGGGTGGGCAGCTCGCGGCGGAGTTCGGCGACGACGTCACGGCGGTCGTGCTCCTTGCCGCCGTAGCGGTAGCCGTCGACGGTGAACAGGACGACGGGTTCGACCTGCTGGAAGCGGTCGAGGACGCTGCGGGCGCCGAAGTCGGGGGCGCAGGAGGTCCATACGCCGCCCACGGCCGCCGTGGCGAGGAGGGCGACGACGGCCTGCGGGATGTTCGGCAGGTAGCCGCTGACGCGGTCGCCGGGACGTACTCCGAGGGTGCGGAGCTCGGCGGCGAGGGAGCCGACCTGACGGCGCAGCTCGGCCCAGGTGACGGGTCGCGGATCATGGGTTTCGTCCACGTACAGCAGGGCCGGTTCGTCCGCGCGGGACTCGGTCGCCCGCAGGGCGTGCTCGGCGTAGTTGAGGGTCGCTCCGGGGAACCACTGGGCGCCGGGCATCGAGCGGTCGCCCAGTACGCGCTCGTAGGGGGTCGTGAAGCGGACGTCGAACCACTCCGTGACCGCTTTCCAGAAGGTGTCCAGTTCCTCCACGGACCAGCGGTGGAGCGCCGCGTAGCCGCCCTCGGCGGGGGCGCCGTGGTGCTCGGCGGCCCATGCCTGGAACGAGGTGATCCGTGCCCGGGCGATACGTTCCGGATCCGGCTGCCAGAGCGGCTGGGGGTTCTCGGTCGACATGGGGCGGCTCCCGGACTGTGCGCGTCGTGTGCGTCCTCCGCGCACGGGCTGGGGTGTGCGCGTGACGCGGCTGACAGGGACGATGCCACGTGATCGACTTCTGCACCAGGGTGCCCCGCACATAGTCCGTGTCGTGAAGATGTGGTCCGATCACGGGTGAACGGGAGTTGAACGGCACCCTGGCCGGGCTCGATCGGTGACAGGGTGGGCACTATGAACGGTCGTGACCTGGTGCGTTCGGTGAAATCGGTCGGTTCGGCGGGGGCGGCTCAGGGGTTGCGTACCGTACGAGCGGCGTGGCGGAGGAGGCGGGCGGACGCCGCTGGGCTGCCGGGGCGCGGGCCGGTGCGGGCGAGGGTGCCCGGAAGCGTGCGGGACGTGGAGCCGGGGCCGGGCGGGGGTGTGCTCCGGTTCACCCGCTCGGAACTGCGGATCTTCGTTGCGGTGAACGGGGCCGTCTTCTGGGGCTGGGACGGAGCGGCTCCGGAGCCGTCCTACGCGCTGGCCGGGCGCTGTCCCGATCCGGATCCGCGGGCGGCGCTGGAGCCGGACAAGGATGGTGGCTGGCGCGTGGTGGCCGAGCGGGTGACGGTCGTCGTCTCGCGGCACGGCGCGGTGGAGGTGCTGACTCCGGGGGGTGTGCCGCTGCGGCGGGACCTGCCGCCGCTGTGGTGGGAGCCGGTCGGGGGCGGCGCCGCGCGCTGGAAGCAGCGGTCGGAGGTTCCGGCGGACGCCCGCTTCTTCGGCCTCGGGGGCCGTGCGTCGGGGCCCCGGCTGCGGGACGGTGCGTACCGTTTGTGGAACACCGCTCCCCGTCGTGCCGTCGGGCCGGGCGGCGGTCCGCCGTCCGTCACAATGCCGGCGCAGATGGTGGTGGCCGACGCGGGCACGCATCTGGTGTTCCACGACAGTGCGTGGGACGGCACGGTGACGGTGCGCGAGGGTGCGGAGGGCGCCGGCTCCGGGCACGACCGGGCCGGTACGAGCGAGCTGCGGATGGACGGCGGCCCGCTGCGCTGCTGGGTGATGGTCGGGACTCCTGCGCGCGTGCTGCTCGCCTGGGCGTCGCTCACCGGTGCGCCGGCGCTGCCGCCCGCGTGGGCGCTCGGTCACCAGCACGTGTGGTCGGGCGGTGGCGGTGAGGAGGAGGTGCGGCGGATCGTCGACGACCACGTGGCGCACGAGGTGCCGCTGGACGCCGTGCACCTCGGTGTCGGCCACTTCGACTCGCGGCAGGTGTTCACCGTCGACCGGGAGCGGTTCCCGAAGCTGCCGGTCCTCGCGGACGAGCTGCTGCGCAAGGGCGTCAGGCTGGTGTCGGTCGTGGCCCCCGCCGTCGGGGCGATGCCAGGGAACGCCGTGTACGACGAGGGGGTGGGTCAAGGCGCCTTCGTGCGGGGCGCCGACGGGAAGGTCGTACGGGGAGTGTCGTGGACGGGGGACGCGGTCTTCCCGGACTTCACGCACGCGCGCGTGCGGGAGTGGTGGGGCGCGTTGTACGCGGAGCGGCTGGCACAGGGGTTCGCCGGCTTCTGGCACACGCTGGACGAGCCGACTTCGTTCACGGCGTTCGGGGAGCCGACGCTGCCGCGTTCGGCCCGGCACGCCCTGGACGGCCGGGACGGCGATCATCGCGAGGCGCACAATCTGTACGGGCTGTGCATGGCCCGGGCGGCGTACGAAGGGCTGCGCCAGCAGGCACCGCAGGATCGGCCGCTGGTGTTGTCGCGTTCCGGGTGGGCCGGTGTGCAGCGCTACGGCGGGGTGTGGTGGAGTCTGGCGGGGTCGGGCTGGTCCGGGTTGCGGGCATCGCTGGCTCTGGTGCTGGGGCTGGGCCTGTGCGGGGTTCCCTGTGCGGGTCCGGACATCGGCGGCTCGGACCGGGAGCGGTCGCCGGAGCTGTATCTGCGCCGGCTCCAGCTGGGTGCCTATCTGCCCGTGTTCCGTACGCGCACCGGTCCGCGTGCCGGGAGCGGGGAGCCGTGGGGGTTCGGTGCCGAGGTCCTGGAGCACGCGCGCGGGGTGCTCCTCGAGCGCCGGCGGCTGCTGCCGTACTTCATGACGCTGGCGCATCTCGCGCGGCGCACCGGGGCGCCCTATGTGCGGCCGTTGTGGTGGGCGGCGCCGGAGGAGCGCTCGTTGCGCGACTGTGAGGACGCCTTCCTGCTCGGTGACTGTCTGTTGGTGGCTCCGGTGCTCGACCCGGGTGCGGACCGGCGGGCCGTCGTGCTCCCGCGCGGGCGGTGGTACGACACGGCGACGGAACGGGTGTACGAGGGGCCCGCCCGGGTGGTGGTCGACGCGCCCCTGGGACGGATACCGGTGTTCGCGCGCGGGGGCTCGGTGCTGCCGGTCCTGGGTGAGGACGGCGGTACGGAGCTCGAGGTGTGGGCACCGGCCCGGGGGCGGAGCGGGGGTGGGCTGGCCGTGCCTGATTCCGGTGACGGGTGGGAGGAGCCGGAGATCGAGCGGTACACGGTGAGGTGGTCGGGCCCGCGGATCGTCGTCGAGCGGGAGGGCGAGGACGGGGTGAGGGTGCCGGCCTGTCCGGTACGCGTCCGCGGGCTGGGCCCGGCCGGGGATCAGATGTAGCGGCCCTCGAACCACGCCCGTACGGCCAGGGTGTGCAGGGGGAAGGCGAGTTCCTCGGGGTGGCGGAGCAGGCCCCGGGCCTCGGTCTCGTCGGTGGGGGCGAAGGGCGGCAGGTCCTTTGCGGGGCGTTCGGGCAGGAGCCCGAACAGCAGCAGGTGTCCGTCGGGCGAGCTCATGGCGTCGGCGAGCCGTACGTCGCGGCTCGCCGCGTCGATGCCGGTCTCCTCCTTGAGTTCACGGACGACGGCGTGGCGCCAGTCCTCCCGGTCGTCGATGTAGCCGCCGGGCAGGGCTGTGCGCCCGCGTGCGGGAGCGATGGCCCGGGTGACGACGACCAGGGCGGTGCCCTGTGTGTCGTACACCGGCTGGAGGGCCACCGCGACCGGGAGGGGGTTGCGATAGGCGACGGTGCCGCAGGCCGGGCAGGTGCGGGGCCAGCCGGAGACGCCCTCTCCGAAGGGCGTGCCGCAGCTCGAACAGTGGGAGTCCGGCGCGGAGTTGGGAACCATGGGAGTTTCGGACACGCGCGGGACTGTATCCGATCACGGTGGGGGCGTCTCCGGGGGGTCGGTCAGTGGCGGCCGTGGAGGGACCTGCGGGACACCGGGAAGTCGAAGTAGGTGTCCGGGTGGGTTTCCGGCGTGAAGGTGTAGTGCCACCACTCCTCGGGGAGGTTCACGAATCCGAGCTCCTCCAGGGTGCTCTTCAGCAACAGCCGGTTGGCGCGCTGTTCGCCCCGGATGCGCGGGGCGAGGGTGTGGCTGAGGGTGTCGAAGCAGTCGTAGCCGGTGCCCATGTCCACGGAGCTGTCGGGGAACCTCTGGTCCTGGGGTGCGAAGCAGGGGATGAGGGGTTGCCCGGGGTGGTAGGGCCGGGTGGGCCGGGCGGGGAGCTTCACGAGGGTGAGGTCCACCGTCGAGCCGCGGCTGTGGCCGGACTTCTCCGCGATGTAACCGTCGGCGAACAGCCTGGTCTTGTCGACGTTCGGGTAGAACTCGGCCTTCATCCTCTGGTCGTCGAGGTCCTTGGCCCAGCGGACGAAGTGGTCCACCGCGCGTTGCGGCCGGTAACAGTCGTACACCTTGAGGGAGTAGCCGCGGCGCAGGAGCTTGCGCTGGGCCGTGTGGAGGGCTTGGGCGGCGGGCCGCGTGAGGATGCACAGGGGCTGGCGGTAGCCGTCGACGGGCTCGCCGACGAAGTTGTGCGGGGTGACGTAGCGGATCTCCTGCATGATCGTCGGGTCCACGCTGTTCAGCGCCACGAAGTCCCGCGGTGCCCGGGGTTCGGGTTCCGCCCGGGCGGGCGCGGCGGTGGCGGTCGCGGTGAGCAGGGCGGCGATGGCGGTGGCCAGACCGCGTACCACGGTGGAGAGTCGTGTCATGTCCCCTGCATCTATCAGGAGTCGGCTCGCTCGGGAAGCAGGTGGCCGAAAACCGTTCCGGTCGGCGACCTTGACGCCCCCAGAGTGCCGGTGAACACTTCCGGTGTCAGTCGACATCGCCGTACATCTCGGTGCTTTCCGGCACGCCACTTCTGGGGTCCTCCTGCCACAAGGCCCACTCCCCACGGGCGATTCGACTGCGACGGCACGCTCGTCACGGACGCCGGGCGGGGCGCGGTTTCCCCTGCCTTCGGCTGAAGTCGCCATGGGAAACGCACCCTGCACGTGAGGTCCGGGGCGGATCGTCCTGGGCCAGGGCCTAGGAGCCGCCATGAGCAACGGAGACATATTCGTCGGGGAAGTCATCGGCACAGCGATCCTCATCCTGTTCGGCGCCGGGGTGGTCGCGGCCGTCGTGCTGAACTACTCGAAGGCGAAGGACGCCGGCTGGGTCGTCATCGCGCTGGGCTGGGGTTTCGGCGTGATGGCCGGGGCGTACACCGCCGCCCCGCTGTCCGGCGGGCACCTCAACCCGGCGGTCACCCTCGGGATCGCCATCGACACGGGGGAATGGGACAAGGTACCCGTCTACATCGCCGGGGAGATGGTCGGCGCCATGCTCGGCGCCGTGCTGTGCTGGCTGGTCTACTACGCGCAGTTCCAGGCCAACTCCGAGGAGGACATCGCCCAGCCGACGCTCGGCGTCTTCTCGACATCGCCGACGATCCGCAACCCCGTCGCGAACCTCATCACCGAGATCATCGCGACCATGGCGCTGGTGCTGCCGATCCTCGCGTTCGGCCTGACCAAGGGACTCGGCGAGTCGGGCACCGCGATCCTCATCGTCTCGTTCCTGGTGGTCGGCATCGGCCTCTCGCTCGGCGGTCCGACCGGATATGCCATCAACCCGGCCCGTGACCTCGGACCGCGCATCGTCCACGCGCTGCTTCCGATCCCCAACAAGGGCACCTCCGACTGGGGGTACGCGTGGGTTCCCGTGGTGGGACCGCTCATCGGCGCGGCGCTGGCCGGGCTCGTCTTCAACGCAGCCTTCTGAACGAACCTCCGCACGAACCGACGAAGGGGACGTCATGACGGACAAGTTCGTCGCCGCGATCGATCAGGGCACCACCTCCAGTCGCTGCATCGTCTTCAACCAGCACGGCGCCATCGTCGCCGTCGACCAGCGCGAGCACCGCCAGATCTTCCCGAAGCCGGGCTGGGTCGAGCACGACGCCACCGAGATCTGGTCCAAGGTGCAGGCCGTGGTCGCGGGGGCGATTGCCAAGGCCGGCCTGCGTGCGGACCAGCTGAGCGCGCTGGGCATCACCAACCAGCGGGAGACGACCGTCCTGTGGGACCGGGCCACGGGCAAGCCCGTCCACAACGCCATCGTGTGGCAGGACACCCGGACCGCCGCACTCTGCAGCCAGTTGGGCGGATCGGACGGGCAGGACCGTTTCCGCGAGCAGACCGGGCTGCCGCTGGCCAGCTACTTCTCCGGGCCGAAGGCCGCCTGGCTGCTGGACAACGTGCCCGGTCTCAGGGCGCGCGCGGAGAACGGCGAGATCGCGTTCGGCACCATCGACTCCTGGCTGATCTGGAACCTCACGGGCGGCACGGACGGCGGCCGGCACGTCACCGATGTGACCAACGCCGGTCGGACCATGCTGATGAACCTGGAGACGCTCCAGTGGGACGCGTCCATCCTGTCCGCGATGAACGTGCCCGAGGCGGTGCTCCCGGAGATCAGGTCCTCCTCCGAGGTGTACGGCACCGCGGTGGGCCAGCTCTCCGGCGTCCCCGTCGCCTCGGCGCTGGGTGACCAGCAGGCGGCCGTCTTCGGACAGGCCTGCTACGACGTGGGCACGGCGAAGAACACGTACGGCACAGGCAGCTTCCTGCTTCTCAACACCGGGAACCGGCCGGTGCCGTCGAAGAGCGGGCTCCTCACGACGATGGGGTACAAGATCGGTGACGAGGCACCCGTCTACTGCCTGGAGGGTTCGATCGCCATCACGGGCGCGCTGGTGCAGTGGTTCCGTGACCAGCTCGGCATCATCCGCACCGCCGACGAAATCGAACCGCTCGCGAGGAGCGTGGACGACAACGGCGGGGCCTACATCGTGCCCGCGTTCTCCGGCCTCTTCGCCCCGTACTGGCGTTCCGACGCGCGCGGTGTGGTCACAGGGCTCACCCGGTACGTGACGAAGGGGCACCTCGCGCGTGCTGTGCTGGAGGCGACGAGCTGGCAGACCCGCGAGGTCGTGGACGCCATGTACCAGGACTCGGGGGTGCAGATCACCACCCTGAAGGTCGACGGCGGCATGACGAAGAACAACCTGCTCATGCAGCACCAGGCGGATGTCCTCGGGGTTCCTGATCCGGCCCCGCGTGTCGGAGACGACCTGTCTGGGAGCCGCCTACGCGGCAGGGCTCGCCACGGGCGTGTGGCACGGCCTGGACGAGCTGAAGTCGCATTGGCAGAAGGACGCCGCATGGACGCCCGCCATGGAGGCGTCGGTGCGCGACCGCGAGTACCACAACTGGCGCAAGGCGGTGGAGAAGAGCTTCGGCTGGATGGAGGAGGGCGACGACTGACCACGCGCGGTCGCCCCGTCCTCCGCGCGGCGGCCCGTGCTCCGGTCGGCGGGAGCACGGGCCGCATCTCCGCGGCCGCGTCAGGTGGTGACGGCCGCCCGTCGCTGCGAGGCCTGCGCCATGGCGTGCTGGACGACGCCGATGAGCACCTCCTTGACCGACTCGCGGTCCCGCGCGTCGCACATCACCAGTGGTACGTGGTCGTCGAGGTCGAGGGCCCGGCGGACGTCCTCGGCCGGGTAACGGGCCGCCTCGTCGAAGCAGTTGACGCCGACCAGGAACGGTATGGAGCGCCGCTCGAAGTAGTCGACGGCCGCGAAGCAGTCCTCCAGCCGCCGGGTGTCGGCGAGGACCACGGCTCCGAGGGCGCCTTCGGACAGCTCGTCCCACATGAACCAGAACCGCTCCTGTCCGGGTGTCCCGAAGAGATACAGCACCAGGTCCTCGCGGAGCGTGATGCGGCCGAAGTCCATGGCCACGGTGGTGGTGTTCTTGGCCTCCACACCGCTGGTGTCGTCGACCGGGCGGCCGGCCTCGGTGAGGAGCTCCTCGGTGCGCAGCGGCCTGATCTCGCTGACCGCGCCGACAAGCGTGGTCTTGCCCACGCCGAAGCCGCCGGCCACCAGGATCTTGAGCGTGACGGGCTCGACCGGGGGCTTGCCGCGCTCAGAACGCCCGAAGATCATCGATCTCTTCTCCTGCTTGATGGGGTTCGGACGGCGGGCCGTATCCCCCGCCGCCGGGGGTTTCGATGACGAGTACGTCGCCGGGGCCGACGTCCGCCGAGTCGCTGCCGGCGAGCGGGGTGACCGTGCCGTCCGCCCGCTCGACCCGGTTGGCGCCCGGTGCTCCTGGCGCGCCTCCCGCCATGCCGTACGGGGGCACCCTGCGGTGCTGGGACAGCGTGGAGACGGTCATCGGCTCCAGGAAGTGGATCCGGCGCACGGCCCCGTCCCCGCCGCGCCACCGGCCGGCGCCGCCGCTGCCGTGGCGCACCGCGAACTCCTCGAGCCTGACGGGCAGCCGCCACTCCAGGATCTCGGGGTCGGTGAGCCGGGAGTTGGTCATGTGGGTCTGGACGACGGACGCGCCGGGGAAGCCGTCCCCGGCACCGGATCCGGACGCGACCGTCTCGTAGTACTGGTGGCGCGCGTTGCCGAAGGTGACGTTGTTCATGGTGCCGGAGCCCTCCGCCTGGACGCCCAGGGCGGCATAGAGCGCGCCCGTGATGGCCTGGGAGGTCTCCACGTTGCCCGCGACGACGGCGGCAGGCGGCTCGGGCGCGAGCATGGAGCCGGGCGGGACGACGATGTCCAGCGGGCGCAGGCAGCCGTCGTTCAGCGGGATGTCGGCGGCGACCAGGGTGCGGAAGACGTACAGGACGGCCGCGTTGACGACCGAGAAGGGGGCGTTGAAGTTGGTGGCCAGCTGCGCCGACGTCCCGGTGAAGTCGATGGTCGCGGACCGGTTCTCACGGTCCACCCGGACACTCACCCGGATGACGGCGCCCGAGTCGGTCTCGTAGGCGCAGTCACCGTCGTCGAGGGCGTCGATGACGCGGCGTACCGCTTCCTCGGCATTGTCCTGGACGTGCTTCATGTAGGCCTGGACGACGTCGAGGCCGAAGTTCTCGATCATGCGGCCGACCTCGTCGACGCCCTTGTGGTTGGCGGCGATCTGGGCGCGCAGGTCGGCGAGGTTGGTCGTCGGGTTGCGGGAGGGGTGGGGTGCCTCGGTGAGGAGGCGGAGGGTCTCCTCCTCCCGGAAGCGGCCGTTCTCGGACAGCAGCCAGTTGTCGAAGAGGACGCCCTCCTCGTCGATGGTGCGGCTGTCGGCCGGCATGGAGCCCGGGGCGATGCCGCCGATCTCGGCGTGGTGGCCGCGTGAGGCGACGTAGAAGAGGATCTCCCGGTCACTCTGCGTGTCGGCCGAAGGCTCCGTGCCGAAGACCGGGGTGATCACGGTGACGTCGGGCAGATGGGTGCCGCCGTGGTACGGATCGTTGACGGCATAGGTGTCCCCGGGGCGCATGCCGGAACCGCGGCGTCTGATGACCTCCTTGACGCTGGTGCCCATCGAGCCCAGGTGGACGGGGATGTGCGGGGCGTTGGCCACCAGGTTTCCGTCGGGGTCGAAGAGGGCGCAGGAGAAGTCCAGACGCTCCTTGATGTTGACGGACTGAGCGGTGGACTCCAGTCGGGCACCCATCTGTTCGGCGATGGACATGAAGAGGTTGTTGAAGACCTCGAGCAGCACGGGATCGGCTGCCGTGTCGATGTCGGAACTCTGCGTGACCGCGGCGCGTTCCATGACCAGATGCCCGTGGTCGGTCGCGGCGGCCCGCCATCCGTCGTCGACGACGGTCGTCGCACCGGATTCGGTGATGATCGCCGGACCGGTGACGGTCTCGCCGGGGGGAAGGTCCTCGCGGCGGTGGAGGGGTACGTCGCGCCAGGTGCCGCCGGTGTGGAGGCGGACGGTCCGCGGGGCCACGGCGCCGTGTTCGGGGGTGCCCTCGTAGGGAGCGAGGGCGGACAGATCGGGGGGTTGCGTGATGCCGGTGGCTTCGACGGAGAGGGCTTCGACGACGATCGGGCGGTCGAGCGTGAAGGAGTACGTGGCGCGATGACGTTCCTCGAAGGCGCGCCGCATCGCGTCCGGCTCGGTCAGTTCGACGGTGAGGGTGGTGTCCGTGCCGTCGTAGCGGAGCTGGGCGCGGCGGGTGACCTCGATCCGCTCCTCGGGGACGTCCTCGGCGATGAGTTCGGCGCGGGCCGCGCTCTCCAGGTCGTCTGCGGTCTTGTGGACGGCGGGCATCGCGCCGGGCTCCAGGGGTGCCTCGACGGACTGCTCCCGCATGGCCGTGGTGTCGGCGAGGCCGATGCCGAGTGCCGACAGCACTCCCGCCATGGGCGGGACCAGAACGGTGCGGATGCCGAGGGAGTCGGCGACCATGCACGCGTGCTGTCCGCCCGCCCCGCCGAAGGTGGTGAGGGCGTACCGGGTGACGTCGTGGCCCTTCTGGACGGAGATCCGCTTCACCGCGCCGGCGATGTTGGCGACGGCGATCTGAAGGTAACCCTCCGCGACCTGTTCAGGGGTGCGGTCGTCGCCGGTCCGTTCTCGGATCTCGTGGGCGAGGGCGGTGAAGCGGTCGCGGACGAGCGTGTCGTCGAGGGGCTGGTCGCCGTCCGGGCCGAAGACCGCGGGGAAGTGGGCGGGCTGGATACGGCCGAGCATGACGTTGGCGTCGGTGACGGCCAGCGGGCCGCCGCGCCGGTAGCAGACGGGGCCCGGGTCCGCGCCCGCCGAGTCCGGGCCCACGCGGTAGCGGGAGCCGTCGAAGTGGAGGACGGAGCCGCCGCCGGCGGCGACGGTGTGGATGTCCAGCATGGGAGCGCGGAGCCTGACTCCGGCGATCTGTGTGGTGAAGACGCGTTCGTACTCGCCCGCGAAGTGCGAGACGTCGGTGGAGGTACCGCCCATGTCGAAGCCGATGACGCGGTCGTGGCCGGCGAGCTGGGACATGCGCGCCATGCCGACGATGCCGCCGGCCGGCCCGGAGAGGACGGCGTCCTTGCCGCGGAACTGGCCGGCCTCGGTGAGCCCGCCGTTGGACTGCATGAACATCAGCCGTACGCCCTCGAGTTCGTCGGCGACGTGGCGGACGTAGCGGCGCAGCACGGGCGAGAGGTAGGCGTCGACGACGGCGGTGTCCCCGCGCGGGACGAGCTTCATCAGGGGGCTGACCTCGCTGGACAGCGAGATCTGCGGGAAACCGATGCGGCCGGCGAGCTCCCCGATGCCCTGTTCGTGGGCGGGGTGGAGGTGGCTGTGCATGCAGACCACGGCGACGGCCCGGATCCCGTCGTCGTAGGCCTGGCGCAGCGGACCGCTGAGGGCGTCCAGGTCCGGTTCGCGCAGGACGGTGCCGTCGGCGGCGATGCGTTCGTCCACCTCGACGACCCGTTCGTACAGCAGCTCGGGCAGGTCGATGCGGCGGGCGAAGATGCTGGGGCGGTTCTGATAGGCGATGCGCAGGGCGTCGCGGAAGCCGCGGGTGATGACGAGCAGCGTTCGTTCGCCCTTGCGTTCGAGAAGGGCGTTGGTGGCGACCGTGGTCCCCATGCGCACGGCGTCGACGGGGTCGCCGGACCCGGCCAGCAACGCGCGAACGCCCACGACCGCCGCGTCGGTACCGGCCGTCGCTCGGCCGCCGGTGCCGGGCGCCGAATCCGGAGCCGGGCGGTCGGACAGCACCTTGTGGGTGAGCAGCCGGCCGTCGGGGCGCCGCGCGACGATGTCGGTGAAGGTGCCGCCTCGGTCGACCCAGAACTGCCAGCCTGTCACGTCAGTACCCCGCTTCCGCGCCGGTCACAGCGCCCGGAGGCCGTTGATCACGTCGCGCAGAATACTCTCGTCCGGCAGTTCCGCCGGGGGTACGGGCCGGTTCACATGGACCAATTCGGAGTCCACGAGATCTCCGACGAGGACCCGGACCACTCCGATCGGCAGATCGAGCTCGGCGGCGAGTTCGGCGACGGTCTGCGAGCTGTCGCGGCACAGTCCCACGATGTCCACGTGCTCCGGGGAGAGGGTCGGATCGTCCTCCGGATCGTCCGCGTGCGGCTCGGTGACGACCACCGCGATCAGGTCGAGGCGGTGCTGGGCCGCACTGGTGGTGCGGCCCCGCGTCATCGCGTACGGACGGACGACCGGTCCGGCCTCGTCGTCGAACCAGTGGCTACTACCCTGACCGTCAGCGCTCATGACATCCCACTACCCGCCCGAGGGCAGATCGGTGCGCGGAGCGGCACCCAGATGTACGCCGACCCGCTTCACGAGGAGCGTCATCTCGTAGGCGACCTGTCCCACGTCGGAGTCGGCGTCCGCGAGGACGGCGAGACAGCTGCCGTCACCGGCGGCTGTGACGAACAGGAACGCCTCGTCGAGTTCGACGACCGTCTGGCGGACGTCACCGGCCTCGAAGTGGCGGCCCACGCCCTTGGCGAGGCTGTGGAAGCCGGAGGCGACGGCGGCCAGATGCTCGCTGTCCTCCCGGGTCAGGTCCTTCGAGGCCCCGGTGGGCAGGCCGTCGCCGGAGAGCACGATCGCCTTGCGGATGCTGGCGACACGGTCCACCAGGTCGTCGAGGAGCCAGTTCAGCTCCCCCTTGTCGGTCTCGGTGTGGCCGGTGGCCCTCGGTGCGGTCATCGACCGTCCCCCTTTGTCGTTCGTCGTGTTGCTGTGCCGCTGTCGGCCTCGTCGCCCGCGGCGTTCTCCTCGCGGCCGCGCTGCCAGCCGCGCTGGAGCGAGGCCATACGGCTGCGTACTTCGTCCGCGTCCCGTTCAACGGGCAGGGCCCTGTCCTCGTTCCGAGGCTCGGCACTGCGCTTGAGCTGGGGGGCCAGGCTGGCCTGCCGTACCCGCCGGGGCAGCGATCCACCGCCGGGCGGCGGGGGGCCGGCGTCCGGTGCGCCGGGGGCCGGCGGCGCGTCGTCGGGTCCGCCCGCGCTGACCCCGGGGCTGCGGGTGCGCCGGGGAAGGCCGGCCGGCGGTTCCGGCCGGGCCTCGCGCGACGTGCCGGCGGCCGCCGGAGTGGCGCCGCGGCGTCCCGCGTCGCCGATGCCGGGCCGGGAGGCCTCGGCGGAGCGTCGGCGGGCGGGCAGCGGCGGCGGTGTCTCCGCGTCGGGTTCTTCGCGCTCGCGGTCGGAGGAGAGCCGGTCGGTGCGGCGCCGGGCGGGCAGGGGGGCGAGGGCGTCCGAGCCCGGGCGGCCGGTTCCCCGGCGTGCTGTGGCTTCCTCACCGCGGCGCCGGGCGGGCAGCGCAGGCGGCGCTGCCTCGAGCTCGGTGCGGGCGGACGGGCCGGTGGTCTCCTCCTCCGCACGCTCTCCGCGGGCACGCCGGTCGCGGACCGGACGGCCGTGGGAGCTGACCAGCTTGGGGGCCGCCCTGCGGGTGAGCGGTACCGGGGCGTCCGTCCGGTCGCCCGCTTCGGGCACCTTCGGGGTGTCGGGCCCCTGCGGCTCGGGCTCATGGCCGCGGCCCGGCCGCTCGTCGGCGGTGCCGCCGACGGAGCGGCGGGGGCGGAAGAGACCGCCGTGCTCGCTGTCCGCGTCGCCCAGGACGCCGGGGAAACCCTCCTCCAGGACGTCCAGGTCGACGGGGGCCTCCAGTTCCACCGGCCCGTCCAACAGCGAGGCGGGCAGCCGGGGCAGCTGCACGGGCACCTGGGAGAGCGCGGCGCGGCGGCTCTCCTCCGGCTCCCGGTCCTGGGCGCGCTGGGGGCGGTCGAGACGGAAACCGACGCCGTTGGTGTCCGGGATGTCGTCCGTCAGCAGGGCGTCGGGGATGAAGACGACCGCCGTGGTACCTCCGTACGGGGAGGGCTGCAGGGAGACCCGGACGTTCTGGCGCTGTGCGAGACGGCTGACCACGAACAGGCCGAGCCGGTCGGTGTCGGAGAGCTCGAACTCCGGCGTCTCGGCCAGTCGGAGGTTGGCGTCCAGGAGCGCATCGGCCGCCATGCCGAGACCGCGGTCGTGGATCTCCAGGGTGAAGCCGTTGCCCACCCGGTCGCCGAGGACCTGGACGGCGGTGTGCGGCGGGGAGAACACCGTTGCGTTCTCGAGCAGTTCGGCGACGAGATGGGTGAGGTCGGCGACGGCCGGTCCGGTGACGGCGACCCTCGGCAGCCGGCGCACCTCTATGCGTTCGTAGTCCTCGACCTCGGCGACGGCGGCACGTACGACGTCCATGAGCTGGACGGGTTTGCGCCACTGCCGGGAGGGTGCGGCGCCGGAGAGGATCACCAGACCCTCGGCGTGCCGGCGCATGCGGGTGGTGAGGTGGTCGAGGCGGAACAGGTCGGCGAGTTCCTCGGTGTCCTCGGTCCTGCGTTCCATGGTGTCCAGCAGGGTGAGCTGCTTGTGCAGCAGGACCTGGCTGCGGCGGGCGAGGTTGACGAACACCTCGGAGACGCCTGCGCGCAGCTCCGCCTGCTTGACGGCGGCCTCCACGGCGGCGCGCTGGAGCGTGTTGAGGGCCTGGCCGACCTCGCCCATCTCGTTCTTGTCGTACTCCAGGCGCGGGACCTCGGTCTCGATGTCGACCTGTTCACCGGCCGAGAGGCGGCGCATCACGCTGGGCAGCCGTACGCCGGACGCCTCGTGGGCCTCCAGGCGCAGCTGCCGGAGGTCACGGATGAGTCCGCGGCCGACGCGTACGGAGAGGAAGAGGGAGACCAGAAGGGCGATCAGTCCGAGGACACCGGCGATGACGGCCTGGGCGATGACGCCCATGGCGACGGGGCGGACGCGGTCCTGGTAGCGGTCGGTGGCCTGGTCGTTGAGCGTGCCGAGTTCGGCGAGCACATTGCCGGCGGCGGTGTCCCAGCTCTTGGCGGTGATCCCGCGGGGCGGCCCGGTGCCGGAGGAGACGGCGGCCTCCTCACCCACGCGCAGCGGGGCGGACGCGGCGTTCTTCCAGAAGGTCTCGTAGCGGTCGCGCTCGGCCGCGGGCAGCTGCGGCAGTCCGGCGTCGTACAGCAGCGTGCGCTGGGCCATGAGGTCGGAGATGTCCCGCGCTTCGGAACGGGACAGTTTGCCGACGATCAGGGCGGAGCCGAGCAGGGCGTCCTCGCGGGAGAGCAGTTCGCGGGCGCGGGCGAGACTGACGAGGGCGCGGTACTGCTTGTCGAGCTCGACGTCGTCGACCACGTGAAGATTGGCCAGCAGCACATAGCACGGGTCGACCAGCCGGTTGTAGAGGTCGAGGGCCTGGGAGCGGTTGACGGTGCCGTCCTCGACGCTGCGCCTGAGGGACTCGATGCCGTTGAACGATTCCAGCACCGCGCTGAGCTCGTCGGAGCCGCCGTGCATGGCCTCGCGCACCTCGGCGTCGGCCGCGCTTGCGCGGACGCCCTCGACGGCCTTGTCGGTGGCGGCGCGGCTGCGCCGGAGTGCGGCGAGTCCGTCGGAGGCGCGGGGGTCGGCGAGATAGACGAGGGTCTGTCTGCGCTCCTGCTGGAGGACGCGCACGGTGTCCTCGACGGGGTAGCCGACCTCCTCCATCACGGACGACACGTCGAAGAGGTGGCTTGCCTCGCGGCCCGTGATCACCGTGGTGAAGGCCCAGATCGTCGTCAGGGACACCAGCGGCACGAGAAGCAGCGCCACGATCTTCCGGCGGATGGACTTCCCGCGAAAGCGCATGGCCTCCCCCAGCTCGGCCCCCGAGAGACCCGGGGGGTACACATGTGCGTCAACAAACGGCGCGAGCCTACTACCGCGCCGGGGTCAACTCGAAGACCCGTCCGGAAGCTGTAGTTCCGCGCCGGTGGCGGGAGATGGTGAGTTGTCCGGCCATTGCGGGAGATTGCCTCCCGGAATCCGGGGTGCGCTCCCTGGGCCGATCTCCCGCACAAGCTGGGGCAGTTGGCCGATTTCTTTCCCCATCGGGAATCTTCACGACGTGCCGTTCGTCCTTCTCTGTGGGAAATGGGGGCGGAATCGGCCACAGGAGCCGTGTCCCGCACCTGGGCGGCGTAGAACAGCGCAAGCCGGGCAGCCACTGAAGAGTCGGGTCTTCGGACACGGGCAAGCGGTCTGCTGGCGGTGGGGAGTGACACGTTGATGGGCACGGCGGAGCGGCGCGAGGCGCCCGAGGACGATGCGGCGGCGCAGATGACGGCGCGGCCGGACGTCGGGGCACCCGGTCGCGGTACACCCGCAGCCGAGCGCGGGGCAGCCGGGGGGCACGGCACCTCGACGACCGGGCAGCGCCCGGCGCGCGAGGTCCCGCCCGGCACCGCACAGCGGCAGGTCCCGCGGAACACCGAGGGGTCAGGCGATGCCCGCGAACGGGTGCGCCACCGGCCGCTGTGGGTCGAGGAGCCGGCACGACGGCGCCGACTGCCGGATCCGGTGCGCACGGCGGCCGTGCGCGCGGTGATCGTGGTCGCGGTGACACTGATTCAGGCCATGGTGGCCTTCCTGTGCACACTGGCCGGGTCCTGGCTGGCATTTCCCATGGTCATCAGCAGCGTCGTCAGTACGATCCTGGCCACCTGGGCGGCGCTGGACGTATGGGTGACCCGGCAGGTCTGGAACCAGCGCCATGGTGTGGTCTCCATGCCGAGCAGCACTGCGCGCGCCCTGCGTCGCGAGCGGCGTCGCGCCCGCCGTCAGCAGCGCTCCGCCCAGCGCGAGCAGGCACGCATAGGCAGGCGCGGTGGGGCGGGCCAGCTCTCCCACTCCTGACACCGACCGGCCTCACCGATATCGCCGGAACGCCGGCTCTCGGTACCCTGAGGTTTCGTACGGCGCACCGGTGAGTGGCCTGCGCAACCGCTCCGACAGAGGGTGAGAGCCGAACCGTGACCCGCGCGCAGAACCAGTCCGGGAGGAACGGCAGGAGCGCGACGAGCGCCGTGCAGTCGGTGGACCGCGCCGTGAGCGTGCTGGAGATCCTCGCCCGGCGGGGTGAGGCGGGTGTCACGGAGATCGCCGACGAACTCGGGGTGCACAAGTCCACGGCGTTCCGGCTGCTCGGTGTGCTGGAGAACCGGGGGCTGGTGGCCCAGGCCGAGCACCACGGCAAGTACCGCCTGGGGGCGGGAGTGCTGCGCCTCGCCGGCGCGGCCGCCCTGCGGCTCGACATCTCGCAGGAGGGTGTCCCGGTGTGCCGGGAGCTGGCGGACGAGCTGGGCGAGACGGTGAACACGGCCGTGCCGGACGAGGACGCGGCCGTCAACATCATGCAGGCTCGCGGCACGGCGTCGGTCACGGCGCAGAACTGGCTCGGCAGGCGCACCCCGCTGCACGCGACCGCCAGCGGCAAGGTGTTTCTGGCCCATATGCCGCCCGCCGTGCGCGAGGACCGCCTGTCCCGCCCGCTCCACCGGTTCACGGAGCACACGGTCACCGAGTCGGCGGTGCTGCGCGGGGAGCTGGAGCAGGTGCTCGAGCAGGGCTACGCGACGACGCTGGAGGAGCTGGAACTGGGGCTGGCGGCTGTCGCGGCGCCCGTCCGCTCGCACGACGGCACGGTCATCGCGGCGATCAGCGTCTCGGGTCCGGTCTACCGGCTGACCGCGGACCGGCTGCCCCGGCTGGGCAGCCGGACGGCGAAGGCGGCGGCCGACCTGTCCCGCCGTATGGGCTACGGCTTCTGAGCCGCCCCTGCCCCGGCTGACGTCCGATCAGCCGCTCGCCGCGGCGGGCCGCTTGAACATCCGGGTCGCGGTGATCTCACTGTGCGCCTCCTCGGCCGGGTCCTGCTGGGGAAGCCCCGGCCTCAGATGCTCCTCCACGCTGATGTACTTCAGGCCCGCCCGCAGGTCGGCGTCGTTGCGCAGCCGGATCACCAGCGGGAACTCGGCGAGCGCCGTCGTGTCGAAGAGACCGGTGGTGTACAGCAGCTGGACGCCGAGCGCGTCCGCCACGGCCCGCTGGAGTTCCAGCAGGTAGGTGGCGTTGGCGCGGCCGATGGGGTTGTCCAGGAACAGCGTGCCGGCGTGCCGGTGCTTGTCCCGGCCCCGGTCGTTGGAGCGCAGTGCGGCCATCGTGCAGTACAGGGCGATGGCGGCGGTGAGCAGCTGGCCTCCGGAGAACACGTCGCCCATCTGGCCGACGGGCACCCGCTCGGCACGCAGTACCGCGTCGGGCTTGAGGATCTCGACGGCGACACCCTTCGGCTGAAGGGCCGCGGCGACCCCGCGCAGGAGCAGCGACATGCCGTCGCGCCGCAGATCGGAGTTCTTCCTGACGGCCGCCCGGGTGGCCTCGTCGATGACGTCACCGAGACGCTCGGTGAGGGTGGCCTGGTCGGGTTCCTCGAAACGGATCCGCAGGAACTCCTGCCCGGACCACTCGCCGAGGCCTTCCGGCAGCCGGGACAGCCGCTGCGCCGAGCGCAGGGTGGCGAGGGCGGACTCGACCAGGCCCCGCAGCCGGTCGACGATCGAGTCGCGGTTGCGTTCGAGCTGTTCCAGCTCGTCGGTGAGGACCCGGAGCCGGGGCGCGAAGGCGTCCGCCCACTTCTGGGCGTGCTCGGGCAGCGCGGAGGCGGGCAGTTCACGGATCTGCTGGCGGGCAGGGGTGCGGACCTGCTCGTAGCGCGTGGAGTTGGCATGGCGGACGAGGACGTCGCTCGCCTCGCGCACGGCGGACTCGGCGGCGGACAGATCGGCGGCGCAGCCGCGCAACGAGCGGCGGGCCTCGGCGGCGGCCTGGCGGGCCTCTTCCGGACTGCCCGGGTAGGGCTCGGTCTCCTCCTGCTCCTCCTCGGTGGCGTGCTCACGCAGCAGGTCGCGGAGCATGGCGGCGATCTCGTCGAAACCGCCCGCGGCGTCCTCGGCGCCGCGGTGCGCGTCGAGCAGCTCGGCGTGCGCCTCCCGGGCCTGGCTCAACGCCTCGTTGCGGGAGGCGAGTTCCGTGGTGGCGGTACGCAGCAGCGCCTGTGCGTGCTCGGCGTCGCCGGGGACCAGCTCCTCGGGGAGTCCGGTGTGCGCCCCGCCGTCCTCGGGCGCGAGCCGCTCGGCCTCGCCGCGCAGCCGTCCGAGCTGCTCGCTCGCGCCGGACATCCTGGTCTCCAGGAGCTGCACCAGCTCCTCGGCGCGTGCGGCGGCGGCCTGCCGGCTGGGCCCGTCGGAGCCGTCGGGTGACTGGAGCAGTTGCTCGGCGCGGGTGCGGACCTTGTTGCTGAGCCGGTCCAGCTCCGCGCGGGCGGCGCTCTCGTCGCTCTCGGCGCGGGCCTGTTCGGCGCGCAGATCGGTGCCGACGCCGACCTTCTCGTACACCTGGGACGCGGCCCGGTACGCCTCGCGCAGGGCCGGCAGGGACGCCTGTGGCGCGCCGCCGCCGTCCTCGGGCACGTCGTCGGGGGCGCCGGCGATCTCCGAGCGCTCGGCGCGCAGCGCCCGGGCGGTGCGCCGGGCGTCGTCTGCGGCGCGCTGGGCGGCGCGGCGGTCCTCGTCGGCGGCGCGTGCCCGCTGCAGGCAGGTCTGGGCGCGTGCCTCCGCCTCGGCCGCGTCGTCGGCCAGTTCGCGCAGTTTGACCTGCCAGCCGGCCCGTTCCCGCAGCCGGAAGGCGAGACCCGCCAGCGCGTCGGCCGCCCGCCGGGCCTTCTGTGCGGCCTCCTGCCGCTCGTCACGGACCCGGGCGGCCTCGGCGGCGGCCTCTTCGGCCTCGGCGCGTGCGGTGCGCGCCTCGGCCAGTTCGGCCTCGGCCTCCTCGGCGAAGAGCCGCGCGTGGTGCGCCGTCGCAGCCAGCTCCGCGAGGCGTCCGGCCGGGCAGCCGGTGCGCCAGGAGGCGAGCCGGGCGGCCAGCTCGCGGTCCTTGCCGAGCCGGGCGGCGAGGGCGCGGATCGTCTCGTCCCGTTCGGTCGCCCGGGCGCGCAGCGCCTGCCGTTCCTCGTCGGCGGCGTGCTCGTCGTGCATGGCCGGGTTCGGCGGTACGAGGAAGACGTCACCGGTGTCGGTGTCCGGCGCCGGAGTGGGGGCGAGCAGTGCGGCGGCGGTGCCGACGGCGACGGCGGACCGGGGCAGCAGCGCCGCGTCGCTCAGCGCCTCGCGGGCGCGGACGTGGGAGTCGGGGTCGGTGATGATGACGCCGTCGACCAGCTCGGGGCGGGCGGCGAGCACACGGGCGTGGTCGGCCGGGTCGACGGCCTGGGCGAGGTAGCGCCAGCCGGGAAGGGCGGGGATGCCGTGCTCGCCGAGGAACTCGACCGTCGCCAGCACGTCCGGGCCGGGCGGCAGCAGTCCGCCGTCGCCGAGGGCGCCGAGGATCCGGGAGTCGTCCGCGGCGGCGGTGCGCAGGTCGAACAGCTGCCGTTCGGCGGAGGAGACGGCGTCGTCGAGCAGTTCGCGCAGTTCGTCGGCGAAACGGTCGAGTTCCTCGGGGGTGAGGAGGCCCTCGCCGGGGGCGGGAACGGCGGCGGAGGCACCTGTGGTGCGCTGCCCGTCCGTGCGCGGGCCCGGCACGGCGGCCCCTCGTCCTGCCGCGGCTCCGGGGAGGCTGAGCAGCTCTGCGAGCCGCCGCTCGGCGGCGAGGGCCTCGGCGGTACGGCGCTCGGCCTCGTGGGCGCGTTCGGCGGCCGTGGCCGCGTCGGCCGCGCGGGCCGCGGTGAGTTCCGCGCGGCTCTCGGCGGCGGCGGCCTCGCGCGCCTGCTCGCTGGTGCGGCGGGAGGCCTCGCGGGCGGTGTCCCAGGCGGCGACGGCGGTCTTCTCGGCGTCGCTGGCCGCGAGTGCGGCCCGGGCGGGATCGGCGTCGGGCGCGCTGTCGTCGAGCCAGCCGGCGCGTACGGCCTCGGCGGTCTCCTGCTCGACCTCGGCGAGCCGCTGCCGGAGGTGGCCGATCTCGCTGCGGGCCCGCTGTGCCTCGGTGGCGGCGGCGGTGGAGTCGCGGTGGGCGCCGTCGCCGACGTCCTGGAGGGCGGCCGACCGCTCCTCCTCCTCGTTGGCGAGGTTCTCGGCGTTCTGGGCGGCCGTGTGCAGGGCGCGCACCAGGTCGACGGCGGCCTTGGCGCGCGCGGCCAGCGCGGGGGCCGCGTCCCGCTCGGCCTCCTGGATCGCGGCGGCGACGCGGGCCACGCGGTCGGCGGCGGCGCGGTGGCGCAGCACGGCTTCGGCGGCCTGCCAGCCGGCGTACAGCGTGCGCGCGTCGGCGAGTTCGCGCTTCTGGGCGGCGGCGGACTTCTCGGCGGCGGCGAGCGCCAGGGAGGCGTGGCGGTAGGCGAGTTCGGCGGAGACGAGTGCGCTGTGATCGCGCGCCGACTCGGCGTGGGTGACGGCGTACGCGGCGGCGGTGACCCGCCCGGCGAGGTCGGCGGCGCGGACGCGTTCCCGGGCGCCGCGCGCGGAGAGCCTGCGGGCCAGGGTGCGGGTGCGGCGCTCGGCGGCGGTGTGGATCTCCCGCGCGCGGGTACGGGCCTCGGCGGCCTCCACGATCCGGCCCAGCAGGTCGACCGACCCGGCGGTGAAGTCCCGTTCGGCGATCAGTTCGGCGCGCCGGCCCAGCTTGTTGCCGAAGCCGCTGACGAGGTCGGCGAGTCCGTCGGTGTCGCGGGTGTCGGTGACGGCGCGCAGCAGCAGGTCGGTGAAGTCGGAGTCCTTCTTGACCGCGAAGAGGCCGGCGGCCTCGCCCTCGTCGGCGTTCATCTCCCGCTGGTAGCGGAAGAGTTCCGGGTCGAGGCCCAGGTCGCCGAGGTGTTCGGTCCAGCGTTCGTGGATCTCCTCCCAGTGCACCTCGAGGTGCGGGTAGTTCTTGCCCGCCTCGGTGAGGGCGTCCCGGAATCCCTTCATGGTGCGTCGCCGTCCCCGGGCGCCCGACTGGCCCTCGACGGGCGCGCGCACGGCCGTGGACTCGGCGACGGGGAGGCTGTCGAGGCTGAGGCCGGGGCCGGGGCGCAGGGAGTACCAGGCCTCGGCGAACTTCCTCGGGTCGTTGGAGACCTGACGGCCCCGCCACTCGCTGACCTTGCCGACGACGACGCACTCGCCGGTCTGCACGTGCTGCCACTCGAGCGCCACGTGGCCGCAGTCGTCGGCGAGCAGGAACTTGCGCAGCACTCCGGAGCTGGCACCGCCGAGCGTGTTGCGGTGGCCCGGGAGCATCACGGAGAAGATCAGTTTCAGCAGGACGGATTTGCCGCCGCCGTTCTCCAGGAAGAGCACCCCTGCTGGGGCGGGGCGGCGCGGCGGTCCGACGGGCTCCTCCTCGAAGAACTCCGCCTGCGTCGGCGCGGGGTCCGGCACGGCGGCGCCGACACCGCGCAGGTCGAGCACCGTGTCGGCGTAACGCGCGCCGGCCGGCCCGATGGAGTAGAGGCGGACCCGGGACAGCTCGTACATGGCGGACTCTCGTGAGGCTTCGTGTGGGGGGGGTCAGGCGGAGTGGAACGGCAGGCCGGCGTCGGCGACCAGTTCCAGGTCGTCGGCGTCCTGGGGCGGCAGCAGGGTGGGCGTGCCGTCGGTGACCGGGACGACGCCCAGTTCCAGCAGTTCGGCCAGGGCAGCGCTGCCCGCCAGGTCCCGGACCTGGAGCTGGTAGCGGGCCGTGGTGCGGTAGGTGCCGCCGTTGTCGTCGCCGGTGCGCTGCAGGAAGCCGGAGTCGGTGAGGAAGGTGACGGCCTTGGCGACGATACCGGTGGTGGAGCCCGCGAGACGGCGCGCGTCCTTGGTGGCGCCGGTCGCGCTGCGTCTGGCCCAGATCCGCCAGGCGGCCTCCAGGCCGGGGGCGTCGCTGGCCGGGTCGGTGTTCTCACCCTGTTCGGCGGCCCGCTCCTCCAGGCGGTGGCAGGCCTGGCGGACGAAGGCGTCCACGCCGTTGACCGTGACGCGGCCGATGTAGCCGTCGTCGGCGAGGTCCTCGGGGCGGGGGAAGGCCATGGCGGCGACGGCGAGGTGGGCGAGTCCGTGCAGGAACCGGTCGCCGCCGTCGGCGGAGGTGCGGCGCGCGTAGTCGCCCATGCGGACGGCGAAGACGGAGTCCTCGGCGGCGGTGACGGCCATGCCCGCGCGCGGCGACACCTCCAGCACGATCAGTCCCAGGCCCGTGGCCACGGCGTCGGCGAGCCTCGCGAACGGCGGGTCCTCGCGGTAGCGGCGCAGCAGGTCGGCGTACTCCTGGTCGCGCGCGGGCTGGAGCTTTGGCTGGAGGCCGAAGGCGACGAGCCGCGCCGCGTCGGCGGCGTCGGCGGGCGTGACGGCGGCGCTCGCCGGTACGGCCGGGGCCTCCGGCTCGCTCCACTCGACGTGCTCGGTCACGGTCGGGACTCCTCGCTGTGGGAAACGTCGGTACGGGTTGCTGCTCGCGCGGTCATGCCGCCTCCGTCCGGTCCGCGGCCATACCCGCCGCGTCCAGCAGGGCCGTGCCCACGATGAGGTCGGCGCCGCCGAACTCGGGGTCGTCGAGGTCGGTGCCGTCGTCCACGGCGAACAGCAGCTTGCGTTCGCCCTGGCGGTAGGCGGTCCCGACCGGGGGGCTGGCGGCGTGGATGGCCAGCAGGGCGACCAGGTAGGGCAGTTCGGGGTCCTGGCGACGGGCTTCGGCGAGCAGCCCCGACAGCCGGCGCGGCGCGTCGGCCGGCAGGTCCAGCAGCTCGGTGGCTGCGGCGAGCTGCTCCTCGCTGAAACGGCTGTCGTCGGGCGTGGCGATCAGATCGGGCTCCGGCATCTCGGCGCCGAGGTGTTCCCGCTCCACGGGGGGTGTCAGCAGTATGTCGACGAGGTCGGCGACCCGGACGGACACCGGGGTGCGCAGTCCGGTGCCGTGGGCGAAGAAGGCGTCGGTGACCCGGGCCGCCCGCTCGACGGGCAGGGGGAGCAGGGGCGCGAGGAGGTGGCCGTAGAGATCGGTCCCGGAGGTGGCCATGGGGGTGGCGAACGCCTGCCGGTCCTGTTCGGCACGGAACAGCGGGCCGGCCTCCAGCAGCCGGGACTGCAGCTGCGTGTGGCGCCGGATGCAGTCCTTGACGATGTCCACCAGCTCGGCCGCGCGGCGCTTGTGCTCGGGTTCCTCGGACTCGTCGCGGGCCTTGCGGATGTTGGTGAGGATCGCGTTCTCGTGGCGGTACCGGTCCGCCACGTGGTCGAGGGCTTCGGCGATCATGTCGGGCACGGCGCTCAGCCAGTCCACCGCGCGGACATTGCGGCGGGTGGCCTCCAACGCCCGGCGCAGGATCTCGGAGTACTGGACGGTGCGGTAGCGGGCCTGTTCGGCGGCGAGCTGGGCGTCGGCGAGGCGGCCCCGGCTGATCAGCACCTCCAGTTTGACCTCGGCGGCGATCTGCGCGCTGGTGACGTCGGTGTCCAGGGCACCGACGAGGACGTTGACCGCCTCGTCCGTGGTCCGCAGATACACCGTGCCGCCGGGTCCGGGGACCTCTTCGACCAGCTTGAAGTCGTAGTCGCGGCGCACATAGGTGCCGTCCGCCCCGAACACGCCGTACACCGCGCGGAAGCCACGGTCGACGCTGCCGACGTTGATCAGGTTCTCCAGGACCCAGCGGGCCACCCGCTCGTGTTCGGCGGCGGGACGGCGCGGGGCCTGGGCGGCGATGCGCGGGATGAGCCGGGCGACGATCTGGTCGTGGTCGGCGCCGGTGTCGAAGTCCATGTTGAGCGTGACCAGGTCGATGGCGGCGAGGGCGATCTCCGCCATGCCGTACACCGAGTACTCACCGGCCAGGTTGGCCTTGCGCACGTCGAGGTCGTGCAGCGGCGCGGTGCAGGCGAGCGCGCGCAGCCGCCGCGCCAGCCCCTCGTCGGCGGCCGGGCCCGGCGCGGGCCGCGGCCCCGCGCTGAGCTGGGGCGGAACGCTGTCCGTCGATGAAGGCGAGGTCACGGTGCACAGACTAGGTCCTCGGTCTGACAACAACCCAAACGAGGCAGATGGGCCCCGGCGTCACGGTTGTCACACCGTCGTCGCACGCACCGGCCGCGGACGGGTCAGTCGCCCTGCCCCTCCTCCCCCACCCGGCGCCGGTACACCTCCACCACGCGTTCCAGGGACACGTCGAGGTACGCAGCGAGCAGCTCTTCGGCCTTCTCCCGTTGGCCCGCCTGAAGGGCCTCGAGAATAGCGACATTTCGTGCGATGTACGGTTCGTGCAGCCGCTTGGGCTCGTCCACCACATGGAAGGCCAGCCGCAGTTCGGCGAAGACGCTGCGCATCAGTTCGTCCGTGCGCTCGCTCCCGGCGAGCGCGATCAGCTCCCGGTGGAAGTGGATATTGGCCGTACCCACTGCTTTCCAGTCACCTTCGCGCGCGGCCCGGCGTCCTTGTGCCACCACGGCAGCGAGCGCGTCGAGCGCGTAGGGCGGGTCGCCCAGTCCGCGCACCACGGCGCATTCGACGAGCCGCCGGGTGCGGTAGATGTCCTCGACGTCCTCGACGGTCAGCACCCGGACGAACACACCGCGGTTGAGTTCGTGGACGAGCAGCCGCTCGTGCGTGAGCAGGCGGAACGCCTCGCGCAGTGTGTTGCGCGACACGCCGAGGGCCCCGCCGATGCTGTCCTCCGACAGCCGGGTCCCGGGCGGGAAGTACCCCTCGGCGATCCGGCTTCTGAGGATGTCCGCGACCCGCTCGGCGGTACTGGTGCGGCCCAACAGGGCACGGTCGTCGGCCAGTCCGCTCAACTGCTCCGTCATGCCGGAATTCAATCGCACACCGAAGGACGAGACAACACGGGTATTGAAGGATCGTTCAACGATCCTCTACCTTGCTGCGCACGGCACGGCTCACTTCTTCCCGCGCCCTCCGTCCTCCCTCTGCGAGGTGCCCATGAGCGCGACCCCTCCACCCAAGGCCCTGACCGACAAACCACGCCCCGTATCGCCCGAAAGCACCGCAGACGACGGGGCGTTGGGCTGGCTGCGCGCACTGGGGCCGCGCGGCCGGCGCGCTTTCGGCGGCGCTTTCGGCGGCTATGCCCTGGATTCGTACGACTACTTCACGCTGCCGCTGACCATGGTCGCGCTGTCGGCGTACTTCGGTCTGAACAGCGGCCAGACCGGCCTGCTGACGACCGTCACCCTGGTGGTCTCGGCGGTCGGCGGCGCCCTCGCGGGTGTGCTGGCGGACCGCATCGGCCGGGTGAAGGCGCTGCTGCTGACCGTGATCACCTACGCGGTGTTCACCGTGGCCTGCGGCTTCGCGCCCAACTACGAGACACTGCTGGTGTTCCGGGCGCTTCAGGGACTCGGCTTCGGCGGTGAGTGGGCGGTCGGCGCGATCCTGGTCGCCGAGTACGCGAGCGCCCGGCACCGCGGCCGTACCCTCGGGGCGGTCCAGAGCTCCTGGGCCGTGGGCTGGGCGCTGGCCGTGATCGTGTACACGATGGTCTTCTCCCTGGTGGACGACGACCTGGCCTGGCGCGTGCTGTTCTGGACCGGTGCGCTGCCCGCGCTGCTCGTGGTGTGGATACGGCGCAGTGTGCAGGACGCGCCCGAGGCGGCCGCGGCGCGGGAGAAGAGCGCCCGGAGGGGCTCGTTCTCGGCGATCTTCCAGCCGGACCGGCCCGGATCGACCGGGCTGCTGCGCACCACGGTGTTCGCCGTGCTGCTGTCCACCGGCGTCCAGGGCGGCTACTACACCCTGGCCACATGGGTGCCGACGTATCTGAAGACGGAGCGCGACCTGTCGGTCGTGGGCACCGGCGGCTATCTGACGTTCCTGATCTCGGGTGCCTTCATCGGCTACCTGACCGGCGGCTACCTCACCGACCGGCTGGGCCGCCGGCGCAACATCTGGCTGTTCGCCCTGCTCTCGGCGGTGTGCGTCCTGGCGTACACCAACATCCCCAGCGGCGCCAACACCCTTGTTCTGGTGCTCGGTTTCCCGCTCGGGTTCTGCATGTCGGCCATCTTCAGCGGCTTCGGCTCCTACCTGAGCGAGCTGTACCCGACAGCGGTGCGCGGCACGGGACAGGGCTTCACGTACAACACCGGGCGCGCCGTGGGCGCCGTCTTCCCCACGACGGTCGGCTTCCTGGCCGACAGCTGGGGCGTGGGCGGGGCGCTGGTCTTCGGGGCGATCGGCTACGGCCTCGCGGCGCTGGCGCTGCTGGGGCTGCCGGAGACGCGCGGGAAGGAGCTGGAGTGAACCACAGCGAAGACGCCACGCCGACCTCCATGGACGACCGACCGGTGACCCTGACCGACGAGCACGCTCACGCGTGGAGCCCCCGCGCGGCGCGCGCCCGCTTCCGTGAGGGCCTGGCGGGTCCCACGGCCGGGGTCGCCGCGGGACACACGCAGGCCAACCTGATCTCGGTCCCCGCCGACTGGGCGTACGAGATGCTGCTGTTCTGCCAGCGCAACCCCAAGCCCTGCCCGGTCCTGGACGTCACCGACGCCGGAGCCGTGACCACCATCCTTGCCGACGGCGCCGACCTGCGCACCGACCTGCCGCGCTACCGGGTGTGGGAACACGGGGAGCTGGTGGACGAGCCGACGGACGTCCGGGCGCACTGGCGCGCCGATCTGGTGTCGTTCCTGATCGGCTGCAGCTTCACCTTCGAGTGGGCGCTGTCGGCGGCGGGAGTTCCCGCCCGGCACGTCGAGCAGGGCCGCAACGTTCCCATGTACGTGACGAGTTGGCAGTGCCGTCCGGCGGGGCGGCTGAGCGGGCCGATGGTGGTGTCCATGCGGCCGGTGCCGCCCGGGCTGCTCTCCGCGGCGATCCGGGAGAGCAGCCTGCTCCCGGCGGTGCACGGCGGGCCCGTGCACTGCGGCGACCCCTTCGGGCTGGGCATCGACGACCTCGGCCGCCCGGACTTCGGCGACCCGGTGGGCTTCGAGCCGGACGACATTCCGGTGTTCTGGGCCTGCGGAGTGACCCCGCAGGCCGCGGTCATGGCCTCCCGCCCGCCGTTCGCCATCACACACGCACCGGGACAGATGTTCCTCAGCGACGCCCGGGACGAACAGTTCCGCGTGGCATGACGCAACCGTGCGCACGAATCAGGAGAAACGACGCACTCATGACCTCGATCGATCTGAACGCCGACCTCGGCGAGGGCTTCGGCCGTTGGCGGCTCACCGACGACGAGCGGCTGCTGTCCGTCGTCACCAGCGCCAATGTGGCCTGCGGCTTCCACGCCGGGGACGCGGCCACCATGCGCCGGGTCTGCGAGCTCGCCGCCGAGCGGGGGGTGCGGATCGGCGCCCAGGTCTCCTACCGGGACCTGGCGGGCTTCGGACGGCGCGCGATGGACGTGCCGTCCGCCGAGCTGGCGGCCGAGGTGGCCTATCAGATCGGCGCCCTGGAGGTGTTCGCGCGCGCCGCGGGTGCCCGTGTGGCCTACGTCAAACCGCACGGGGCGCTGTACAACCGGGTGGTGGGGGACGAGGAGCAGGCTCGCGCGGTCGTCGACGGGGTGGTCCTCGCGGATCCCACGCTGCCCCTGCTCGGACTGCCCGGCTCCCGTCTGCTGGAGCTGGCCGGGAAGGCGGGTCTTCCGATGGTGTCCGAGGCGTTCGCCGACCGGGCGTACACGGACGAGGGCACGCTGGTGCCCCGTCATCAGGAGGGCGCGGTGGTCACCGACGCGGAGTCCGTCGTGGCCCGTTCGGTGGGACTGGCCCGGCACGGGGAGGTGGACGCGCTGTCGGGGCGACGCGTCGAGGTGCGGGCGCGCTCGCTGTGCCTGCACGGCGACACGCCCGGCGCGGTGGATCTGGCGCGACGGGTGCGTGCCGCGCTGGAGACGTCCGGGGTCAGGGTGGAGGCCTTCGCATGAGGGTGCTGCCCGTCGGCGAGGACGCCCTGCTCGTCGAGGTCTCCTCGGGGGACGAGGCACAGGCGCTCCACGCGGAACTGCTGCGGCGCCGCGCGGAGGGCTCGTTGCCGGCCCGCGAGGTGGTCCCGGCGGCACGCACCGTGCTGCTCGACGGCCTGCCGGAGCCCGCCCGGCTGGCCGCCGAACTGACCGCCCTCGAACTGCCGCCGCTACCCCCGCGCGCCACGGAGACGGTCGAGATCCCGGTGCGGTACGACGGCCCGGACCTCGCCGATGTCGCCGCGCACTGGGGCGTTCCCGCGCGGGAGGTGGCCCGTGTCCACGCGGGCGTCGAGTTCCGCGTCGCGTTCTGCGGATTCGCGCCCGGCTTCGGGTACCTCACCGGCCTGCCGTCGCGCTACGACGTGCCGCGCCGGCCGACTCCGCGCACCGCTGTCCCCGCCGGATCGGTGGCCCTCGCCGGGCCCTACACGGGCGTGTACCCGCGTTCCTCACCGGGCGGCTGGCAGCTGATCGGCACCACCGACCTCGTGCTGTGGGACCACGCGCGCGTGCCGGCGGCTCTGCTGTCCCCCGGCACGCGTGTGCGCTTCGTCCCCGTGGCGTCTCAGGAGCCGACGGCATGACGGACCGTGCACTCGCCGTCGTCCGCGCGGGGGCCCTGACCACCGTGCAGGACCGGGGCCGCCCCGGCCATGCCCACCTCGGGGTGTCCCGCTCCGGGGCTCTGGACGGGCCCGCCGCGGCGCTCGCCAACCGGCTGGCGGGCAACGCACCGGACACGGCCGTCCTGGAGACGACCCTCAACGGCTGCTCCGTCCGCCCCCGTTCGACGGTCACGGTGGCGGTCACCGGGGCACCATGCCCCGTCGCCGTGGACGGCCGTCCGGTCGCCTGGGGCGCGCCCGTACGGGTGCGTGCGGGGTCCGTGCTGGACGTCGGGGCGGCGGTCCGCGGGGTGCGTTCCTATGTGGCCGTCTCCGGCGGGATCGCCGTCGAACCGGTGCTCGGCAGCCGCTCCACCGACCTGCTCTCGGGTCTCGGCCCGGCCCCCCTCACGGACGGTGCCGTGCTCCCCCTCGGGACGCCGCGCGAGGGCCACACGCGCGTGGACGTCGCCCCGCAGCCGGCGCCCCCGGCGGAGCTCGTGCTGCGCGTGACCCCAGGTCCGCGCGACGACTGGTTCACCTCAGATGCCGTGCATTTCCTGACGTCCCGCACGTACCACGCGTCGCCCGCGAGCAACCGCATCGGACTGCGTACGGCCGGACCGGCCCTGGAACGGGCCAGGGAGGACGAACTTCCCAGCGAGGGCATGGTGCTGGGCGCCGTCCAGGTACCGCCGGACGGCACACCGGTGGTCTTCCTGGCCGACCATCCGACGACGGGGGGCTACCCGGTGATCGCCGTCGTCCGCCCCGCCGACCTCCCGGCCGCCGCCCAGGCACGCCCCGGCACCCCGATCCGCTTCCTCGCCGTACGCCGCCGCTGAGTCTGCAGCGCGCAGGCGCGCAGGGCAGCCGGTGCTCGTGCCCCGCGCGGTGAGGGGCGTTTCGTCGGCGGCCGGGGCAGGCGGGTGCGGGAGGGGCCGCGGACGCGCCGGCGGGAGGGCCGCCTCGCCGGCCACCACGCCCGGACGGGGCGGACGCGACGACGGGGGCGGGGTCAGAGCGGAGGCGCTGCACGTGTCCTGGAGACAGGACCACGCGTGCGCCCGTCCAGCACGTACCCCAGGGCAGCACCGGCAAGTGCGCCCCCGCGCAGGGCCGGCTCGGGCGAGGGACGTCGCGGCGCCGCGGACGCACCGGCGGGACGGCCGCCTCGCCGGCCACCACGCCCGGACGGGGCGGACGCGACGACGGGAACGCCCGGAGCGTGCGCCGGGAAGACATCCTGCACGGGTCTCAAGGGCACGTCCGGCGGGTACGCCCCCGCGCGGGGCAGGCTCGGGCGCCCAGGGTGGGCCATCGCGTGCGCGGGGGTTACACGGCGGTTTCCTCGGGGCCGATGCGGCTCCGTACGGCGGTCTGCACCTCGGCCTCCTCGGCCGGGTCGGCGGCGAGGCGGCGCAGACGGTCGACGACCCGGGTGTCACCGGTCTCGGCGTGCCGGGCGGCGATCTCGCGGGTGGTCTCCTCGCAGTCCCACAGGCACTCGACGGCGAAGCCGGTGCCGAAGGAGGGATCGGTCGCGGCGAGGGCGCGGGCGGCCCTGCCGCGCAGGTGGGAGGAGGCGGTCTCACGGTAGATGTGGCGGAGCACGGGCGCGGCACAGGTGATGCCGAGACGGCCGGCACCGTCGACGAGTGTCCACAGGGTGGGGGCGTCGGGCCCCTCGCCCCGCACCGCCTCCCGGAGCGCGGCGAGGACCGGGTCACGGTCCTGCAGGCCGCCCCGGCAGGCGAGGACGCGGCCGGCGGCGGCGCCCAGCGGATCGGGCCGGCGGGCCCAGCCGCGCGCGCGGTCGACGGCGGCGAGACTGCGCATGCGTTCGAAGGCGTCGACGGCGGCTTCCACGACGGGCGCGGAGCCGGTGGCCACGGCGCGCTCGATCAGCGTCAGGGCGTCGGGATCGTTGGTGTCGGCCAGGTACCGCAGGGCGGTGCAGCGGGCTCCCTCGGTGCCGTCCTCGGCGGCCCGGACGATCTCGGGCCGGTCCTCGGGGCCCGCCACGGCGCCGAGACACCGGGCGGCCGGGACATGGAGCGCGGCGCCGCGTTCGATGCCCTGCTGAGCCCATTCGAACACCGCTTGCACGCTCCAGCCGGGGCGGGGGCCGCTGGGGCGCATCTGCCGCTGCCACCGGTCGAAACAGCCGGCCTCCTGGGCGGCACGCACGCGCGTGGCGATGGATTCGCGCGGATCGTCGGCCCATAGCCGCCAGGGCCGTGGTTCGAAGGCGTCGCGGACGGTGGCGGCCAGCTCCGCCTCGCCCTCGGCGTCGGTGGTGAACCGCGCGAGGACGGGGGCGGCCAGGGCGCGCAGGCCCGCGTCGTCGTCCCTGAGCGCCAGTTCGTCGAGGGCCCAGGCCCAGTTGGTGCCGTGGGCCGCGTACCTGCGCAACAGTGCGAGGGCGTCGCGCCGGCCGTAGGAGGCGAGATGGCCGAGGACGGCGAGGGCGAGTCCGGTGCGTGACTCGTCGCTGTCGACGATGTCCTCGGGATCGAAGAGGTGGGACTCGATCGCGTCCAGTTCACCGTGCAGATCGAGGTAGAGGCGGGCGTAGTAGAGGGAGCGGTTCTCCACCTGCCAGTCGTGGCGCGGGTCGCGCAGCACACAGTGGTTCAGCGCCGCGAGCGCTTCGGAGCGCGGGGCGGTGAGCGCGTGCAGCGTGCCGTCACCGCGGCCCCGCTGGAGCAGGCCGAGCAGCGTACTGCTGGGCGCTATGACCGGATCGAACATGGGAAACAGCCTCACATCAAGCGTCGACGCAACCGGGGACGTGCCTTACCTGGCCGCGTGACAACACGTCGGTGCGCCCGCCGTTTCCTGCTTGCTGTAGACCATCTCTCTCTGCCTCTCGTCGGTGGCCCATGCGGACCGCATCACGGCCCGCGCGGTGCGGCAACACCTGCCCAGCCATCGCGTCCGTGAATCACGTCGTCATGATGACCCGGCGGTCACATCTACCGCGACCGAAATTTCGGCGGCCCTGTACCGCCTCCCCCGTTTTCCGTGTCTTCGCTGGTCGGAGCGGCTCGCTCAGCGCTCGCCGAACAGCTCGAGCAGTTCCGTACGGCCGAACATCCGGGCCGTGTCGACGGCCGAGGGGGTGCCGGCGGACGGATCGGCGCCGCCCGTCAGCAGGGCTCGGATCACCTCGGTCTCACCCTTGAAGACCGCCCCCGCGAGTGGTGTCTGACCCCGGTCGTTGACGCGGTCGGCGTCGGCCCCGCGCTCGAGCAGCGCGCGCACCGCCTCGGCGTGGCCGTGGTAGGCGGCGAGCATCACGAGCGAGTCGCCGCGGTCGTTGGTGAGGTCGGCAGGCACACCCGCGTCGACGTAGGCCACGAGCTCCTCGGTCCGGCCGCGCCGGGCCAGGTCGAAGATCTTGGTCGCCAGCTCCACGACCTCGGGGTCGGGGGCTTCAGTCATCGCCGGACCGCCTCTCACTGCACGTGCTTCACGCATCGGGGACAGGACGTACGTCTGCGAGCGGTGCAGAGCCGTACGGGTGAATCGCCAGCGTACTGGCTCGCGCGGCACATGACCTGATGCGCCGGCGGTAAAGATCACGGCAGGCCCGTCCGGGGGTAATCGACAAAAATCCACCCAGTTGCACCTTTTATCGTATAGATACATTCTGTGATCCTGGAAGTACTCATGGTGACTGTCCCCGTGAACCAGGAGAACTCACATGATCATCTCGATCTCATGCGTGGTGCTGCTCGGCGTCGTCGTCTTCATCTTCTTCCGCAAGGACGGACTGAAGGCGTCGCACGCCCTGGTGGCGATGCTGTTCGGCTTCTATCTGGCCAGCACGGCCATCGCACCCAGCATCAAGGCGGGCGGCGAAAGTCTGGCCGGCCTCCTGGGCGGCTTCAAATTCTGATCCGTCCACGAACACGACCACGATCTTGCCCCGCCCGCCCGTACGACCCTCTGGAGACAGCAGTGGCCCGGCGCCCCCTCCCCCGCATTCTGAGCAACGGCAGCGCACAGCTCGCCCGGAGCCGGGAGCTGGCCAAGGCGGCGGCGGACAGCGCCACGGATGTCCTCCACCCGCTGATCACCATCACGCGCGGTCTGCGCCGGCTGGCCTCGGCCGGGCGGCGCAGGTGGGCCGACACGCCGAAGGACCGGCGCGGCGCGCTGCTCTTCCTGACGGCGTCGGTGGTGCTGGTCGTGGCGCTCGCGCCGTACGGCCCGCTGCTCGCCGTCATCGGCCTGATGGCGGCGGCCGCCTGGCAGGGCCGGGACCGCGCCCCCGCCACGCCCAACGGGCCGGACCCGTCGCAGACCCAGCGTCTGAGGTCGCTCTACGAGGCTCTGGTCCCGTACTTCTCGACCGCCGAGGACCCGGAACCGCTCTACGCCCACGGCGGCGACTGGGGGAAGGCCTTCTCCGAGTACGAGTTCGACGGCAACGGCCGCGTCACCCACCTGGTGATCACGTACCCCGCCTACTTCACCGACGGCGAGCCGGAGTCACGCGCGCGGATCGAGCATCTGCTCGGCGCCAAGTCGGGCCGGGGCCGCGAGTACCACTTCGCGTGGGACGAGGAGGGCAACCAGCTCACCGTCCGCGTCCTCGCCCCCCTGCCCACGGACATCGCCGCGCAGCCCTTCGTCACGGCCCCCGGCGAGACGGTCCTCGGCTTCACCGACCCCATCCGGGTGCAGCGGACACTGCCGCTCACCCACGGGGTGCACGGCGAGGAGCAGCGCGACGTGCCGCCCGTCGTCTGGCGCACCGGCGTCCGCTCCACCGAACCCCATCTGCTCGCCGTCGGCCAGCCGGGCAGCGGCACCTCCACGCTGCTGCGCTCCATCGCCCTGCAGGCTCTCCACCACGGCGACGTGGTGATCGTCGACGGCGGGGGCACCGGCGAGTACGCCTGCCTCACCGGCCGGGACGGCGTGCTGGCCGTCGAGTGCGGGTTGGCCGGGGCGCTGACGAGTCTGGAGTGGGCCGCGCACGAGACGGAGCGCCGGCTGATCGCCGCGAACCGTGCCCATCAGGCCGGCGATCCTCCGCCGGAGGACACCAGGCGTCCGCTGTGGCTGCTGCTGGACCGGCCGAGCGCGTTCACGCACCTGGCCGACGCGGACGGCCGTAAGGATCCCCAGTCGCTGCTCCAGGTCCCGCTGCGGCACGGCCGCCCGGCGAACGTCACCGTGGTGGTCGCGGAACAGTTCGACAGCCTTGAGGCCCTCAGTGATCCGGTACGGCAGCACACGCGCGCGCGTGTCGTCCTCGGCCCCGCGACGGCGGAGCAGCTGACGGCCGTCCTGGGCGCTCCTCCGCACACCACCCCGGTCGACCAGGTCCCGCCGGGACGCGGGTACGCCCGCCTGGGTACGGGGCCGGTGCACCGCCTCCAGGTGCCGGCGACGCCGGACCCGTACGACGACGCGACGAGCGACACCCACCGCCAGGCGGTCATGGATTTGCTGCCACCCCGGACGACACCGGCGGACGAGGAGCCGGAGCGCCTGGAGCCGGAGGCGGCGCAACCGGGGGCGGTGCCCACGGAGTCCGTGCGCCTGGCCACGGAGTCCGTGCGCCTGGACAAGGTGACGACGGAGAAGGTGCCCGCCGAGTCCGGAGGGTCCGCTCAGCGCACGACGTCCGACGTCGGTGCCGCCGATCCGGTCTCCGGCGAGGCCGTGCCCGCCGAAGCGGCGGTCGCCGAGTCCTCCTGAGCCCGCCCGGCCGGGGCCCGTCGACGGCTGCGCCGACCGGGTGGCAGCGGTGCCCGCGCCCGGGCGCGCCGTGACGGACGCAGACAGGGCGAGCCGGAGCCGCCGGTCCGCGCACGTCTGCGGTGCCGGGCCGGGGCGGGACCGCTCCGGTCGAGCGGCGGTTCTTCCGGCCTCGCTCCGTGGGCGGACGGCCGTGCGCCTCTCGCCTCGGACTACGCCACGAACGTGCGTGGTGCTTCCGCGCCCGACGTGCCGCCGGACTCCACGACCCGGGCTGCCGCGGCCAGACGTACGGCCGCTTCCTCGGCCACGGCGCCGCCCACGGTGAACGGCAGCCGCACGTAGCCCTCGAACGCCCCGTCGACTCCGAAGCGGGGTCCGGACGGCACCCGCACGCCGACCCGCTCTCCCGCCTCGGCCAGCCGCGAGCCGGAGAGCCCGCCGGTGCGCACCCACAGGGTGAGGCCGCCCCGCGGCACCTCGAACTCCCAGTCGGGCAGCTCCCGCCGTACCGCGCTCACCAGTTCGTCCCGGTTCTGCCGGGCCTGGGCCCGCCGGATCTCCACCGCCTGCTCCCAGCCCTCCGTCCCGAACAGCCAGTTCACGGCGAGCTGTTCCAGGACGGGCGTGCCCAGATCGGCGTACGCGCGGGCGGCGACGAGGCTGCGGATCACATCCGGTGCCGCGCGGACCCAGCCGATGCGCATCCCGGCCCAGAAGGCCTTGCTCGCCGAGCCGACCGTGATCACCGTGGACCCGGCCGGGTCGAAGGCGCACACCGGGCGCGGCATCTCCACGTCCGGGTCGAGCCACAGCTCGCTCATCGTCTCGTCGGCGACCAGCACCGTCCCCGCCGAGCGGGCCGCGTCCACCAGTCGGCGCCGCTGGTCCTCGTCGGCCAGCGCACCGGTCGGGTTGTGGAAGTCGGCGACGACGTACGCGATGCGGGGGGCCGCCTCGCGCAGCACCTGGCGCCAGCGATCCATGTCCCAGCCGGTCAGGCCCTCGGCCATGGCGACGGGGACGAGCCGCGCGCCGGCCTCCCGCATCAGCTGGAGGATGTTGGCGTAGGACGGCGACTCGACGGCGATGCGTTCGCCACGTCCGCCGAAAAGGTGGCAGATGGCGTCGATCGCGCCCATCGCACCGGTCGTCACCATGATCTGCTCGGGCATGGTCGGGATGCCCCGCGCGGTGTACCGGTCCGCGATCATCGACCGCAGTGCGGGGAGCCCGGCGGGATAGTCGCCGTGCGTGTGTGCGTACGGCGGGAGCTCCTCGAGGGCGCCCTGGACGGCGCGGGTGAGCCAGGGTTCGGGGGCGGGGAGAGCGGCGCAGCCGAGGTCGATCATCGAGCCGAGGGCCTCGGGCGGCAGTGGTTCCAGTCCCCGCGCGGGAACCGGGTTGCCCGCCGGGACCGCGGTCCAGCTGCCCGCGCCGCGTCGTGACTCCAGGAAGCCCTCGGCGCGCAGCGCCTCATAGGCGGCGGCGACGGTGGTGCGGCTGACGGACAGCGCGAGCGCCAGTTCCCGCTCGGCGGGCAGCCGCGCCGCGACCGGCACCCGCCCCTCCAGCACCAGCAGGCGGATGCCGTCGGCGAGCGCGCGGTAGGCGGGCGGGCGCCGGGTACCGGGGCCGGCCGGACGGTCCTGCTGGGAGTTGAGCAGCCGGGCGAGCTGCGCCGCCCCCACCGCCGAAGTCCACTGCGCCATGAGAATCAGTCCACCTTCCCCGGATTGGCCATGGATGGCGTGACCAGTCAAGCCACAGGGTGTCACGCATCGGTCCACTTCCACCACAGGGGGGCACGTTTTGGCCAGGTACTCGTCCCAACACGGGCATCTCGGACGCCGGCTGTTCCAGCTGTACGCAGGGCTGGCGCTGTACGGCGCGAGTTCGGCGCTGCTGGTGCGGTCGGGGCTCGGACTCGAACCCTGGAACGTGCTCCACCAGGGTCTGTCCGAGCGGACCAGGCTGTCGATGGGTGTGGTGCTGACACTCACGGGTGCGGCCGTGCTGCTGCTGTGGATCCCGCTGCGTCAGCGGCCCGGCCTGGGCACCGTCTCCAACGTCCTGGTGATCGGCGCGGCGATGGACGCGACGCTGGCCGTGGTGCCGGACGCGCACGTCATGGCCGTACGGGTGTCCCTGATGGCGGCGGGCATCGTGCTGAACGGGGCGGCGACCGGGCTGTACATCGCGGCGCGCTTCGGCCCCGGCCCACGCGACGGCCTGATGACAGGACTGAACCGGCGCACGGGGGTGTCGGTCCGCCTGGTCCGTACGGCCATCGAGATCACGGTGGTGGTCACGGGCTTCGTCCTCGGGGGCACCGTGGGTGTCGGCACACTGCTGTACGCGGTGACCATCGGCCCGCTCGCCCAGCTGTTCCTGCGGGTCTTCGCCGTCCCCTCGGCATCCGACGGTACCCAGGTCGTTGCCGGTGGCCGGCCGCGGTGCGCGATACTGCGTCCGTGACCCCGCGGATACGCCACCCCTATCTCGACCATCCCGGCCCCCTCGCCTTCGCCCACCGGGGCGGGGCGGCGGACGGCCTGGAGAACACCGTGCGGCAGTTCCGGTGCGCCGTCGGGGCGGGCTACCGGTACATCGAAACCGACGTCCACGCCACGCGCGACGGCCGGCTCGTCGCCTTCCACGACGCGACGCTCGACCGGATGACGGACGGCGCGGGCCGGATCGCCGACCTGCTGTGGCGCGACGTGGCGCACGCGCGCGTGGCGGGCGTGGAACCGGTCCCCCTGTTCGAGGAGCTCCTGGAGACCTTCCCCGAGACGCGCTGGAACATCGACGTGAAGGCCGAGCCGGCCCTGGCACCCCTGCTGGACCTGATCGAGCGCACCGACTCGTGGGACCGGATCTGTGTCGGCTCGTTCTCCGAGGCCCGCGTGGTGCGGGCACAGCGGCTGGCCGGGCCGCGGCTGGCCACGTCGTACGGCACCCGGGGGGTGCTGAACCTCCGGCTGCGGTCGTGGGGGATGCCGGCCGCGCTGCGCCGGTCGGCCGTCGCCGCCCAGGTGCCCGAGGTGCAGTCGGGGGTGCGGGTGGTGGACCACCGCTTCGTGCGGGCGGCCCATGCGCGCGGACTGCAGGTACATGTCTGGACCGTCAACGAGCCCGAGCGGATGCACCGGCTCCTGGACCTGGGAGTGGATGGCATCATGACCGATCACATCGACACACTGCGCAAGGTCATGGAGGACCGCGGCATCTGGGTCTGAGACCCCCGCGCCCCGTCGCCTCGGCGCGTTCACGGGGAAGCGAGGCGCGGGTGGACACCGACACCGTGCGGTCACCGGCGGGGGACGACGTCGCCGGTCGGCGACGCGAACAGCGTGGCTGGTACGTCTACGACTGGGCGTGCTCCGTGTACTCCACGAGCGTGCTCACCGTGTTCCTCGGCCCCTATCTGACGTCGGTCGCCGAGGCGGCGGCGGACGCGGAGGGCTTCGTCCACCCGCTGGGCATCCCGGTGCGCGCGGGATCCTTCTTCGCGTACGCGGTCTCCCTGTCGGTGATCCTCGCCGTGCTGGTGATGCCGCTGGTGGGGGCCGCCGCCGACCGCACGGGCCGGAAGAAGCCGCTGCTGGCGGCCGCGGCCTACACGGGGGCGGCGGCCACGGCAGGCATGTTCTTCCTCGACGGCGAGCGGTATCTGCTCGGCGGTGTGCTGCTGGTCGTGGCGAACGCGGCGCAGTCCGTGGCGATGATGCTCTACAACTCCTACCTTCCGCAGATCGCCTCGCCGGAGGAGCGCGACGCGGTCTCCTCGCGCGGGTGGGCCTTCGGCTACGCGGCCGGGGCGCTGGTCCTCGTCCTGAACCTCGTCCTCTACAACGGTCACGAAAGCTTCGGGGTCTCCCAGAGCATGGCGGTGCGCATCTGTCTGGCGTCGGCCGGCCTGTGGTGGGGCGCCTTCGCGCTGGTGCCGCTGCGCCGGCTGCGCGACCGCCGCACTCCCGCGCGGGAGGCTGCGCTGCCGGGCTTCCGGCAGCTCGCGGCGACCGTCCGCGACATGCGCCGGCGCCCGCTCACGCTCGCCTTCCTGCTGGCGTACCTGGTCTACAACGACGGCATTCAGACGGTGATCTCACAGGCTTCGGTGTACGGCTCGAAGGAGCTGGGGCTCGGACAGTCGACGCTGATCGTCGCCGTGCTGCTGGTGCAGGTGCTGGCGGTGGCGGGCGCGCTGGCGCTGGGCCGGCTGGCCCGGCGGTACGGCGCCAAGCGCACGATCCTGGGCTCCCTGGTGGCCTGGACGGTGACCCTGGGGGCGGGGTACTTCCTGCCGGCCGGGGCGCCCGTGTGGTTCTTCGTGCTGGCCGCCGGCATCGGCCTGGTCCTCGGCGGGAGTCAGGCACTGTCCCGCTCGCTCTTCTCGCACCTCGTGCCGCCGGGCAAGGAGGCCGAGTACTTCTCGGCCTACGAGTTGAGCGACCGCGGGATGAGCTGGCTCGGCCCGTTGCTGTTCGGGCTCACCTACCAGCTCACGGGCAGTTACCGGGACGCGATCATCTCGTTGGTGTGCTTCTTCGTCCTGGGATTCGCACTGCTCGCGCGGGTGCCGGTGCGACGGGCGATCGCCGACGCGGGCAACCCGGTTCCCGAACGGATTTAGCACTGGGCGCGAAAGGGCTGTAGTGTACGCGTTTGGCCTGCCAGGCGTACCGTTACTGCGCGTCAAAGATGCCGAAACGCTGTGTGACATCTGCTATCAGATGTGACAAACCGGGCGTCGGTGGGTACTGCAATGGTTGACAAGGCTGCGGCTACGACGGCGACGCAGGACCCGGAACGGGACACGGAACGGGAATCTTTACCGCCGACCGGACGTTGACCGGATGACGACGACAGCGACACCTGTCCTGTGGGCGACAAGCCCGGGAGGCACGATTCATGAGTGAGCGAGCTCTTCGCGGCACGCGCCTCGTGGTGACCAGCTACGAGACGGACCGCGGCATCGACCTGGCCCCGCGCCAGGCCGTGGAGTACGCATGCGAGAAGGGGCACCGCTTCGAGATGCCCTTCTCGGTCGAGGCGGAGATCCCGCCCGAGTGGGAGTGCAAGGTCTGCGGTGCCCAGGCACTCCTGGTGGACGGCGACGGCCCCGAGGAGAAGAAGGCCAAGCCCGCGCGTACGCATTGGGACATGCTGATGGAGCGGCGCACCCGAGAGGAGCTCGAAGAGGTCCTCGAGGAGCGTCTCGCC
Organism: Streptomyces malachitofuscus; assembly: GCF_055571035.1. Classification (NCBI taxonomy): domain Bacteria; kingdom Bacillati; phylum Actinomycetota; class Actinomycetes; order Kitasatosporales; family Streptomycetaceae; genus Streptomyces; species Streptomyces malachitofuscus. Next base: position 231 of record NZ_JBVIGA010000043.1, on the reverse strand, counting down.
GTTCTGCGTTCCGGTGCGATGAACATCGCGGTTCACCCCCGGGACAGCCGAAAGTCGGCTTGATCCCGCCGGGGGCGGGCGCGGAAGCACCAGCGCACAGCGATAACAGGACCGTGGGGGGGGGGGGGGGGGGGGGGGGGCGGCGGGGGGGGGGGGGGGGGGCCCCTTTCTGTGGCGTATCCATTCCACGCCGCAAAAAGAGCACCCAGAACGAGCCGCGGGCGAGGCGGG
>NZ_JBVIGA010000042.1:0-48343 GCF_055571035.1 Streptomyces malachitofuscus | reverse complement strand
CCAGCTCGGCCTTCGGCCGTCCCGTCCTCGCCACCCGGCCATCATGCCGAACCAGCACTGACTTACGAAGCGAATTCCCGACTCAGGACACTAGGCCCTGTCGTCATATTCCCGTCTGCCGTGCGACGCCATGCACGCTCCCCCGCTGCCCTGAAGGCGCGTCAGGTGCCCCCATTCGCCGCACCGGGCCCTGACCCGAGTACCTCCCGTACGAGGCCCAGGGCCCGGCACTCCCCCAGCCTTCGGCCGGGGGACCTCCAGAGCCCGCTCAGGGGCGCTGCGTGCGAGCGCGTTCGGTCAGGCGGCCCATGCGGGCGCGGGCGGACTCCAGCTCCTCCATCTCGTCGGCGGCGGGGCCGCCCTCGGCGGTGAGTTCGGTCCACAGTGCGATCAGCTCGTGCCCGAGCTCCAGTCCGAGCAGCGGGTCGCGCACCGCGCGCCATGCGGTGGCGGCGCTGCGGACGTTGCCGTAGGCGGCCTCGGCGTCCTGCGCACGGCGGCAGATCAGGGCGAGGTCGAGGGAGAGGCGGAAGGCGCGCAGCGGCTCACCGGCCAGGTAGGCGATGTACGCGGTGAGTTCGCGCAGGCGGAGCACCTCGGGGTGCTCCGGCCCGAGGGTGGCCGACGCCTCCGCCACGGTCTCCTCCGCCAGGCGGGCGGCCGTGTCGATCCGGCCGGAGCGGACGGCGTCGTTGACCCGGGCCATGGGCTCGGCGAGGTGGTTCTCGCCGGAGCCGGCCGGCGGCTCGTCGCCGAGCACGGCCTCCGCCACGGCGTCGAACCCGCGGGGCGGGGTGGGCTTGGGGTCGGGGTCCGGCTCCGGCTCCCGTTCCTGCTCCGTGGGGTGAGGCCGCACGTCCATGGGCGGGGGCGGGCCGAACTCGCCCGTCGGGGGCACGACCGTGCCCGGCGGCGTCGCCTCCGCCTGCCCGGGCACGGCGCGCAACTCGAACGTCGGTACGGCGTCCTGGGGAGCCCGCGGTTCGGGGACCGGCCGCAGCTTGTAGGTGGGGGTGGCATCCCGCACGGCATCCGGCTCCGCCGGGGCGTCCGGCTCCGGCACAGGACGCAGAAGGTGCGTCGGAAGATTGGCCTCGGCCCCACTCCCCCGCCCGGCCTCCGCCCCGGAGACGGACTCCACACCCCGCGTCGGCACAGCGCCAGGCGTCGGCTCCGAGCCCCGGCCGGACTCCGACCGCCCCCCAGGCACCGGTCCCGGCACGGGCAGCGAGCCCGGAAGGGGACCGGCACCCCGCGCAGGCTCCGCTCCCCGCACGGACTCCGGTCCCGGCACGGGCTCCACACCCCGCACCGGCCCAGCGTCAGGCGTCGGCTGTGGGCCGTGTTGTGGGGTCCGGTTTCCGACCGGACCGATCGGTGCCGGGCGGCTCGTGAAATGGCTGGAGCCGTCCGGGTCGACCTGGAGGGGGACGACGTAGCCGATGCGTTCGTCGTGCACGGTGGCCAGGACCGCGTGCCCGGAGGCGATGGCGATGCGGTGGAGGCGGTTCAGCACCGCCTGCTGGATCTCCTCACCGGGCCCCGCGATCACCGTCACACCGCCGACCGACGCCCCGCCCGTACCGGCCCCGCCGGGGACGGGGACATGAACGTCGATCGGCATCGCCGCAAGGTTCGCCGCATGCGCGGCCTGCTGCTGTTCCCGCTTCTTCTCGCGGCTGAGTCGAGACATCGTCCCCTCATTCGGGTCGTACCACCTACCGTCGAGTCTGTCCGCTCGCCCGCGCTTCTCACGTCACCGCGTTGTCACAGGCTCGTCCCAACGACCGTCCCCGCCGGTTCCCCGTCCCCCCGGCGGCATGAAGATCGAGGTGGCGAGCAGGAGAGGGGGCATGCGGACAGGCATGCGACAGGGACCGGAGATCTGGATCCGAGGGCCGGTGACGGCACCGGAGGCGGAGGCGGCTCCGCCGGAGCCCGCCCCCGCACAGGCGACGGCCCGGCGCTTCTCCTGGGTGGGTCTGCACGGCGGTGCCGGCGTCTCGACACTCGCCGCGGTCTACGGCGGACACGACAGCGGACGCGTCTGGCCCGGCCCCGCAGATCCGCGGTCGGTGCTCCTCGTCGCCCGGACGCACGCCGCCGGACTGGACGCGGTCGTCCCGGCCGCCGAGGTGTTCCGGCGCGGAGAGGCACCCCAAGGGCTCGACCTGGATGCCGTGGTCCTGGTGGCGGACGCGCCGGGACGGCTGCCGCGTCCCCTGGCCCACCGGATCCGGCTGATCGAATCGATGATCGACGTGTACCGCGTGCCCTGGGTGCCCGAGTGGCGGCTGGGCGACCTGAGCGGCCGGCCGCCCCGCGAGACGGAGCCGCTGGCCCGTCTGACGGGCGCGTCGCGCTGAACGGGGACGGTGTCGAGGAGATCGCCTCCGCCGTCCGCGCGCGGCGACGGCGGGCCGTGGAGGTGGTCGCGGGGGCGCTGGAGGGGATCGCGGAGGCCGATCCGAAACTGTGCGCGTTCCTCGAGGTGTGGGGCGAGGCGGCGCTGCGGCAGGCGGACGAGGTGGACGCGCGGGTCGCCGCCGGGGAGCCGCTGCCGCTGGCCGGGGTGCCGGTCGCGGTCAAGGGGCGGCGCGGTGCGGTCGCGGCCGGACCGCTGCTCGCGGCCGGTTGTGTCGCGGTGGGCGCCACCTCGGTACCCGGGCCGGGCACTCCCTGGCAGACATGGGGGCTCGGGGCGCACGGCCGTACCGTCAATCCGTGGCGGGCGGACCGCACGCCGGGCGGTTCCTCGGCCGGGTCGGCGGTCGCCGTGGCGGCCGGGCTGGTGCCGCTGGCGACGGGCAGTGACGGCGCGGGCTCGGTGCGGATCCCGGCGGCGTGGTGCGGGGTCGTCGGGCTGAAGGTCACGGGCGGCCGGCTCCCCTCGCCCGACCGTACGGGTCTCGCGGCGCCGGGGGTCCTCGCCCGCACGGCCTCGGACGCGACGGCGTGGTGGCGGGTGATGTCGGGCCGGCCCGCTCCGGCCGGGCCCCCCGTGACCTTCCCCGTCGCCGCCGTCTGGTCCCCCGACCTCGGCTTCGCCGTGCCCGACCCGGAACCCGTCGCCCTGGCCCGGGCGGCGGTCGGCCGGCTCGTCGACGCGGGGGTCGTGCGGCTGGTGCGGTCGTCTCCGCCACTGCGGCTCCTCGACCCCGCGCCGGCCTGGTTCGCCCTGCGCACCCCCGGCGCCGACCTCACCGACGCCCACCGCGTCCGCGCCGGGAACAACGCCCGCCTGGCGGCCCTCTTCGCCCGCACCCCCCTGCTGCTCACCCCCACGACACCCACGCAACCGCACGGTCACGACGGCCCCGGCGACGTCTACTCGACCGCGCTCACCTGGGCGTTCAACGTCAGCGGTCACCCCGCGTCAAGCCTTGCGGCCGGATTCGGCGCCGACGGCTGTCCGGCAGGGCTCCACCTGGTGGCGCCGCACGGACGGGAGGAGGTGCTGCTCGCCGTGGCGCGGGAGGCGGAGCGGCGCGGGGCCGTCGGCTGAAGTCACCCTTGGCGAATTGCTTGCATGCGCATATGATGCACATGCTTATTACTGGCGTACGCCGAGCATCTGGGGATGATCATGACTCGTCGTTTTCTCTTCGTCCTGGGCAGTGCCCGCCCCGACGGCAACACCGAACTGCTGGCCCGCCGGGCCGCCGAACAGCTGCCCCCGGACGTGGAGCAGCAGTGGATCGACCTCACCGCCCACCCCGTCCCCGACTTCGAGGACCTGCGCCACGACAACGACCACGTCCGCCCCACCGAAGGCGCCGTGGCCCTGCTCCTCGACGCGACACTGGCCGCGACCGACGTGGTCATCGCCTCGCCGCTGTACTGGTACTCGCTGTCCGCGCAGACCAAGCGCTACCTCGACCACTGGTCGGGCTGGCTGCGCACCCCGGGACTGGACTTCAAGGCGGCCATGGCGGGGCGCACCCTGTGGGGCGTCACCGCGCTCGCACACGAGGAGCCGGAGGTCGCCGACCCGCTGGTGGGCACCCTGAACAACTCGGCCGCGTACATGGGGATGCGGTTCGGCGGGGTGCTGCTCGGCAACGGCAGCAAGCCGGGTGACGTACTGAGGGACACCGAGGCGCTGACCCGGGCCAAGACGTTCTTCGCGCGGGAGGCACCGCTCGCCCGCTTCCCCTACGAGGCCGGCTGACGCGCTCCTAGGCGGTGATGTCCTTCGACGTGAACCTCGCCCACGCCGCCGAGCCGAACACGGCCGCGTAGAGGGCCTGGAGGCCCAGGTTCTTCGTCAGGTCGTCCCAGTAGACCGGCTCGCGCATCAGGTCGGCGAAGGACAGCCAGTAGTGGGAGAAGAGATAGGGGTGCAGGGCGTGCAGCTGGGGGATCTGGTCGAGGATCTGGACCGTGATCAGCAGCCCGACCGTGGTCGCCATCGCCGCGATGCCGCTGTTGGTCAGCGTGGAGACGAAGAGGCCGAGCGCCGCCACGCCGATCAGTGACACGGCGACGACCAGGGCGATGAGCAGGGCTCTGGCCAGGCCCTCGCCGAAGCCGATGCGGGTGCCCGAGATGGTCGTGAGGTCGCCCAGCGGGAACAGCAGCGCGCCGACGAGCAGCGCCGAGACGGCGACCACCAGGGTGGCGACCAGACAGAAGGCCATGACCGTCGCGTACTTGGTGAGCAGCAGACGGGTCCGGCCCGCGGGGGCGACCAGGAGGTAGCGCAGCGTCCCGGCGTTCGCCTCGCCGGCGAGGGCGTCGCCCGCGACCACCCCGATCGCCATGGGCAGGAAGAACGGCAGGGTGGCGGCGAGCGCGGTGAAGACCAGGAACAGTCCGTTGTTGGTGATCTGCGAGATGAACGCCGGGCCGCCGCCTCCGCCGCCCCCGTGCCCGGCCGGCGAGCCGTCGCCGGTCTCGATCCGCACGGCGATGCCGACGAGGACCGGCACGGCCGCCAGCACCCCGAGCAGGGCCAGGGTGCGCCAGCGCCGGAACGTGGTGAGCAGCTCGCTGCGGAACAGGCCGAGGGTCCACAGCGGGCTCGCCTTCCGCACCGCTTCAGCCCGCGACATCGAACCCCTCCCCGGTCAGTGCCACGAACGCGTCCTCCAGCGAGGCCCGTTCGACCCCGAACCCGCGGACCCGGACACCGGCGGTGACCAGGGCCGCGTTCACCTCGGCGAGGTCGCGCTCGGGCGCCTCGCCGGTCACCCGGTCCTCCGCCACGACGACATCGGCGACTCCCTGCTCCTTCAGCACCCGGGCGGCGTCCGCCGGGTCCGCAGTGGTCACCACCAGCCGGCCGCGGGCGCCCGCGGCCAGGTCGGCGACCGGGCCCTGGGTGATCAGCCGGCCCTGGGCCATCACGGCGGCGTGCGTGCACACCTGCTCGATCTCGTCGAGGAGGTGGGAGGAGAGGAAGACGGTCGTGCCGTCCGAGGCCAGCTCGCGGATCAGTGTGCGGATCTCCCGCATGCCCTGCGGGTCGAGGCCGTTGGTCGGCTCGTCCAGGACGAGCAGCCGGCGCGGCTGGAGCAGCGCGGCCGCGAGACCGAGGCGCTGCTTCATGCCGAGGGAGTACGCCTTCGCCTTCTTGCCCGCGGCGGCCGTGAGGCCCACCCGGTCCAGTGCGGCGGCCACGCGGGCGCGCCGGGTGCGCGGATCGGCGGTGGGATCGGCGGCGTCGTAGCGCAGCAGGTTGTCCCGGCCGGAGAGGAAGCCGTAGAGGGCGGGGCCCTCGATGAGGGCCCCGACGTGGGGCAGGACGGCGCGCGCGGAGCGCGGCATGGGCCGCCCCAGGACGTGCGCCGTGCCGGAGGTCGGCTCGATCAGCCCCATCAGCATGCGGATGGTGGTGGTCTTGCCCGAGCCGTTGGGGCCGAGGAAGCCGAAGACGCTGCCCGCCGGGACGGTCAGCCGCAGACCGTCGACGGCGAGCTGTCCGCCGCGGTAGCGCTTGGTGAGCGCGCGGGTGGTGATGACTCCCTCACCCGCGTGCTCCCCGTCCGGCTCGCCGGCGGACGCCTCTGCCATCGGCTCCCTCGTTCCCTGTCCTGTCGTACGGTTGTGCGGCCTACTTCCCCGCGTCGGCCGCCTTCACGAGCGCGTCCTTGGTGACGGTGCCCACGTAGACCTTGCCGTCCTCGGTGATCAGGGCGTTGACCAGGCGGGTGCTGAACACCGTGCCGGTGCCGAAGTCGCCCTTGACCTGGTCGCCGAGCGAGCCGAGGAAGCCGCCGAGGTCACCGCCGGCCTCACCGGTGGGCAGGCCGCCCTCGCTGCCGGTGTCGAAGGTGGCGATGGAGTTCCAGCCCTCGCCGAGCATCTTCAGCCCGTCGAGGCCCTTGGCCAGGTCCTCCTCCGACTTGGGGGCCCGCTCCGGCTTTCCGGGGTGCTCCCGGCCGTGGTCGAGTGCGTCGTCCTCGGTCACCTCGGCGCCCTTGGGCGGGGTGAACTCGAAGGTCGACGCGGCCGGCCGGTCGAAGCTCACCTTGGTGAAGCCGACGTCCACGACGGCCGCGCCGCCGCTCGACGGGGTGAGCGTGAACTTCAGCGGCATACCGGTCTTGTGGTCGACCGCGATACTGATCGCGCCGACCGTGGAGCCGGACTGCTTGGGCTCGACGACCAGCTTGTAGGCGTCCCGGCCGGCCACCTGGGCGGTGCCGTCGACGGTCACGGACGTGGTGTCGTCGACCGACTTCAGCGCCTCCTCGGCGAAGTCCTTCGGGGTGGCCGGGGGCTGCTGCTCCCGCTCCTCGCCGGACGTGTCGACGGTGGCGTGGTAGACCGCGTTGGACCCGCTGTCGTAGCCCCAGAGGTCCTCGCCGTTGCGGATCAGGCTGTACTCGGCGGCGTCCTCGAGGAGCGACACCTTCTGCCGGTCGGGGCCGTCGGCGGCGACCCGCAGCGTGTGCGTGCCGGACGCCAGTTCGGTGAGCTTGGCGGACGGGTCGGCCGAGGAGCCGCCCTCCTCGCCCTGCCCCATCGCGCCGGACGCGATGCTGTTCTCCAGGCCGCCGAGGTTCGGCAGTCCGAGGTCCGTGGTGATCTTCACGGTGCCGGACAGCTGCTCGACGTCCGACTTCGCGATCTTCTCGATGAGCTGCGCAGCGGTGATCTCCGGCAGGTCGGGGTCGCCGGAGCTGGCGATCGCGGGGACGAGCCCGATGGTCGCGGCCGCCACTCCCATCACCGTGACCGGGACGACGTACCGCGCGGCCCTGCGCCGCCCCGTGCGCGGCTCGTCGACCTCCTCCGCGGCCGTCGTGTTCTCGGATTCGTACGGTGCCATGTGTGCCCTCCGTGGTCGGCGGCGGCTTCCGTCTCGTGTCCTCGCACCAGTTTCACCCTGAGCCGCCATTCTCACCCGAACCGGTGAGAAGTGGTGTTGTCCGTCGTGGTCCATCTGACCAAATCCCGCACGCGGAAGCGTCAGACCCCGGACGCAACTCCGTGTACTGCTCCGGTATGACACGCGAGGTGGTTTTCTCCCCCGACCAGTAGGGGGCGCGGGGGAGTTCGGGCCCGGCCGGGCTCAGCCGGCGCGGTGCACCACCGCGTCGCACAGCTGCACGAGTGCCGCCTTCGCCTCGCACTCCCGCAGCGGGGCCAGCGCGGCGCGCGCCTCCTCGGCGTACCGCACGGTGTCCCGGCGGGCCTGCTCGAGCGCGGGGTGCGCGCGCAGCAGCCGCAGCGCCTCGGCGTGCCGGGCGTCGTCGGTGAGGTCGGAGTCCAGCAGCTCGCACAGGGCGATGTCCTCGGCCAGTCCCAGCCGGGCCGCCCGCTCGCGCAGCCGCAGCACGGGCAGCGTGGCGATGCCCTCGCGCAGGTCGGTGCCGGGGGTCTTGCCGGACTCGCTGGAGTCGGAGGCGATGTCCAGGACGTCGTCGGCGAGCTGGAAGGCGACGCCGAGCCGCTCGCCGTACTGGGTGAGCACGTCCACGACCGTCTCGTCGGCGCCGGACATCATCGCGCCGAAGCGGCAGGAGACGGCGACCAGCGATCCGGTCTTGCCGCCGAGCACGTCCAGATAGTGGTCGACGGGGTCGCGGCCGTCCTGCGGTCCCGCGGTCTCCAGGATCTGCCCGGTGACCAGCCGTTCGAACGCCTCGGCCTGCACCCGCACGGCCTCCGGTCCGAGGTCGGCCAGGATGTGCGAGGCCCGGGCGAAGAGGAAGTCACCGGTGAGGACCGCGACGGAGTTGCCCCAGCGGGCGTTCGCACTGTCGACACCGCGCCGGACATCGGCCTCGTCCATGACGTCGTCGTGGTAGAGCGTGGCCAGGTGGGTGAGCTCCACGACCACGGCGGACGGCACGATGCCGGGCGCGTAGGGGTCGCCGAACTGGGCGGCGAGCATCACCAGCAGCGGACGGAACCGCTTGCCGCCGGCCCGCACCAGATGCTGGGCGGCACCGGTGATGAAGGGGACCTCACTCTTGGTGGCCTCGATCAGCCCTTCCTCGACAGCCGTCATTCCGGCCTGGACATCGGCTTCCAGAGCCTGGTCCCGCACGCTCAGCCCGAACGGCCCGACGACGGTCACGAGGGGTCTCCTGTCTGCTGGTGTCCACTGGCGGTTACACGGAATGTCGATAGGTCGCTGCCATCACTCAAGTCAGCGTATCCGGTCACGTTTCGATCACCGCCAGCACCCGGGGTTACCGGCAGGGCGGTACCGGATCGGGAGCGGAGCGCTTTTGATCGGTTGATAACAACGGACAATGGCCTCTTTCCCGGACGTAACACCCTGCCAATCATCCTGCCCGGCCGTCCGTCCGATTTGCCGTTATTAGCAAGTGAATTCCTCTTGGCGGTAAATGCTCTCGGGCTCCGTGACCAGTGAAGTGAGTCACGCGCCGCCCGCCGGGTCCACCGGCCCACCCGAAGGGCGTTCCCCCTTCCCCCTGAACCGAGTTGACCCTTGGCACCCGCAAAGGATCAAGCGCCCCAAATCGCCCGATCCAAGATCAAAGGGCTGATTGTGTGATCCCCGTACTTGTTCCCCCCATGTGCTCTCGCATACGTTCCGGGCCTGCCGGGCGGACGCCGAATCCTGCCACCGCCCGCATCACACCCACCGACGAACTCACGCACGGCAGGAGCGGGGGACCCAGGTAAGCCGCCGGGCCGGCCACGCGCCGGAACGGCTAGGGGTGAAGCCATGCCTTCGGAGCATGGCCGGGCACTCTCCCGCCCGAATCCGACAGCTCACCTCGCAGGCGTAGGAGAGGAACCCAGACATGTCCGTTTCCGGTCAGCTCCGTCGCTTCGGCACCCGCCGCCTCGCCCGCTCCCTCGCCGTCGCCGGCACCGGCGTCGCCGTGGTCGCCCTCCCGCTGTTCGGCGCCACCACCGCCTCCGCGGCCACCACGACGGCCACCACGACCGCCGCTTCCACGACGGTGTACGCGGACAACCTCGACGGCTGGATCCGCGAGTCGCTGGACATCATGGCGCAGCAGGGCATCCCGGGCTCCTACGACGCCATCCACCGCAACATCATGCGCGAGTCCTCCGGCAACCCGGCCGCCATCAACCTCTGGGACTCCAACGCCGCCAAGGGCACCCCGTCGAAGGGCCTGCTGCAGGTCATCGACCCGACCTTCCAGGCCTACCACGTGCCCGGCACCGCCTTCGACCCGTTCGACCCGGTCGCGAACATCACGGCGGCCTGCAACTACGCCGCCGACCGCTACGGCTCGATCGACAACGTCTTCGGCGCGTACTGAGCCGACCGCTGACGGCCGAGCACGGCCGGCCCACCGAACAGTCGCTCGAGGACGACGGCCACGCCGTCGTCCTCGTTCGACGTGGTGACCTCGTCGGCCACCGCCTTCAGCTCCGGGTGCGCGTTGGCCATGGCGACGCCGTGCGCCGCCCAGTCGAACATGGGGATGTCGTTGGGCATGTCCCCGAAGGCGATCGTCCGGTCCGGGCCCAGCCCCAGGTGCTCGGCGGCCAGCGCCAGTCCGCTCGCCTTGGTCACCCCGCACGGCTGGAGCTCCACGGTGCCCGGTCCCGACATGGTGACCGTCGCCAGCGAACCGACCACCGCGCGCGCCGCCGCCGCCAACGCGTCGTCGGACAGCCGCGGGTGGCGCAGCAGCACCTTGCTGATCGGCCGCTCCCACAGATCACGCCGCCGCTCGACCCGCACCGCGGGCAGCGTCGGGTGCGGCATCAGATAGCCCGGCTCGATCAGCGTCAGCCCGTCGACCCCGTCCTGGTCGACCGCGGCGTACACCTCCCCCACCTCGGCCTCGATCTTGCCGAGGGCGGTCTCCGCCAGTTCCCGGTCCAGCGTGACGGACCACAGCAGCCGGTCCGCGCCGGCGTCGTACACCTGCGCGCCCTGGCCGCACACCGCGAGCCCCGTGGAGCCGAGATCGTCCAGGAGCGGCCGCACCCTGGGGGCGGGACGCCCCGTCACCACGAGGTGCCGGGCACCGGCCCGCTCCACCCGCGCGAGGGCGGCGAGGGAGCGGTCGGACAGGGTGTCGTCGCCGCGCAGCAGCGTCCCGTCCAGGTCGGTGGCGATGAGTGAAAAAGCGGTGGGTGCGGCCATGATCAGAGAATACGGACAACGCGACCGTCCGATTCACCATGCCCGTTTCCGCTCGCTTTAGGTGCGGTTCCCCTTCCGTCATCGCCGGGTACGGACCGGTTGAGGACTCTTTCACCGTTTGGCAAGAACATCGTCCGCTATCTACCGCCCCCGTGGGCCCGGGCGGTACCTTCCAAGAGTCCAGGGGGGACTTGATCGGGGGGTCAGGTGAGCAGTGGACGCATGCGCGTGCTGAGGCCGGAGGAGCTCGGCGAGGGGGAACGGGAGCGCTGGCGCGAACTGCGCGCCGCGGCGGACGCGCCGCGCAGCCCCTTCATGGAACCGGAGTTCGCCACCGCCGTGGGCCGGGTTCGGCCGGGGGCCCGGGTGGCCGTGCTGTACGAAGGGGCGGACCCGGCGGGCTTCCTGCCCTACGAGCGGGGCGTGGCGGGTCAGGGCCGGGCGATCGGGCTCGGGGTGTCGGACTGCCAGGGCGCGGTGCTGGCTCCCGGTGCCGTCCTGGAGACCGGTGAACTGCTGCGGGCCTGCTCGGTGTCGAGTTTCGCCTTCGACAACCTGGAGGCCGGCCAGGAACTGTTCGTGCCGCACGCGGCCGAGGAGCACGCCACGTTCGTCATCGACGTGGAGAAGGGCTACGAGACCTACGAGTCGGTGCTGCGCACCCAGTCGCCGAAGTTCCTCAAGACCACGCTGGCCAAGGAGCGCAGGCTGGGCCGCCAGGCCGGACCCGTGCGGTTCGTCTTCGACGAACGCGACCCGGCCGCGCTGCGGGCGCTCGTCGAGTGGAAGTCGGCGCAGTACCGCAGGACCGGGCGCCGCGACCGGTTCGCGCAGGAGTGGATCGCCCGGCTCGTGGGCCGGCTCGCCGAGACCCGGACCCCTCAGTGCACCGGCACACTGTCGGTCCTGTACGCCGGTGACCGGCCGGTCGCCGCGCACTTCGGCCTGCGTTCGGCCTCCGTCCTGGCCTGCTGGTTCCCGGCGTACGACCCGGAGTTCGCGAAGTACTCGCCCGGACTCGTGCTGCATCTGCGGATGGCCGAGGCGGCGGCGGCCGAGGGCATCGGGCTGCTCGACATGGGGCGCGGCCGGGCCGCGTACAAGGACTCGCTGAAGACCGGTGAACTCGCCGTCTACGAGGGTGCGGTGACCCGTCCGGGGGCGGGCGCCGCGCTGCACTGGCTGAGCCGCGAACCCGCGCGCCGCGCGCACGCGTTCGTCCGCACCCGCCCGCGCCTCGCGTCGCTGGCGACACGGACCTTGAAGGGCGCGGCCCGGCTGCGCCGCTCGTGAGGAGGGGGAGGGGAGGACGTATGTCCGGCAGAGCACGAGCGCGTACGCAGGCGGAGATACGGCGGTTCCTGTCCATCGGCGCGGTACAGATCGCCGAGCTGGACGTGGCCGCGGGCGGGGACGAGGCCGTGCTCGGACCCGGCCCCGGAAGCCCACCGGTGACCCACGGCGAGGTCTTCCTGCTCGTCAGACGGGCAGGCAGACCGGTGGGCACACTGCTCACCCGGGTACCGGAGGGGGCGGACCCGCGGACGGTACTGACCCGGACGGCACGGCAGGGCTTCCCGGAAACGACACGGCCCACGGGCCCGGATGCCGCCCGTGACGCGGCGGCCTCGCGGGACACGGGCGCGGGCGCCGCACGGGGCACGGCCCCACGGGCTGGGCGGGAACTGAGCGCAGACGCCATCCGAGAAACGCCCCGGCAGGCGACACGGAACGCAGACGCGCTGCCCGCGCGGAACGCAAGCGAGCAGACCGTGCCGGACGCGGGCGAGCAGGCCGTGCCGGACGCGGGCGAGCAGGCCGTGCCGGACGCGGGGGTGTCTTCCGGGACGTCTCGTGGTGGGGCCGGTCGGGCCGTGGACGGTGGCGGTCCGCCGTACGTCTCGGTCGTCGTGGCCACGCGGGAGCGGGCCGGGCAGCTCGCCCGGGCGCTGGACTCGCTGCTCGCGCAGGAGCATCCGCGCTTCGAGGTCGTCGTCGTCGACAACGCGCCCCTGTCCGGCGACACGCGGGACCTGGTGGAGCGGAAGTACGGCGAGCGGGTGCGGTACGTCTGCGAGCCGGCCCCCGGTCTGGCGATCGCCCACAACAGAGGGCTCGCGGCGTCCCGGGGCGAGGTGATCGCGTTCACCGACGACGACGTGGTCGCCGATCCCCGCTGGCTCACCGAGCTGACCGCGCCCTTCGCCGCCGACTCCCGGCTCGGCTGCGTCACCGGACTCATCCTGCCCGCCCGGCTGCGCACCCCCGCCCAGGTCCTGCTGGAGAGCCACGGCGGCTTCGCCAAGGGGTTCACTCCGACGACGTACGACCCTCAGGACCCGCCCCGCGACGAGCCGCTGTTCCCCTTCACCGCGGGCCGCTTCGGCTCCGGCGCGAACATGGCCTTCCGCGCGGACGTGCTGCGTGCCGTCGGCGGTTTCGACCCGGCCACCGGCGCCGGAACACCCGCGCGGGGCGGCGACGACCTGTACGGCTTCGTGCGCGTGCTCGCCGAGGGGCACCGGCTGCACTACACCCCGTACGCGCTGGTGTGGCACCACCACCGGGAGACCTGGGCCGACCTGGAGAGACAGGCGTACGGCTACGGCGCCGGCCTCACCGCCTGTCTCACCGCTGTCCTGGTCAACCGGCCCGCGCTGCTGCCCGCGTTCCTCGCCCGGCTGCCGCGCGGTCTCGCCCACGCCCGCGCCCTGACCGCCGTACGCGACACCGACGGCGGTGGCGGCACACCGGGCGCGCACGACACCCGCACCCACCCCTGGCCGCGCCGGCTGTCGCGGCTGCAGCGCACGGGGATGCTCCACGGGCCGGCCGGATATCTGCGGGCGCGACGGGCGTTGCGGAACGGCGCGGGAAGGGGGACGCGATGAACCCGGCACACAGGACCGCTCCGGCCCGGGACGCCGCACCCGCCATCCCCGTGTTCCTCTACCACGCCGTGATGGACGATCCGCCGGAGTGGATCGCCGAGTTCACCGTCACGCCGAAGGCGTTCGCGGCCCATCTGGACGCGGTCGCCGACAGCGGCCGTACGCCCGTCACCATCAGCGCCCTCGCCGACGGCCTCGCCGGGCGGGCGCCCCTGCCGCCCCGGCCGGTGCTGCTCACCTTCGACGACGGCTTCGCCGACCTGCCCGGCCCGACCGCCGACGTCCTCGCCGGGCGCGGGCTGCCCGTCACCGCCTACCTCACCACCGGCGCCATCGCCCCGGGCGGCCGCAGTCTGCTGCCGCCCGCCCCGATGATGACGCTGCAGGAGGCGAAGCGGCTGGAGGAGGCCGGCATGGAGATCGGCAGCCACACGGTCACCCACGCCCAGCTCGACACGCTCGACGCGCGGCGGTTGCGGGCCGAACTGCTGGACTCCAAGGCCGTTCTGGAGGACGCCCTCGGCCACCGCGTGCCCCACCTCGCCTATCCGCACGGCTACAACAGCCCGCGGGTGCGCACGATGGCCGCCCGGGCCGGCTACGAGACGGCGACCGCCGTGCGGCACGCGCTCAGCTCGGACCGCGACGAGCGCTACCGCATCGCCCGTCTGATCGTCCGCCGCTCCCACACCGTCGCCGATGTCGAGGCGTGGCTCGCGGGCGGCGGCGCACGGATCGCCCCCTACCGGGACGGGCTCAGGACCGTCGGCTGGCGGTGGTACCGCAGGGCCCGCACCGCCCTGCGCGGCCCCGCCTTCGCCGGATGAGCCGGATCGGGGCGAGTGTGACGTTTTTGGTGTGAAAAACAGAGGTAATTCCTATACTCGTTCGGGGGAGGGGAGTCTCGGCGTGCACCACCATGTACCCGTACCGACCGCGGAGAGCAGCGCGCTGCCCGCTCCCGCCCCGGCCACCGGCCCGCCGGACGCGGAACGGCCCGACGGCGGCGGCCACGGCTCCTGGCCGATCCCGCGCCGTCCGCCCGACACCGGTCTGCTGACGCTGCTGCTCGCCGCCGTACTGTGGCTCTACGCGCTGCCGCGCATCGGTTTCCGGGAGATGGGCGACTACGGTCTCCTGGACCGGCTCCCGGCCGCCTACTACCTGTCGTTGCTGGTCCTCACCGCCGGCTTCGTCCTCACCCTGCGCCGCGCGGGCACCGCGCCCTGGTGGCCCGCCCTGCACTGCGCCGCGCTGCTGTTCGCGCTCAAGGCGCCGCCGGCGATCCTGTACGACGCCGTGCGCTACCCGTGGGCGTCCAAGCACGACGCCGTCGTCAACACCCTGCTCGCCAACGGTGAACTGCGGCCGGGCGCCGCCCTGTCGGGCAACATGTCCGCCTACGACCAGTGGCCGGGGTTCTTCACGCTCGACGCCGGTCTGGTGCGTGCCTTCGGCGTGGAGAGCGCCGCCGCGTACGCCAACTGGGCGCCGATCGTCCTCGGCCTGCTGATGATGCCGGTGCTCGTGCTGCTCTACCGCACGTTCTGCCAGGACTGGCGGCTGGTGTGGACGGCCGTGTGGATCTTCCAGCTCGCCAACTGGGTGGGCCAGGACTACTTCGCCCCACAAGGGCTCGCGTTCCTGCTGCATCTGACGGTCATCACGGTGGTGCTGCGGCACTTCGTGCGCCCCGGCTCGGCCGGGCGGCTGCGCGACCGTGCCCACCTCGACCCGGCCGCCGCCGGCGTGCCCCCGCCCACGGGCAACCGGCAGCGCGCGGTCTGCGTGATGATCCTCGCCCCGCTGATCGCCGCGATCAACGCCACGCACCAGCTCACCCCGGTGATGCTGTGCATCTGCCTGTGCGCGCTCAGCCTCACGCGCCGCTACCGCAACTACGGGCTGCTGGCCGTCGCCGTGCTGCTGATGCTCACCTGGGACCTGACCATGGGGCGTCCGCTGTTCGTCGAGACGCTCTCCACCCTCAGGGAGTCGATCGGCGAGCTGACGCAGAACTCCCGCGCCGGATACGCCGGAGAGCTGACCGGACCGGGACCCGAACTCGCCGGCACCGCCAACGTGCTGATGGTGCTCGCGGTCGCCGCCCTCGCCGGAGCCGCCCTCGTACTGCGGCGCCGGCTGGTCCGCAGCGCGCTGCCGCTGCTGCTGGTCTCCGCCGCCCCCGTCCCGCTCTTCGCCGTCAACGACTACGGCGGCGAAATGCTCTTCCGGGTCTATCTGTTCGGCCTGCCCGGAGCGGCGTTCTTCGCCGCCGCCGCGCTCGTCCCCAGCGCCCGCCACGACCGGACGAGGGCGCTGCGGCGCAGAGTCTCGGCGGTCGCGCTGCCCGCCGTGCTGCTCATGCTGCTCGCCGGCTTCATGCCGTCGTACTACGGCAAGGAGAAGATGTACTACACGCCGCCCGAGGAGACCGCGCTGGTCACCCGGGCGCTCGACAACGCCCCCGACGGCTCGCTGATCCTCGCCACCACCGGCTCCTTCCCGCAGGCACTGCACCGGTACGACCGGATCGAGCACTGGTTCTTCGCCGAGCAGGAACTCCCGGAGAACGAGCGGATGCTCGAGGACCCGGCGGGCCATCTCGCCGACGGCATCCCACCGGGTACCAGGGCGTACGTCGTCCTCACCCGCACCCAGGACATCTACACCGCGGGCGAGGGTCTGCTGCCGGCCGGCGGCTTCGAGACGCTGCGCACGAAGCTCTCCGCCTCACCTCTCTTCCGGACTGTCGAAAGCCACGACTACGGGGTGGTGCTCGAGTACCGCCCGGCCGCCCGGGGAACGACCACGACCACAAGGTGATCGAAGTGACGTTGCAGGCCAGTCAGTTCCGTCAGGTCAGCCCATGAGCACCGCCGACTCGCCGCGCGGCGCGGAGCGGCACCTCAGAGTCCTCGTCGGCGCCTCCGGCTGGATCGCGCTGGCCGCCACCACGGTGCCCGGCCCCTCGCCGCTGCGCTGGATCCCGGTGCTGCTCTTCACGCTGTTCGGTCCGGGCTGCGCGGCGCTGTATCCGCAGCCGGGCGGGCTGGCTTCCGGCGCCCGGCTGGAGGCCCTCGCCCTCGCCGCGCCCGTCAGCCTGTCGCTCGGCGTGCTCACCGCCACCTCACTGTTCCTGGTGGAAGCCTTCTCGGCGACCTCCTTCCTCCTCGCGCTCGCCGTCTTCACCACCGTCGTCGCGGCCCTTCCGGGGCTGCCGCTGCCCGCCGCCCGGCGCGGCGCGGCGGAACCCGGCAGGCGCCGGCCCGCGAACGGCGGTGGCACATGACGGGCTCGCACCGGCTGCGGGATCCGCACGCACGCGGCAGGTGGCGGCGCGCGGCGAGGAGGGTGGGGCGTGTGAGGCGCGGCTACGCGGCGGTCGTCCTGGTGACGGTCGCCGCACTGCTGACCGGGCTCGGGTTCTGGGCGGGCCGCTCCGACGACGCGGACGTGCCGGGCGGGGACACGCCCGGCAACGCGGCCTCCGGTGAGCTGCCGACCGGCCCCTGCGCTCCCACCGACACGCTGGTGCCGCCCTGCGGCGCCTGGTGGGGGGCCTATGTGCCGTACGCGGCGAACGGCTCGCTCAAGGACGCCGTGCTCGGCTTCGAGAAGAGGATCGGCCGCCGACTCGACCTCGTCTACAACTACCACGACATGTCGGGCAGCGAACTCGACGGGACGCTGCTCACCCCCGACGAGCAGGAACTCGGCAGGGACCGGCTGCTCATGCTGGCCTGGGAGTCCACCGTCTGGACCGAGCCGCACCACGCGAACTGGACGGAGACCCAGCTCGGCTGGAAGAACATCGCCTCGGGGAAGTACGACGAGGAGATCATCGACCCCCAGATCCGCCGTCTCAAGGCCTACGGCAAGCGCGTCTTCTTCTCGTTCGACCAGGAGACCGACGCCCGCATCAAGGAAGGCGCCGGCACTCCGGAGGAGTTCGTCGCGGCGTACCGCCACCTCCACGACCGGTTCCGTGAACTGGGCGCCGACAACGTCGTATGGGTGTGGACCGTCTCCGGCTACCTCGGCAGCGCGAAGGACATGAAGGCCCTCTACCCCGGGGACGAGTACGTCGACTGGATCGCCATGGACCAGTACAACTACTACGGCTGCCACGACACCACCCACTGGAAGGACTTCCTGCGCAGCCAGCAGCCCAGCTACGACTGGCTGCGCGCGAACATCTCCGACGACAAGCCCGTGATGCTCGCGGAGTTCGCCACCGCCCCCGACGCCGAGAACCCGCGGCGCCAGCGGGACTGGTACACCCGCATCCCCGCCGACGTGAAGAAGCTCCCCGAGGTGAAGGCGCTGGTGCACTGGAACCGGCCGACCTCGCAGGAACCCGAGTGCGATCTGACCGTCAACGACGGGCCGGGTCTGGAGGGTTACCGGGAGGCGGGGAGGAACGGGTACTTCCACCAGCCCGTACCGCCCAGGTGAGCAGCAGGAGGGCCAGGAGGGCGATCAGCGACGGCACGGCGACGGGCACGAGCTCCTGCCGGAACACCCAGCCGGCCACCGCCACGAGATAGAGAACTCCCCAGCCGGCCTGCCCGGTGAGCCGCCCGCCGGCGCGGACGAGCAGCAGCCGCAGCGGTACGAGGCACAGCAGCTGGACCGCCAGGGGCGCCCACCGCAGCAGCGGGCCGGGGCCGTCGAGCCCCACCGCCTGCGCGAGGGAGCGGGCCGCGTCGGCGTACAGGTCCCCCGTCACGGGATCGGGCCGCCACCCGACGGCGACGGGCGCGGCGTGCAGGGCGGTCACGGCGGACGCCAGGGCGGTGCCGGGGAGCCAGGGGACGGGTCTGCGGCTCAACGTCACCGAGGCGACGAAGACGACGATCAGCGCTCCTGCCGCGGCCGACGCGAACAGGGGCAGTCCGGTGAGCAGTTCGCGTCCTGTCGGCTCGTCCCGGCCGGCCCCGTCGCCCCAGGGGAGCCCGCGCAGGGGGATCCAGAAGGCGACGGTCGCCAGGCCGAGCAGCGCCCAGAGGATGACGCCGGTCCGGCGGCCGGAGTCGTCGCCGGGCTCCTCCGGCGGCGGGAGTGGAGCCGGGACGCCGGGGAGGGCCACGTCGGTCCACGGCGTGCGGCTCGCCTCCGCCGGTGTCCAACGCTCCGGCGGGGGCGCAGGCGCGGGGACGGCGTTGTCCACCCCGTCCGGCTTCCCGTCCTCCGGCGAGGACTCGTCCCGGGGCTCGCGCGGCCGCACCTCCGGGTCGCCCTCGGGGCCCGGGGCCGCCGTCCGTTCCTCCACGGCCTGCGGTCGCACGATGAACGCCACCGTGTCCGCGTGGAGCGCTTCCCGTTCGTAGCCGGGGCCGCCGATGAACAGCGTCACGGTGTCCTCGTCCTGCTCCCCCGGCCCCTTGGACTCGTACGCCGCCCGGCGGGCCCAGCTCGTGCCGTACCCGGCGGTGGCGTTCAGCCGGGCCCAGCGCGTGCCGTACTCGGGCGCGGCGGAGGGCCGCTCCACGGGCCCACCGGGCCGCTCGCGCAGCGCCGAACGCAGTCCGAGCACCGAGACGGCCGCGATCAGCGTCATGCCGACCAGCACCGCCCACCCGGCCCCCGCGATCCCCGCGGGGGTGAACAGCACGGTCGCGCTGCCCAGCACCAGCACGCACATCGCCCCTTGGAGCGCGGCGAGCACACCGGTGCGACCCTGCACCCGCAGCACGCCGATGTACAGCTCCACGACCACCCGGGGCAGCGCGCCGAGGGCCAGCAGCCGCAGCACGGTCGAGCCGTGCTCGGCGTAGTCCGCGCTGAACGGCGTGAGGATCTGCGGCGCGAGGACGACCAGCACCAGGACCACCGGCACCAGCAGCAGCGTCATCCGGCGCAGCGCCCCGCGCACCCCGTCGGCGAGCCGACGCGGGTCGTGGGAGGCGTGGGCGGTGAGCGACGAGGCCATGTTGATGGCCATGAACTCCATCGTGCCGCCGACGGTGTACGCCACGTAGAAGTAGCCGTTCTCCGCGGCGCTGAAGCGGACCGCGACCATCACGGGCAGCAGATTGATCATCGCCAGGCTGAACAGCGCGCCGAGCGAGTCACCGGCCAGGAAGCGGCCCATGCTGCGCAGCCCGGGCGGCTCCACGTCCCGGTCGGCCGCGGCCTGGCGCGGGATGAGCCGGCGGAAGATCAGCCAGCCGAGCGGCAGGGTGGAGAACGCGATGGCCACGGCCCAGGACACGAAGATGCCCAGCACGGGCAGCGCGCTCGCGAAGACGGCGAGCAGGACCAGCTTGCCGACGGAGAACACCGCGTTCCCGGCCGGCACCCACTCGGCCTTGCGCAGCCCGGTGAGCACGCCGTCCTGGAGCGTGAGCAGCGCCCACGCCACGCAGGCCGCCACGAACAGCGCCCCCGCGAGCGGTGTGCCGAGGGGCTCGTAGGAGGCACCCCACTGGTCGAGCGTCAGCAGGAACACGCCCGCGGCGAGCGCGACGACCACGGAACTGGCCCCGTACACCCCCCACACCAGGCGTCCGGTCTCGCGGCCCGCGCGCGGTACGAAGCGGACCACGGCGCCGATCATGGTGGTGGCGGTGATGCTGGCGAGCAGCCGCATCGCGGCGATCGCGGCGGAGCCCTGGCCGACGGCGTCCTCGGAGTAGTAGCGGGCGGCGACGAGCCAGAACCCCAGTCCGAGCACCGCCGACACGCCCGTGCTGAGCATCAGGAAGTAGGCGTTCTTGAACAGGGAGTCCGAGCCGGACCGGTTTCCGGCGGGCGGAGGCCGCCCGCCGGCGCGCTGCGCGGCCGGCTCGCGCACCCGGATGTCAGTCACGGGACGGCCCCAGCCTGCCGGCCCTCTCCTCCGGTCCGGCCAGGTCCTCCGGCGGTTCGGCCGGCCGCGCACCGGACCGCTCCAGCACGTCGACGGCCTCGCGGGCCCGCAGCGGATCCACCGGCAGCGCGTGCCGCGCGAACCAGCGGGCGGCGCCGGGCGCGGGCGAGGGGTCGGTGAAGGCGTCCCCCGCGTAGTCGTCGAGGGGCGGGTCGTAGAGGTAGCCCACGACGATCCCGCTCCGTGCCAGCGCCGCGATCGCCGCGTCCCGGTCGGCGACCAGCAGCGGCACCCGGAACAGCGGCTGTGTCCCGCTTCCCGCGCGCGGGCGGGCCCATCGCGTCGCCAGCAACAGCTCGGTGCCCTCCCGGTACGCCGCCAGCACGTCGTCCAGCCGTCCGAGCCCGCGCCCGATCCGCCGCAGCCGCAGCGGGCCGGACTCCCTGCGGTAGGTGTGCATGTCGACGCGGACCCAGGGGTCGTACGCGGTCAGGTCCGGGGCCTCGCGGGCGGCCCGGGCCAGCGCGTCCGGACGCAACGGCATCCTGATCCCGTCGCGCTCGGCCCGCCCCAGCAGCCCCAGCGCCGCCCAGGCGGCCCGCCGCAGTCCCAGCCCCCGCACGGCGGCCTCGGCATACGGCCGTACCGCGTAGGCCAGTTCGGAAGCCGTCCGGCGCGGGGTGAGCAGCTCGTCGCGGGTTCTGCGCACCATGTCGCCCAGGCCCGGGTCGGCCGGCGAGAGGATCCCGCCGGCCTGGGCGCCGACGTGTTTGGACAGGCTGAAGACGGAGGCCTCGCCCCACGCCCCGACCGGCCGCCCGCCGACCTCGCTGCCGATCGCGTGCGCCGCGTCCTCGAACAGCGGGATGCCCAACGCGTCGCAGCGGGCCCGCAGTTCCGGCGCCGGATCCGGATTGCCGTACAGGTTCGTGGTCAGTACGGCGGAGAGCGAGCCCCATGTCTCCTCGGGCACGGCGGCGATGTCGAGGGACGCGTCGAGCGCGTTCAACGGCGCCTGCACCGGCCGCAGTCCCGCCGCCAGCACCACGAAGAAGATGACGTCGTCGTTGACCGGCGACATCAGCACCCTGCCGCCCGGCGGGCACCAGTGGCGCAGCGCCACGTACAGCCCCAGCCTGCATGACGGCACGTACACACATTCCCGGCCGAGCCGGGCACGCATGGTCTCTTCCAGCCTCTTCGGCCGCGACCACGAGCGCGCCGAGCGCGGGCCGGCCTCCCCAATGGCCATCCGCCCCCCTGTGTGCCATCGGAACGCCCCCTCCCCGAGGCCTTCCGGCACCCGCCCAGAGTCGCCCCGTTCGCACCGCTCCGTCAAGATTGCACAACCGTCCTGTGGATAACTTCCGGTAGGCAAGCGGAAGCGGCACTTGGGGCGTTTGCGCCGCGTGCACCCCGCCCACGGCGCCGTCCGCCGCCGCACCACCACTCCGGCTCTGCACAAGAACGCCATGTCACCCGTAACGTGTGGCCTGGCCACGGACACGTGGAGCACCTGCGCACACGAAAGCGAGGCAGCACCCGATGCCCCCCTTCGATGTCCCCGAGGGCGATCCCTTCGGCCCGCACAACCTGCCGTACGGCGTGTTCTCGCCCGCCGGCTCGTCGGAGCGGACCGTCGGCGTCCGGCTCGGCGACCATGTCCTCGACGCCGGCGCGGCGGCGCACGCCCTGGGCTCCCCCTACGCGTCCCTGCTCGCCCGCCCGACCCTCAACCCGCTGCTGGCGGCGGGCCGTACAACCTGGTCGGACGTGCGGCGGGCGCTCACGGCCTGGGTGACCGTCCCCGCGCACCGGGAGACCGTCGAGCCGCTGTTCCACCCGCTGTCCGAGGTGACCCTGCACCTCCCCTTCGAGGTCGCGGACTACGTCGACTTCTACGCCTCGGAGAACCACGCCCGGAACGTCGGCCGGATGTTCCGCCCCGACGCACCGGACTCGCTGACCCCCAACTGGAAGCATCTGCCGATCGGCTACCACGGCCGCTCCGGCACGGTCGTGGTGTCCGGCACCGACGTCGTACGCCCCTCCGGCCAGCGCAAGGCACCCGCCGACGCGGCGCCGGTGTTCGGGCCGTCCGTCCGGCTCGACATCGAGGCGGAGGTCGGGTTCGTGGTCGGTGTGCCGTCCGAGCTGGGCCGGCCGGTGCCCCTCGGCGACTACCGCGACCACGTCTTCGGCCTGTGCCTGCTCAACGACTGGTCCGCCCGGGACGTCCAGGCCTGGGAGTACGTCCCCCTCGGTCCGTTCCTCGGCAAGTCCTTCACCACCTCGGTGTCCGCCTGGATCACCCCGCTGGACGCCCTGGATGAGGCCCGCGTCGCACCGCCGGAGCGCACGCACGAGCTGCTGCCCTACCTGGACGACGCGGACGAGGAACCCGGCGGCTACGACCTGCGGATCACCGTCGCGGTCAACGGCCATGTCGTCTCCGAACCCCCTTTCTCCACCATGTACTGGACGGCCGCCCAGCAGCTCGCCCACATGACCGTCAACGGCGCCTCCCTGCGCACCGGCGACCTCTACGGCTCCGGCACGGTGAGCGGCCCCTCCGAGCGGGAACGCGGCTCGCTGCTGGAACTGACCTGGAACGGCCGCGATCCCCTGGAACTTCCCGACGGCAAGCGGACGTTCCTGGAGGACGGCGACGTGGTCACGCTGTCGGCCTGGGCGCCGGGCCCGGACGGCGTCCGCGTGGGGCTCGGCGAGGTCACGGGACGGGTGGTTCCCGCGCCCTGACCCGTCCTGCCCTGTCCGATCTCTCACGACCCCTGACTCACACCGCCCTTCGCCGTCATAATTGGCGTCGGGCGGTGTGCGCGTTTCCGCGCCGCGCCCTCTCGGCCTCACGCACGCCCCCCGCACGACCCGCACGCCCCCGAGCCGCCCCTTCCGACAGGATCCGGAGCCCGTGGCATGACCGTCTGCCTGCTCCTGCTGAGCGTTGTCGCCGTGACGGCCGCCGTGCCCGTCCCCCGATCACTGACCAGGGCGAAGTGGCCGGAAAGGGAACCGGTCGTCGCCCTGTGGGTGTGGCAGTGTCTGGTCGCCACCGTCCTGCTGTGCTGTCTGACGGCCCTCGCGCTGGGCGCCGCGGCCGTCTTCGGCACCGTCCGCGCCCAGCTCTTCGCTCCGGCGCCGCCCGCGGTGACCGCGGCGTACGACCTGTCCGCGGCCTCGCCCTGGACGACCGTCGTCACCGTGCTGCTGGCCTGCGGGGCGGCCTGGACGACGGCCATGCTCGGACGGGAACTGGTCGAGGCCCGCCGGCGCCGCACCCGGGCCCGCGCGCAGCTGCGGGAACGCGCCCCCGATCTGCCCGCCGGTCTCCCCGCCGCCCGCGGCCCCCTGCTGGTGCTGGAGGACGAGTATCCCGACGCCTGGTGGATGCCGGGCAGCCCGCCTCAGCTGATCGTCACCACCGGGGCGCTGCAGCGCCTCACCGACCACCAGCTCGACGCCGTCCTCACCCATGAGCGCGGTCACGCCCGCGCCCGCCACGACTGGCTGCTGCACCTCTCCACGGCCCTGGCCACCGGTTTCCCGCGGATCCCGCTGTTCGCCCACTTCTGCGACCAGACCCACCGCCTGGTCGAGCTGTCCGCCGACGACACGGCGTCCCGCCGCTGCGGTCATCTGACCACGGCGCTGGCGCTGATCGAGCTCAACCAGCACCGTGGGGTGCTGTCCTGCTCCTCCAGCCACCGTCTGCTCGGTGAACGCGTCGACCGCCTCCTGGAGCCCCCGCCCCGTCTCGGCCGCCGCCACCGCGCCCTGACGACGGCCGCGGCGGCCCTGGTCCCGCTGGTACCTCTGCTGATCACCTTCGCCCCGGGCCTGACGGCACTCCCGTAGCCGCAAGTGCGGGCAGTCGTGCCTCCCCAGAGCCTTAAGGGCCTGGGAGGTGCCCCCAGGGCGGCACGGGTGGGCGCACCAGCACCCCGCAAACGCCGGGCTGCGCACCCACCCCCGCCCAGCCCCAGCAAGCGGCGCCTATGTCCAGTCGGGCTCGGGCTCGACGTCGACGTCGCCTCCGGCACCGGCGTCCCCGGGCGGGGCCAACCCGGCCAGCACCCCCACCACCCCCTCCCCGTACGTCACCAGCTTCTTCTCCCCCACCCCGCTGATCCCGCCCAGCTCGTCCACCGACGTGGGCCACACCGTGGCGATCTCCCGCAGCGTGGCGTCGTGGAAGATGACGTAGGCCGGGACACCCTGCTCCCGGGCCTGCTCCGCCCGCCACGCCCGCAACGCCTCGAACGCGGGCTGAAGCTCCTCGGGCAGCTCGGCCACCGCCGCCTTGGCCTTGCGCTCGCCCCGGCCGCCGCCCGTGCCACGCACCGCCGCCGGCTTCTTCGGCTCCTTGCGCAGCGGCACCTCCCGCTCCCGCCGCAGCACCGCCCCGCTGGCCTCGGTCAGCACGAGCGTGCCGTACTCCCCCTCGACGGCGAGCAGCCCCTGGGCGAGCAACTGCCGCACGACGCCGCGCCACTCGGCCTCGCTCAGCTCCTCGCCGATGCCGAACACCGACAGCTGGTCGTGGTCGAACTGGATGACCTTGGCGGTTCGCCGGCCCAGCAGGATGTCCACGATCTGCACCGCGCCGAACTTCTGCCCGCGCTCCCGCTGCAGCCGCACCACCGTCGACAGCACCTTCTGCGCCGCGACGGTCCCGTCCCACGTCTCCGGCGGTGTGAGACAGGTGTCGCAGTTGCCGCAGCCCTCCGCGCCGGCCTCCTGGCCGAAGTAGGCGAGGAGCTGTCCGCGCCGGCACCGGACCGTCTCGCACAGCGCCAGCATGGCGTCCAGATGCTGGTTGGCCCGCCGTCGGAACGCCTCGTCGCCCTCCCCCGACTGGATCAGCTTCCGCTGCTGGATGACGTCGTTGAGCCCGTAGGCCATCCAGGCCGTGGACGGCAGTCCGTCCCGCCCCGCGCGTCCGGTCTCCTGGTAGTAGCCCTCGACCGACTTGGGCAGGTCGAGGTGGGCGACGAACCGCACGTCCGGCTTGTCGATGCCCATGCCGAAGGCGATGGTCGCGACCACGACCAGCCCTTCCTCCCGCAGGAAGCGCGACTGATGCGCGGCGCGCGTCCCCGCGTCGAGGCCCGCGTGGTACGGCACCGCCTCGACGCCGTTGCGCGAGAGGAACTCGGCCGTCTTCTCCACCGAGTTGCGCGAGAGGCAGTAGACGATGCCCGCGTCCCCGGCGTGCTCCTCGCGCAGGAAGCTCAGCAGCTGCTTCCTGGGGTCGGCCTTGGGCACGATCCGGTACTGGATGTTGGGCCGGTCGAAGCTGGCCACGAAGTGCCGGGCCGCCGGCATCCTCAGCCGGTCGGTGATCTCCCGGTGCGTGGCGTCCGTGGCCGTGGCCGTGAGCGCGATGCGGGGCACGTCCGGCCACCGCTCACCCAGCAGGGACAGCGCGAGGTAGTCCGGGCGGAAGTCGTGCCCCCACTGGGACACGCAGTGCGCCTCATCGACGGCGAAGACGGAGATCTTGCCGCGTGAGAGCAGATCCAGGGTGCTGTCCAGCCGCAGCCGCTCCGGCGCGAGGTACAGCAGGTCCAGCTCGCCGGCGAGGAACTCCGCCTCGACCACCCGCCGCTCGTCGAAGTCCTGCGTGGAGTTCATGAACCCCGCGCGCACGCCCAGCGCCCGCAGCGCGTCCACCTGGTCCTGCATCAGGGCGATCAGCGGGGAGACGACGACTCCCGTGCCCGGTCTGACCAGGGCCGGGATCTGGTAGCACAGTGATTTGCCGCCACCGGTCGGCATGAGCACGACGGCGTCGCCGCCCGCGATCACATGCTCGACGACCGCTTCCTGCTCACCCCGGAACGCCTCGTACCCGAACACCCGGTGAAGCGCGGCCAGCGCCTCACCATCCGTCACTGTCATCTCGGCGATACCGCCCGTCCCCTGCATCGTCCCGTCCCCCGTGCGTCGTCCCTCGACCACTGCGTCCACGATAGGCGCCCGCACCGACAGGCCCGGAGTTGTCCACAGGCCCGCCCGGAACGGCGGAGCGGCCCGGCACCCCGCCCACGGGGTACCGGGCCGCTCGGCGCTCTCCGGGCGCGGTGTCAGCGGACGAACACGCCCGCGTCCCCGGCCAGCTCCAGGAAGTACTGCGGCGCCACACCGAGCACCACCGTGACCGCCACACCGACCCCGATCGCCGTCATCGTCAGCGGTGACGGCACCGCGACGGTCGGGCCCTCGGGGCGCGGCTCGCTGAAGAACATCAGGACGATGACGCGGATGTAGAAGAACGCCGCGATGGCCGACGCGATCACACCGACCACGACCAGCGGGACCGCACCGCCCTCCGCCGCCGCCTTGAACACGGCGAACTTCCCGGCGAAGCCGGAGGTCAGCGGAATGCCCGCGAAGGCCAGCAGGAAGACGGCGAACACCGCCGCGACCAGCGGGGAGCGGCGGCCGAGCCCCGCCCACTTCGACAGGTGCGTCGCCTCACCGCCCGCGTCCCTGACCAGCGTGACCACCGCGAACGCGCCGACGGTCACGAACGAGTACGCCGCCAGGTAGAACAGCACGGACGAGATGCCCGACGGGGTGGCGGCGATGACACCGGCGAGGATGAAGCCCGCGTGCGAGATCGCCGAGTACGCCAGCAGCCGCTTGATGTCGGTCTGCGTGATCGCGACGATCGCGCCGATCACCATGGTGACGATCGCCACGGCCCACATCACCGGCCGCCAGTCCCAGCGCAGGCCCGGCAGCACGACGTACAGGATCCGCAGCAGCGCGCCGAACGCGGCCACCTTGGTCGCCGCCGCCATGAAGCCCGTCACCGGCGTCGGGGCGCCCTGGTACACGTCGGGCGTCCACATGTGGAAGGGCACCGCGCCGACCTTGAACAGCAGGCCCATGACCAGCAGCGCGGCGCCGATGAGCAGCAGCGCGTCGTTGCCCATGGTGTCGGCGAGCGCCGGGGTGACCTCCGGGACGGTGCCGTCGACGACCTGCGCGATCGCCGCGTACGACATCGAGCCCGCGTAGCCGTACAGCAGGGCGATGCCGAACAGCAGGAACGCGGAGGCGAAGGCGCCGAGCAGGAAGTACTTGACCGCCGCCTCCTGCGACATCAGCCGCTTGCGGCGGGCCAGCGCGCACAGCAGGTAGAGCGGGAGGGAGAGGACCTCCAGCGCCACGAACAGCGTCAGCAGGTCGTTGGCCGCCGGGAAGACCAGCATGCCGGCGACCGCGAAGAGCAGCAGCGGGAACACCTCGGTGGTGGTGAACCCGGCCGTGACGGCCCTCTTCTCGCTGTCGCTGCCCGGTACGGACGCGGCCTGCGCGGCGAAGGAGTCGACGCGGTTGCCGTGCGCCTCCGGGTCGAGTCGCCGCTCGGCGAAGGTGAACAGGCCGACCAGGGCCGTCAGCAGGATCGTGCCCTGCAGGAACAGGGCCGGTCCGTCGACGGCGATGGCGCCCATCGCCGCGATGCCCGCCTTGGTCGTGGCGTAGCCGTTCGCGGCGAGGGCCACGACCGCGGCGAACGCGGCGGTGAACGCCACCACGGAGACGAACATCTGTGCGTAGTAGCGGAACTTTCGCGGGACGAACGCCTCCACCATGATCCCGACGACCGCCGCGCCGACGACGATCAGGGTGGGGGCGAGCTGTCCGTACTCGATCTTCGGCGCGTCGATCTTCGAGATCGGGTCGGCCGCCGCCGTTGTCCACAGGCTGTGGACGGCTACTGCTGTGCTCACTTGGCCGCCTCCACCTCGGGCTGGGGGTCCTTCTTCTCCACGTCGGACATGGTGTGCTTCACCGCCGGGTTCACGACGTCAGTGACGGGTTTCGGATAGACGCCCAGGAACACCAGCAGCACGACCAGCGGCGCCACCACCGCGATCTCCCGCACCCTCAGGTCGGGCATCGCGGCCACCTCGGGCTTCACCGGGCCCGTCATCGTCCGCTGGTAGAGGACGAGGGTGTAGAGCGCGGCGAGGACGATGCCGAAGGTGGCGATGATCCCGATCACCGGGTAGCGGGTGAACGTGCCGACCAGGACCAGGAACTCGCTGACGAAGGGCGCGAGCCCCGGCAGTGAGAGGGTCGCGAGGCCGCCGATCAGGAACGTGCCGGCGAGCACCGGGGCGACCTTCTGGACGCCGCCGAAGTCGGCGATGAGCCGCGAACCGCGCCGCGAGATCAGGAATCCGGCGATCAGCATCAGCACGGCGGTCGAGATGCCGTGGTTGACCATGTAGAGCGTCGCTCCGGACTGGCCCTGGCTGGTCATGGCGAAGATGCCCATGATGATGAAGCCGAAGTGCGAGATCGAGGCGTACGCGATCAGCCGCTTGATGTCGCGCTGGCCGACCGCGAGCAGCGCTCCGTAGATGATGCTGATGACCGCCAGCACGAGGATCGCCGGTGTCGCCCACTTGCTGGCCTCCGGGAACAGCCCGAGGCAGAAGCGGAGCATGGCGAAGGTGCCCACCTTGTCGACGACCGCCGTGATCAGCACGGCCACCGGCGCGGTGGACTCCTGCATGGCGTTGGGCAGCCAGGTGTGCAGCGGCCACAGCGGCGCCTTCACCGCGAAGGCGAAGAAGAAGCCGAGGAACAGCCAGCGCTCGGTGCTGGTCGCCATGTTCAGCTCACCGCTGGCCCGTGCCTCGGCGATCTCGGTGAGCGAGAAGTTCCCCGCGACCACATAGAGCCCGATGACCGCGGCCAGCATGATCAGACCGCCGGCCAGGTTGTAGAGCAGGAACTTCACCGCCGCGTACGACCGCTGGGTCGCCGCCTTCTCCTCGCCGTGCTCGTGGGCACGGTCCCCGAAGCCGCCGATGAGGAAGTACAGCGGGATCAGCATGGCTTCGAAGAAGATGTAGAAGAGGAAGACGTCGGTGGCCTCGAAGGAGAGGATCACCATCGCCTCGACGGCCAGGATCAGGGCGAAGAAGCCCTGCGTCGGCCGCCACCTCCTGCTCC
Source organism: Streptomyces malachitofuscus (assembly GCF_055571035.1). Lineage (NCBI taxonomy): Bacteria > Bacillati > Actinomycetota > Actinomycetes > Kitasatosporales > Streptomycetaceae > Streptomyces > Streptomyces malachitofuscus. The sequence continues at coordinate 19,089 of NZ_JBVIGA010000042.1, read as the reverse complement.
CCGTCTCCAGCGGGTCGGCGTCGTGCCAGCCCGCGAGGACGATGAAGGGGATCAGCAGGGCGGTCAGCGCGATCAGCGCCACCGCGATGCCGTCCACACCCAGTTCGTAGCGGACGCCGAAGTCCGCGATCCAGGCGTGGGACTCGGTGAGCTGGTAGCGGTCGCCGTCCGGGTCGAAGCGGACCAGGACGGTGATCGCCAGGGCGAGCGTGGCGAGCGAGAACAGCAGGGCCAGCCACTTGGCGGCCGTGCGCCTCGCGGCCGGCACGGCGGCCGTGGCGATCGCCCCGATGGCCGGGAGCGCCGCCGTCGCTGTCAGCAGAGGAAAGGACATCGGTATCAGACCGCCCTCATCAGCAGGGTCGCGGCGGCGAGGACCGCCGCGCCGCCGAACATGGAGACCGCGTAGGACCGCGCGAAGCCGTTCTGCAGCCTGCGCATCCGCCCGGACAGGCCGCCCATGGAGGCCGCCGTGCCGTTGACGACCCCGTCGACCAGGGTGTGGTCCACGTACACCAGCGAGCGGGTGAGATGTTCACCGCCGCGCACCAGGACCACGTGGTTGAAGTCGTCCTGGAGCAGGTCGCGCCGGGCGGCCCGGGTGAGCAGCGACCCGCGCGGGGCGACGGCCGGCACCGGACGGCGCCCGTACTGGGCCCAGGCGATCGCCACGCCGATGACCATCACGGCGACGGTGGAGAGCGTCACCGTCAGGGCGCTGACCGGCGGGTGGCCGTGGGCGTGCCCGGTGACGGGCTCCAGCCAGTGCACGAAGCGGTCCCCGATGCTGAAGAAGGCACCGCCCGCGACCGATCCGACGGCCAGCACGATCATCGGGATCGTCATGGACCTCGGCGACTCGTGCGGGTGCGGCGGCTCGTAGGTGCCGCGCGTCTGTGCGGCCGGCTCCACGTCCGGCGCCGCCGGGGACGGCGTCGGCGCGTTGCGCCAGCGCTCCTCGCCGAAGAACGTCATCAGCATCACGCGCGTCATGTAGTACGCGGTGATGGCCGCGCCCAGCAGGGCGCAGGCGCCGAGGATCCAGCCCTCGGTGCCGCCCTTGGCGAACGCCGCCTCGATGATCTTGTCCTTGGAGAAGAAGCCGGACAGGCCCGGGAAGCCGATGATCGCGAGGTAGCCGAGCCCGAAGGTGACGAACGTGACCGGCATGTACTTCCGGAGGCCGCCGTAGCGGCGCATGTCGACCTCGTCGTTCATGCCGTGCATCACCGAACCGGCGCCGAGGAACAGACCGGCCTTGAAGAAGCCGTGCGTCACCAGGTGCATGATCGCGAAGACGTAGCCGATGGGGCCCAGGCCCGCGGCCAGCACCATGTAGCCGATCTGCGACATGGTCGAACCGGCCAGCGCCTTCTTGATGTCGTCCTTCGCGCAACCGACGATCGCACCGAACAGCAGCGTGACCGCGCCGACGATGGTGACGACCAGTTGTGCGTCGGGGGCGCCGTTGAAGACGGCGGCGGAGCGGACGATCAGGTACACGCCCGCCGTCACCATCGTCGCGGCGTGGATGAGGGCCGAGACCGGGGTCGGGCCCTCCATCGCGTCCCCGAGCCAGGACTGCAGCGGCACCTGGGCGGACTTGCCGCAGGCGGCGAGCAGCAGCATCAGCGCGATCGCGGTCAGCTTGCCCTCCCCCGCCTCACCGGCGAGACCGGCTTCCCCGTGGCCGCCGAGCACCGGCCCGAAGGCGAAGGTGCCGAACCACAGGAACATCAGCATGATCGCGATGGACAGGCCCATGTCGCCGACGCGGTTGACCAGGAAGGCCTTCTTCGCGGCCGTGGCGGCGCTGGGCTTGTGCTGCCAGAAGCCGATCAGCAGGTAGGAGGCGAGACCGACGCCCTCCCAGCCGACGTACAGCAGCAGGTAGTTGTCGGCGAGGACGAGGATCAGCATCGCCGCGAGGAACAGGTTCAGATAGCCGAAGAAGCGACGGCGGCGCTCGTCGTGCTCCATGTAGCCGACGGAGTACAGGTGGATCAGCGAGCCGACGCCGGTGATCAGCAGGACGAACGTCATCGACAACTGGTCGAGCCGGAAGGCGACGTCGGCCTGGAAGCCCTCCACCGGGATCCAGCTGAACAGGTGCTGCGTGACGGTGCGTTCCTCGGCGCCCCTGCCCAGCAGGTCGGTGAACAGCACCAGGCCGAGCGCGAAGGAGACGGCCGCGAGCAGCGTGCCGATCCAGTGGCCCACGGCGTCCAGCCGGCGTCCGCCGCACAGCAGGACCGCCGCTCCGAGCAGGGGCGCCGCCACCAGCAGCGCAATCAGGTTCTCCACGATTCAGCGACCCCTTACAGCTTCATCAGGCTGGCGTCGTCGACCGAGGCCGAGTGGCGGGAACGGAACAGGGACACGATGATCGCCAGCCCGACCACGACCTCCGCGGCGGCGACCACCATCGTGAAGAAGGCGATGACCTGGCCGTCGAGATTGCCGTGCATCCGGGAGAAGGCGACGAACGCGAGATTGCAGGCGTTGAGCATCAGCTCGACGCACATGAAGACCACGATCGCGTTGCGCCGGATAAGCACTCCGGTGGCGCCGATCGTGAACAGCAGCGCGGCGAGGTACAGATAGTTGACGGGGTTCACTTCGACGCCTCCTCGGCCCGCTTGAACGTCGGCGGCTCGATCGCCTTGCGCTCCAGGCGCTCCTCCGCACGCTGCTCCAGCGCCCGCAGGTCGTTGAGCGCCTCCTGTGACACGTCACGGACCTGTCCGCGCTCCCGCAGCGTCTTGCTGACGGTGAGGTCCGAGGCGGTGCCGTCGGGCAGCAGGCCGGCGATGTCCACGGCGTTGTGCCGGGCGTACACGCCGGGCGCCGGGAGCGGCGGCAGGTACTTGCCGTCGCGGACGCGTTGCTCGGCCAGCTCCCGCTGGGTTTTGGCGCGCTCGGTGCGCTCGCGGTGGGTGAGCACCATGGCACCGACGGCGGCCGTGATGAGCAGGGCGCCGGTGATCTCGAAGGCGAAGACGTACTTGGTGAACAGGAGGGCGGCGAGGCCCTCCACATTGCCGCCCGCGTTCGCCTCGCCGATGCCGCTGAACTCGCTGAGCGAGGCGTTGCCGATCCCGCCGACCAGCAGGATGCCGAAGCCGAGACCGCACAGCAGGGCCAGCCAGCGCTGGCCCTTGATGGTCTCCTTCAGGGAGTCCGCCGCGGTGACGCCGACCAGCATCACCACGAACAGGAACAGCATCATGATCGCGCCGGTGTAGACGACGATCTGGACGACGCCCAGGAAGTAGGCGCCGTTGGCCAGGTAGAACACCGCCAGGACGATCATGGTGCCGGCGAGACAGAGCGCGCTGTGCACGGCCCGCCGCATGAACACGGTGCACAGGGCGCCGATCACGGCGACCGTGCCGAGGATCCAGAACTGGAAGGCCTCTCCGGTGGAGGTGCCCGCGGAAAGAGTCGCTGCGGCGGCGAGCTGTCCCGTCATCGCCTGATCACCTCATCCGACGCCGGTTCCTCCGGCCCGAACGTCGAGGCGGCCTCCTGCACCACCTCGCCCTTGGAGTGGGCGACCTGCTGCTCCGTACCCGGCGCGGCCTCGGTCACCAGGCCCCGGTAGTAGTCCTGCTCGTCGGTGCCCGGGTACATCGCGTGCGGCGAGTCGACCATGCCCTCCTCCAGACCGGCGAGCAGCTGCTCCTTGGTGTAGATGAGGTTGGCGCGGCTGGAGTCCGCGAGCTCGAACTCGTTGGTCATCGTGAGCGCGCGCGTCGGGCACGCCTCGATGCACAGGCCGCACAGGATGCAGCGGGCGTAGTTGATCTGGTAGACGCGGCCGTACCGCTCGCCGGGCGAGTAGCGCTCCTCCTCGGTGTTGTCCGCGCCCTCGACGTAGATCGCGTCGGCGGGACAGGCCCAGGCGCACAGCTCGCAGCCGACGCACTTCTCCAGGCCGTCCGGATGGCGGTTGAGCTGGTGCCGTCCGTGGAAGCGCGGAGCGGTGGTCTTCTGCTGCTCCGGGTACTGCTCGGTCAGCCGCTTCTTGAACATGGCCTTGAAGGTCACGCCGAAGCCGGCCACGGGGTTCAGGAAACCGGGCTTGGTCTCCTTGGGCTCCTCAGCCATCGGACGCCTCCTTTCCATCCGTAGGTCCACCCGGAGATTCGTCACTCCGAGTATCGGGGCCGCCACTGACAATCAGCTCCCGCTCCCGGTGCGAGCGGCGTCGCGGCACCGGCGGCAACTCCTGTCCCGGCAGCGGCGGTACGGGGAACCCGCCCGCCATGGGGTCGAAGGCGGCCGGGCCCTCGGGCCGCTCGGACTCCTTCGCCCGGGACCGGAACATGTCGGCCACGAAGGAGAGCAGCAGCAGGGCGAGGACGCCCGCGGCGATGTACAGCGCGATGTCCGCGAAGTCGTAGTTCTCGTTCCGCAGCGCCCGCACGGTGGCGACCGCCATCAGCCACACCAGGGAGACCGGGATGAGGACCTTCCAGCCGAGCTTCATCAGCTGGTCGTAGCGGACCCGCGGGAGCGTGCCGCGCAGCCAGACGAAACCGAACAGCAGGCTCAGCAGCTTGCCGGTGAACCAGAGCATCGGCCACCAGCCGTGGTTGGCTCCCTCCCAGAAGGTGCTGATGGGCCACGGGGCCCGCCAGCCGCCCAGGAAGAGCGTCACGGCGACGGCCGAGACGGTCACCATGTTGATGTACTCGGCCAGCATGAACATCGCGAACTTGATGGACGAGTACTCGGTGTTGAAGCCGCCGACCAGGTCGCCCTCGGACTCCGGCATGTCGAAGGGTGCGCGGTTGGTCTCGCCGACCATCGTGACGATGTAGATGAGGAAGGAGACCGGCAGCAGCAGGATGTACCAGCGGTCGTTCTGCTGCTCGACGATGGTCGAGGTCGACATCGACCCGGAGTAGAGGAACACGGAGGCGAACGCGGCGCCCATGGCGATCTCGTACGAGATCATCTGCGCGCAGGAGCGGAGGCCGCCGAGGAGCGGATAGGTGGAGCCGGAGCTCCAGCCCGCCAGGACGATGCCGTAGATGCCGACCGAGGCGACCGCGAGGATGTAGAGCGCCGCGATCGGCAGGTCGGTGAGCTGCATCGTGGTGCGCTGGCCGAAGATCGAGATTTCGTTGCCGGCCGGCCCGAAGGGGATCACCGCGAACGCCATGAAGGCGGGGACGGCCGCGACGATCGGCGCGAGGACGTACACCGCCTTGTCCGCGCGCTTGACGACGACGTCCTCCTTGAGCATCAGCTTCACGCCGTCGGCGAGCGACTGGAGCATGCCCCAGGGCCCGTGCCGGTTGGGGCCGATGCGCAGCTGCATCCAGGCGACGACCTTGCGCTCCATGACGATGGAGATCAGCACGGTCACCATCAGGAAGGCGAAGCAGAACACCGCCTTGACGAGGATCAGCCACCAGGGATCGCGGCCGAACATCGACAGGTCTTCAGCGGCGAGGTACGGGCTCATGCCTCCACCTCCTTGGGGGCCTCGCCGGCGAGCGTCGCCGGGCCGATGCGGACGAGGGAGCCGGGCAGTGCCCCGGCGGCCGAGGGGACGCCGCCGCCGACGGAGTTCAGCGGCAGCCAGACCACCCGGTCGGGCATGTCGGTGACGGCCAGGGGCAGTTCCACCGATCCGGCGCTGCCGGTCACCGACAGCAGGTCGCCGTCCTTGACGCCGACCTCGGCGGCCGTGGCGGCCGACACCCGCGCGCGGGCGGCGTGCCGGGTGCCGGCCAGCGCCTCGTCACCGAGCTGCAGAAGGCCCTGGTCGAGCAGCAGCCGGTGTCCGGCGAGCACGGCCTCTCCGGCGGCCGGCCGGGGCAGGGCGCCCGCGGTCTCCGTCGGGTCGGTGGCCCGGGGACCGTCCCAGACGCCGATCCGGTCGAGCTCCGCGCGGATGGTGCGCAGATCCGGCAGGCCCAGGTGGACGTCCATGGCGTCGGCCAGCATCTGCAGCACGCGCGCGTCGGTGGGCGGGAGCCGCCGGGTCATCTGGTCGGGCTTGAGCGCCGCCTCGAAGAGACGGACCCTGCCTTCCCAGTTGAGGAAGGTGCCGGGCTTCTCGGCGACCGCGGCGACCGGCAGGACGACGTCGGCGAGCTCGGTGACCTCGCTGGGCCGCAGCTCCAGCGAGACCACGAACCCGGCCTCGGCGAGCGCGGCACGCGCGCGTGCCGGGTCGGGGAGGTCGGCGACCTCCACACCGGCGACAAGGAGCGCCTGGAGCTCACCGCGGGCCGCCGCCTCGACGATCTGACCGGTGTCGCGGCCGAAGCGGTGCGGGAGTTCGGCGACGCCCCAGAGGGCGGCGACCTCCTCACGCGCGCGCGGGTCGGTGGCCGGGCGGCCGCCCGGCAGCAGCGCCGGCAGCGCGCCCGCCTCGACGGCGCCCCGCTCCCCGGCCCGGCGCGGGATCCACACCAGCCGGGCCCCGGTCGCGGCGGCGAACCGTACGGCGGCGGTCAGGCCGCCCCGTACGCCCGCCAGCCGCTCGCCGACGACGATCACCGCGCCGTCGGCCCGCAACGCCTCGACGGCCGCGGCTCCGTCGCCCTGCAGGCCGACGCCGCTCGACAGCGCGTCCAGCCATTCGGTCTCGGTGCCGGGCGCGGCCGGCAGCAGGGTGCCTCCGGTTTTCTCGAGTCCGCGCGTGGCGTGCGTGGCCAGGGCGAAGGTCTGCTGCCCGTGCCCGCGCCAGGCCTTGCGCAGCCGCAGGAAGACGCCGGGCGCCTCCTCCTCCGACTCGAACCCGACCAGGAGGACGGCGGGTGCCTTCTCCAGGGCGGTGTACGTGACGCCCGTGCCGTCGAGGTCCCGGCCGCGGCCGGCGACCTGCGCGGCGAGGAAGTCGGCCTCCTCGGCGCTGTGCACGCGCGCGCGGAAGTCGATGTCGTTGGTGGCGAGCGCCACGCGGGCGAACTTGCTGTACGCGTAGGCGTCCTCGACGGTGAGCCGGCCGCCGGTCAGCACCCCGGTGCTGCCCCGCGAGGCCAGCAGCCCCTGGGCGGCGATCTGCAGCGCGTCCGGCCAGGAAGCCGGTTCCAGCTCGCCCTCCGCGTTGCGCACGAGCGGGGTGTCGAGGCGGTCCCGCAGCTGCGCGTACCGGAACGCGAAGCGTCCCTTGTCGCAGACCCACTCCTCGTTGACCTCGGGGTCGTTGCCCGCGAGCCGCCGCATGACCTTGCCGCGCCGGTGGTCGGTGCGGGTGGCGCAGCCGCCGGAGCAGTGCTCGCACACCGACGGCGACGAGATCAGGTCGAAGGGGCGGGAGCGGAACCGGTAGGCGGCCGAGGTGAGCGCGCCGACCGGGCAGATCTGGATGGTGTTGCCGGAGAAGTACGACTCGAACGGGTCGCCCTCGCCGGTGCCGATCTGCTGGAGCGCGCCCCGCTCGACCATCTCGATCATCGGGTCGCCCGCGATCTGGTTGGAGAAGCGGGTGCAGCGGGCGCACAGCACGCACCGCTCGCGGTCCAGCAGCACCTGCGTGGAGATCGCGACGGGCTTCTCGTAGGTGCGCTTCTTGCCGTCGAAGCGGGACTCGGCGTTGCCGTGCGACATCGCCTGGTTCTGCAGCGGGCACTCGCCGCCCTTGTCGCAGACCGGGCAGTCCAGGGGGTGGTTGATGAGCAGGAGCTCCATCACACCCTTCTGGGCCTTCTCGGCGACCGGCGAGGTGAGGTGGGTCTTCACCACCATGCCGTCGGTGCAGGTGATGGTGCAGGAGGCCATGGGCTTGCGCTGGCCCTCGACCTCCACGATGCACTGGCGGCAGGCGCCGGCCGGGGCCAGGAGCGGGTGGTCGCAGAACCGGGGGATCTCGATGCCGAGCTCCTCGGCGGCCCGGATGACCAGGGTGCCCTTGGGCACGCTGATCTCGGCGCCGTCGATCGTCAGCGTGACGAGGTCCTCGGGCGGGACCGCCGCCTCTCCCCCGCCGGAGGGAGCGTTGGTGGTCACAGTCATGCGTGCACCTCCGTACGGTCGGCCCAGGCCGTGGACTTGGCCGGGTCGAAGGGGCAGCAACGGCCCGTGATGTGCTGCTCGTACTCCTCGCGGAAGTACTTGAGCGAGGAGAAGATCGGCGAGGCGGCGCCGTCGCCGAGGGCGCAGAAGGCCTTGCCGTTGATGTTGTCGGCGATGTCGTTCAGCTTGTCGAGGTCGGACATCTGTCCCTTGCCGGCCTCGATGTCCCGCATCAGCTGGACGAGCCAGTACGTCCCCTCACGGCAGGGGGTGCACTTGCCGCAGGACTCGTGGGCGTAGAACTCGGTCCAGCGGGTGACGGCGCGCACGACGCAGGTCGTCTCGTCGAAGCACTGCAGTGCCTTGGTGCCGAGCATGGACCCCGCGGCGCCGACTCCTTCGTAGTCGAGGGGGACGTCGAGGTGCTCGTCGGTGAGCAGCGGCGTCGAGGAGCCGCCGGGCGTCCAGAACTTCAGCCGGTGGCCCGGCCGCATCCCGCCGCTCATCTCCAGCAGCTGGCGCAGGGTGATGCCGAGGGGCGCCTCGTACTGGCCGGGGCTCGCGACATGGCCGCTGAGGGAGTAGAGCGTGAAGCCGGGCGACTTCTCGCTGCCCATCGAGCGGAACCATTCCTTGCCCCGGTTCATGATGGCGGGAACCGACGCGATCGATTCGACGTTGTTCACCACAGTCGGGCACGCGTAGAGGCCCGCGACGGCAGGGAAGGGGGGACGGAGCCGCGGTTGACCCCGCCGGCCTTCGAGCGAGTCGAGCAGTGCGGTCTCCTCACCGCAGATGTACGCGCCCGCGCCCGCGTGCACGGTGAGCTGGAGGTCGAGTCCGCTGCCCAGGATGTTCTCGCCCAGGAAGCCGGCCGCGTAGGCCTCGCGCACGGCCTCGTGCAACCGCCGCAGTACGGGGACGACTTCCCCCCGCAGATAGATGAAGGCCTGGGACGACCTGATGGCGTAACAGGCGATGACGATGCCCTCGATGAGGCTGTGCGGGTTCGCGAAGAGGAGCGGAATGTCCTTGCACGTTCCGGGCTCCGACTCGTCGGCGTTGACAACGAGATAGTGAGGCTTGCCGTCCCCCTGCGGGATGAACTGCCACTTCATTCCCGTCGGGAAGCCGGCGCCGCCGCGGCCGCGCAGTCCGGATTCCTTGACGTACGCGATGACGTCGTCCGGTGACATCGCGAGCGCCCTGCGGAGCCCCTCGTACCCCTCGTGCCTCTGGTAGACGTCCAGCGTCCAGGACCTGTCCTCGTCCCAGAAGGCCGACAGCACGGGTGCGAGCAGCTTCTCCGGGCTCATGTCCTTGAGTTCGGGTGCCAAGGTCATCACTCCCCCTCCTCGGCGACGGGTCCCGACGGATGCGCCGGATCGGAGGCCGACGTGTCCTGCGGCGCGTCGTGCGAACTGAGGTGCTCGGTGGGCGACGGCTCGTGCGGCGGGGTGTCCCGGGGCGCCTCACCGCGCGGGTGCACCACGCGCGCGGGTGCGGCCTCCCCCTTGGCCAGCTTCAGGCCGGTCAGGGAGGCGGGTCCCGCGCTTCCGGTGGCCTCCACGGCTCCCTCGCGCCCGTCGGGGAATCCGGCCAGGATGCGGGCGGTCTCCTTGAAGGTGCACAGGGGCGCACCGCGCGTGGGCGCGACCGGGCGGCCGGCGCGCAGGTCGTCGACCATGCGCTTGGCGCTTTCGGGGGTCTGGTTGTCGAAGAACTCCCAGTTGACCATCACCACGGGGGCGAAGTCGCAGGCCGCGTTGCACTCGATGTGCTCGAGGGTGACCTTGCCGTCGTCGGTGGTCCCGCCGTTGCCGACGCCCAGGTGCTCCTGGAGCTCCTCGAAGATCGCGTCGCCGCCCATGACGGCGCACAGGGTGTTGGTGCACACCCCGACCTGGTAGTCGCCGCTCGGCCGGCGCCGGTACATGGTGTAGAAGGTGGCGACCGCGGTCACCTCGGCGGTGGTCAGGTCCAGCATGTCCGCGCAGAACTGCATACCGGTGCGCGTGACGTGGCCCTCCTCCGACTGCACGAGGTGCAACAGCGGCAGGAGGGCGGACCGGGAGTCCGGGTAGCGGGCGATGACCTCGCGCGCGTCGGTCTCCAGCCGGGCCCGGACGTCGTCCGGGTAGGCGGGCGCGGGCAGTTCGGGCATGCCCAGGCTGACGCCCCGCTCCGAAGAAGAGGTGGTCACCGGTCGACGCCTCCCATCACGGGGTCGATGGACGCGACGGCGACGATGACGTCGGCGACCTGGCCGCCCTCGCACATCGCCGCCATGGCCTGCAGGTTGGTGAAGGACGGGTCGCGGAAGTGGACCCGGTACGGGCGGGTGCCGCCGTCGGAGACGACATGCACCCCGAGCTCGCCCTTGGGCGACTCGACCGCCGTGTACGCCTGTCCCGGCGGAACGCGGAAGCCCTCGGTGACCAGCTTGAAGTGGTGGATCAGGGCCTCCATGGAGGTGCCCATGATCTGCTTGATGTGGTCGAGGGAGTTGCCCAGTCCGTCGGGGCCGAGGGCCAGCTGGGCGGGCCAGGCGATCTTCTTGTCCTCGACCATGACCGGGCCGGGCTGGAGCCGGTCCAGGCACTGCTCGACGATGCGCAGCGACTGGCGCATCTCCTCGAGCCGGATCAGGAAGCGGCCGTAGGAGTCGCAGGTGTCGGCGGTCGGGATGTCGAAGTCGTAGGTCTCGTAGCCGCAGTACGGCTGCGTCTTGCGCAGGTCGTGCGGCAGGCCGGTGGAGCGCAGGATCGGGCCGGTGGCGCCGAGGGCCATGCAGCCGGCCAGGTCGAGGTAGCCGACGTCCTGCATCCGGGCCTTGAAGATGGGGTTACCGGTGGCGAGCTTGTCGTACTCCGGGAGGTTCTTCCGCATCTTCTTCACGAACTCGCGGATCTGGTCCACCGCCCCGGGCGGCAGGTCCTGGGCGAGTCCGCCGGGGCGGATGTACGCGTGGTTCATCCTCAGGCCCGTGATGAGCTCGTAGATGTCGAGAATCAGTTCACGATCACGGAATCCGTAGATCATGATCGTGGTGGCGCCGAGCTCCATGCCGCCGGTGGCGATGCACACCAGGTGGGAGGAGAGCCGGTTCAGCTCCATCAGGAGCACCCTGATGATCGACGCCCGGTCGGGCACCTGGTCCTCGATGCCGAGGAGCTTCTCCACCGCGAGGCAGTACGCCGTCTCGTTGAAGAACGGCGTCAGGTAGTCCATGCGCGTCACGAACGTGGTGCCCTGGGTCCACGTCCGGTATTCGAGGTTCTTCTCGATGCCGGTGTGGAGGTAGCCGATGCCGCAGCGGGCCTCGGTGACCGTCTCGCCGTCGATCTCCAGGATCAGACGGAGCACTCCGTGGGTGGACGGGTGCTGCGGACCCATGTTGACGACGATGCGCTCGTCGTCGGTCCAGGCCGCGCTCTCGACGACCTCGTCCCAGTCGCCGCCGGTGACGGTGTAGACGGTTCCTTCGGTGGTCTCCCTGGGGGAGGCATGCGACGTGCTCACGAGTACGACCTCCGCTGGTCCGGAGCCGGGATCTGGGCGCCCTTGTACTCGACGGGGATGCCGCCGAGGGGGTAGTCCTTGCGCTGGGGGAAGCCCTGCCAGTCGTCCGGCATCATGATCCGCGTCAGGGCCGGGTGACCGTCGAAGACGATGCCGAAGAAGTCGTACGTCTCGCGCTCGTGCCAGTCGTTCGTCGGATAGACCGGGAACAGCGACGGGATGTGCGGGTCGCTGTCGGGGGCGCTGACCTCGAGCCGGATCACCCGGTTGTGGGTGATCGAGCGCAGGTGGTAGACGGCGTGCAGCTCGCGGCCCGTGTCGTTCGGGTAGTGCACCCCGCTGACGCCGGTGCACAGCTCGAAACGCAGGGCGGGGTCGTCGCGCAGGGTCTTCGCCACGCGGACCAGGTGCTCGCGTTCGATGTGGAAGGTGAGTTCGCCGCGGTCGACGACCGTCTTCTCGATGGCGTTGGCGGGGAGCAGGTCCTGCTCCTCCAGCGCGCCCTCCAGTTCGTCGGCGACCTCGTCGAACCAGCCTCCGTAGGGGCGGGAGGCGGGTCCGGGCAGCCGGACCGAGCGGACGAGTCCGCCGTAGCCGGAGGTGTCGCCGCCGTTGTTGGCGCCGAACATCCCGCGCTGGACGCGGACCTCCTCGCCGCCCTGGCCGCGCTGGCCGGGGAGGTTCTGGGCGGAGAGGTCCTTCTCGGGATTCACGTCGTCACCCGCGGTGTTGTTCGCGTCGCTCATCGCAGCAGCCCCTTCATCTCGATCGTGGGCAGGGCCTTGAGCGCCGCCTCCTCCGCCTCGCGGGCCGCCTCCTCGGCGTTCACGCCGAGCTTGGAGCTCTGGATCTTCTGGTGGAGCTTGAGAATGGCGTCCATCAGCATCTCGGGGCGGGGCGGGCAGCCGGGGAGATAGATGTCGACCGGGACGACGTGGTCGACGCCCTGGACGATCGCGTAGTTGTTGAACATGCCGCCCGAGGAGGCGCAGACCCCCATGGAGATCACCCACTTGGGGTTCGGCATCTGGTCGTAGACCTGCCGGAGCACCGGCGCCATCTTCTGGCTGACCCGCCCGGCGACGATCATGAGGTCGGCCTGCCGCGGTGAGCCGCGGAAGACCTCCATGCCGAAGCGCGCCAGGTCGTAGCGGCCGGCGCCGGTGGTCATCATCTCGATGGCACAGCAGGCGAGGCCGAACGTGGCGGGGAAGACGGACGACTTGCGCACCCAGCCCGCGGCCTGCTCGACGGTGGTCAGCAGGAATCCGCTCGGCAGCTTTTCTTCGAGTCCCATGACTAGTGGCCCCTCAGTCCCATTCCAGGCCGCCGCGCCGCCATACGTACGCGTACGCGACGAAGACGGTGAGCACGAAGAGCAGCATCTCCACGAGCCCGAAAAGCCCCAGGGCGTCGAAGGTGACGGCCCAGGGGTAGAGGAAGACGATCTCGATATCGAAAATGATGAAGAGCATCGCCGTCAGGTAGTACTTGATGGGGAAGCGCCCGCCGCCGGCCGGCGTGGGGGTCGGTTCGATACCGCACTCGTAGGCTTCGAGCTTGGCGCGGTTGTACCGCTTCGGACCGATCAGCGTGGCCATGACCACGGAGAAGATCGCAAAGCCTGCCCCGAGGGCTCCCAGTACGAGGATGGGCGCATACGCGTTCACCGCTCCTCGCTCCTCTCAGTCGGCACTGACTGCTGGCGGTTGTGCAGCGGGCTCGACCGGCCTCAACTGCCCCACGAACCACGCCCGCCCCGGCGAAGATCGAGAACATGTGAAGCAGGTCACAAGCCCAACCGCTCCGCATCTTATGCCCGAGGGTCTGTGATCTGCGACACGGGGTATTGCACAAGCTTTGTGATCTCCACCACCTGACGAACGATCATGAAGTCGGATGAGCGGTGATCTTCGCACGCCAAGCGTCCGCGCGATCACCAAAGGTGACATTTTGACTGGTCAGTGCAGCTCAGAGGGGTCGCCTCCATATCAAGAGGCTTCTCGTGCATGCAAATTGGCGCTGGACTTGATCTCTTGGTAGTAGCCGCGTTCACACCTCGGAGGGGCCCCGGGGCGGGGTGTGGACGTGTGCACGCGTTCACGAAGTCGGAGGGTCACGATCCAGTCACATTCCGCCCTCGAGGTCTCCGGCGGTCGACTCCACCCCTCCGCCGGGTCGTCGGCGGCCCGCCGGACGCGACGATCGAGGTAATCGTTCCGTGACCTCTGTCACATTGATGAGAGCCGCATGAGAGCGGGGGTTGGCCAACCAACCCAACCAGTGGTAGTCGCGGGGCAATTCGGGCGTAACGATGAAAGTGCGTGATCACGGGCCGATCACGGGCGCCCGCAATGTCCGTTACGGCGTCAATAAAGAACGACACGCCCGGGATTCGGGCCCTCGATTGAACAACTGTGGCGCAGCACACGTTTCTTGAAGATATGAAGCAGCCCCTGGTACCGGTTGTTCCCATGTCCCACACCGCTCACATACGCAGCCACCGGAAACCCCGCCGCACCGCCCAGACCACTATGGCGATGCGGGCCGGAGTTGCCGGTGGCGTCCTCAGCACCCTGGCAGTGGCCGGGGCGTCGGGTTCGGCGAACGCTGCCGAGCCGGTGACGCAGACCCTTGAACTGCCCACCCTGACGGCAGACCTGGCCGCCCAGGTCGCCCAGTCCGCGGACGCCACCCAGCAGGCCGCCGCGAACTACCAGCTGCAGGCCGAGCGTGACGCGGCCGCCGCCAAGGCCGCCAAGAAGGCCAAGGCGGACCTCGCCGAGGCCAAGGAGAAGGCCGAGGCGAAGAAGAAGGCCGCGGAGGAGGCTCGCAAGGCCGCCGCCGAGCGCGCCGCGCGCGACGCCGAGCGCCCCTCCCTGTCCACCTCCACCGCCACCGCCACGACCGCCTCCGCGCCCGCCAGCGGCAGCGTCGCGACGGTCATCTCCTTCCTCAAGGCACAGGTCGGCGACGCCTACGTCATGGGCGCCACGGGCCCCAACGCCTGGGACTGTTCGAGCCTGGTGCAGGCCGCGTTCAAGCAGGTCGGCGTCGACCTGCCGCGCGTCTCGCAGGACCAGTCGACGGTCGGCACGGACATCCCGCTGTCGCAGATCCAGGTCGGCGACATCCTGTACTGGGGCGGCAAGGGCTCCGCTTACCACACGGGTGTCTACATCGGTAACGGCCAGTACCTGGACGCCGCCAACCCGTCCAAGGGCGTCGTCATCCAGGACCTCTCCGGCTACCCGGCTTCGGGTGCCGTGCGCGTGCTCTGAGCCGCGCCCACACGAGCTGAAGGGCCGCTGCCGCTCGGGGGCAGCGGCCCTCCCTCATGCCCTCGCGCGCCCCGCCGCGCTCACCGCGCACACCAGGGGCAAGATCACCCCATTGTCCGAATCGTCCCCCGTCCGCGGCGCGTTGACCGCGCCCACTCGCGCCCCCACAGCGCCGTACGGGCCCGTGACGGCCCTTCACAGCGCCTCGCGCAGACACCGACGGCCGGTGTCCGCATCCAGGACTCCGGCCGCCCACAGCGCCGCTCAGGACGCCGGCATCGGACGGGGGTCTGCCCCGCCCGGGAACGTCACGCCTTCGGCGCCACCTTGCTCAGACCGTTGATGATGCGGTCCATCGCGTCGCCGCCCGTCGGGTCCGTCAGGTTGGCGAGCAGCTTCAGCGTGAACTTCATCAGCATCGGGTGCGTCAGTCCCCGCTGGGCGGCGATCTGCATGACCTTCGGGTTGCCGATGAGCTTCACGAAGGCGCGGCCGAGCGTGTAGTAGCCGCCGTAGGTGTCCTTCAGGACCCGCGGGTAGCGACGGAGCGCGATCTCCCGCTGGGCCGGCGTCGCCCGCGCGTGCGCCTGCACGATGACGTCCGCGGCGAGCTGCCCGGACTCCATGGCGTAGGCGATGCCCTCGCCGTTGAACGGGTTGACCAGACCGCCCGCGTCGCCGACGAGCAGCAGCCCGCGCGTGTAGTGCGGCTGGCGGTTGAAGGCCATGGGGAGCGCGGCGCCGCGGATCGGGCCGGTCATGTTGTCCGGGGTGTAGCCCCAGTCCTCCGGCATAGAGGCGCACCAGGCCTTGAGGACCTCCCGCCAGTCCAGCTCCTTGAAGGAGTCGGAGGTGTTCAGCACGCCCAGTCCGACGTTGCTGGTGCCGTCGCCCATGCCGAAGATCCAGCCGTATCCGGGCAGCAGCCGGTCCTGGGGGCCGCGGCGGTCCCACAGCTCCAGCCAGGACTCCAGGTAGTCGTCGTCGTGGCGCGGCGAGGTGAAATACGTCCGCACGGCGACGCCCATCGGGCGGTCCTCGCGCCGGTGCAGTCCCATCGCCAGGGACAGCCGGGTGGAGTTGCCGTCGGCGGCCACGACCAGCGGGGCGTGGAAGGTGACCTCCCGCTTGTCCTCGCCGAGCTTGGCCTTGACGCCCGTGATGCGCCCGGTGCGGTCGTCGACGATCGGCGCGCCGACGTTGCAGCGCTCGTACAGCCGGGCGCCCGCCTTCTGGGCCTGCCGGGCGAGCTGCTCGTCGAAGTCGTCGCGCTTGCGGACCAGTCCGTAGTCGGGGAAGGAGGCGAGATCCGGCCAGTCCAGCTGGAGGCGCACCCCGCCGCCGATGATGCGCAGGCCCTTGTTGCGCAGCCAGCCCGCCTCCTCGGAGATGTCGATGCCCATCGACACCAGCTGCTTCACGGCGCGCGGGGTGAGGCCGTCGCCGCACACCTTCTCGCGCGGGAACTCGGTCTTCTCCAGCAGGAGCACGTCGAGGCCGGACCGGGCCAGGTGGTAGGCGGTGGTGGAGCCGGCCGGCCCCGCGCCTACGACAATGACGTCGGCGGTGTTGTCGGAGAGGGGCTCGGTCACGGCGGGATCTCCCCAAGGTTCGAAATCTGCGTGCCGACCGGCACTGGACATGGGCAGTCTATTCAGCAGGACTGATCACCCGGCTGAAGGGCTGCCCCGTGAACCGAGCTCTCCCCGCTGTACGGCTGCGTGTCCCCACCCACGAGGACGCCTTCGCCTGGCACCGGATCTTCGACGACCCGGACGTCATGGAGTTCCACGGCGGAAGGGCGGCGGACCTGTCCGTCTACGAGGAGCTCACCGCCCGCCAGCGCCGGCACGACGCCCAGCTCGGCTTCTGCCTGTGGACCATGCTCGACGAGTCCGGGCAGGTCATCGGCTTCACCGGCGCCCAGCCGTGGCCACGCGACTGGGGTCCGACCGGCGAGATCGAGATCGGCTGGCGCCTCGGGCGGGAGCACTGGGGCAAGGGGTACGCCACCGCCGCGGCCCGGGAAACCCTGGAACGGGTGCGCGCGGCGGGCCTCGACGGCGTGGTCGCGATGGTGGACGCCCGCAACACCCGCTCCACAGCGGTCACCCGGCGACTGGGCATGCGCCTGGCCGAGACCTTCATGACACCGGTCTCGCGGCGCGAGGCCCACTGCTATCGCCTCGACTTCCGTCACACCGAGTAACCATTTGTCACGGAACGCCACTTGATGCTTCCGGCGGGCGCCGCACCGGTCTACTCTGCCGGTACCGCTGGGGGGTGACGTCCGTGCGTGTGGCACCCAAGGGATTCGGGACACCCGAAGTGCGCGTTCCGCGCCTGGTCGGTCTGATGGCCGTGGACGCGCGCGAGTCGGCCCGGGCACAGGGCCTGTCCGTGAACGCCCCGGACCGGCCGGACTTCCATCTCGCCGTCGTGGACTACGTCGTACGCCAGTATCCGCAGCCCGGCACCGAGGTCCCCCGGGACTCCGTGGTCCACGTGTGGTTCGACTTCGGTGAGGGCGACGGCGGAGGCGGGGGCGTGCGCGAACCCCGGGGGCCCCTGCCGCCCACGGGCGGGCTCCAGCGGGAACTGGAGGAGCCGCGCGGCGGCGGCCCCCACGCCGTGGTGCTCAGCTGCCCCTGACGCACGCCGCCGTGCTCAGCCCTCCTTGTAGCCCCGGTGCAGCGCCACCACACCGCCCGTCAGGTTGCGCCACGCCACCCGCGACCAGCCGGCGCCCTTCAGCCGGTCGGCCAGCCCGGGCTGGTCGGGCCAGGCGCGGATCGACTCGGCGAGGTAGACGTACGCGTCCGGGTTGGACGACACCGACCGGGCGACCGGCGGCAGGGCGCGCATCAGGTACTCGGTGTAGACGGTGCGGAACGGCGCCCACGTCGGGTGCGAGAACTCGCAGATGACGATCCGTCCGCCGGGCCTGGTCACCCGGTGCATCTCGCGCAGCGCCGCGTCCGTGTCCTGCACGTTGCGCAGGCCGAAGGAGATGGTGACGGCGTCGAAGACGTCGTCCTTGAAGGGCAGCCGGGTGGCGTCGCCCGCGGTGTACGGCAGCCAGGCGCGGTTGCGCTTGCCGACCTTGAGCATGCCGAGGGAGAAGTCGCAGGGCACCACGTAGGCGCCGGTGCGGGCGAAGGGCATCGACGACGTGCCGGTGCCGGCCGCCAGGTCCAGGACCTTCTGCGCGGGCCGCGCGTCGACGGCCCTGGCGACCTCCTTGCGCCATCTGCGGTCCTGGCCGAGGGACAGCACGTCGTTGGTCAGGTCGTACCGTTCCGCGACGTCGTCGAACATCGAGGCGACTTCGTGCGGCTGCTTGTCCAGGCTGGCTCGGGTCACCGGGCCATTGTGGCAGGCGGCCTCCGCCGGCTACGCGCGCCGGTACACCATACGGCCGCCCACGACGGTGACGACGCAGGTGGACGCGCCGTCCCGCACGAGGGCGTCCCGGTCGGGCACGTCGAACACCGCGAACCGGGCGGGCTTCCCGGCGCCGAGGCCCGGCAGCAGCACGAGCGGCACCGGGGAGAGCGCCGGGGGCCCGGGCAGGGCGGCCGGACGCCCCGCGAGGGCGAGCCCGGCCCTGCGCACCGCGTCCAGGGCCGCGCGGCTGCGCAGTTCACCGGCGACCGCGACCGTTCCGTGCGCCAGCATGCGCTGCACCCCCCGGCGTGCGCTGGCGCCCCGCGCGGACGGAGCGGCGTCGAGCAGGGCCCGCGCGCGCTCCCCGAACAGCGGCTCGGTGCCGAGCCGGTCCGCCTCGCGCGGGTCGGGGTGGTACGCCTGCTCCAGCAGTTCCGGGCCGTACGGGTTGAGCAACCCGGGCGTCAGGATGCCGGGCCACCGCCGCAGCCGGGCGTCCGGGTGGGCGGCGGCCAGCTCTTCGCAGGGGCCGACGGCGGCGATGTGCGCGCCGTCGACCACAACGGCGGCCTCGGGCGAGGCGTCGGCGGCGTGAAGGGTCAGCACGCCGACGTCAGTTGGAGGCGAGGAGCTTCAGCTCCGGATGGGCCGTGCCGCCCTCGATGGCGGTGGAGGAGATGTGGGAGACCACACGGTCGTCGACGGGGTCGTTCGCCGGGTCGTCGTGCACCACGAGGTGCTCGTACGTCGTCGACCGCTGCGCCGGGACCCGGCCCGCCTTGCGGATCAGGTCGATGATCTCCAGCCGGTTGGAGCGGTGCTTGGCACCGGCGGAGGAGACGACGTTCTCCTCCAGCATGATCGAGCCGAGGTCGTCCGCGCCGTAGTGCAGGGACAGCTGGCCGATCTCCTTGCCCGTGGT